>DASROS010000039.1:0-2440 GCA_035646775.1 Thermoleophilaceae bacterium | reverse complement strand
ATCTACATCGACCGGGCGACAGGTCGCCGCGGCGGCCCAGTGGCGCCGATGAAACCGGGTGCGTCAGTGCCTCGATACCCGGGTGGGGAACTCAGGCGGCAGGGAACGGGCGGGCTCTGAACCCGAGCCGCCAGTCGTCGTCGGTCTCGCCGTTGACGGCCAGCCGCCACTCGTACTGCTGGCCTGGCCTGATCGGCTGGGGCGGCAGGTTGAGGGCCAGGGGGAAGTTCATCGAGGAGCCCGGCTTGATGCCGGGCGGACGCCCGACCTCGAACTCACCCTCGATGCAGACAGGGACCGGACCCGAGTCTGGGCTCTCGGCCATCACCTTCCCTCCGTCGGCGTCCATCAGCTCCAGTTTGAACTGGTGCCTCCGGTTCGTCTGATCCCACGGGACCTCGAAGATCACCGCCAGTGCGCTGGGGCTGGGCTGCGGCCCGGTGATGTTCCATCCACCGCCTACCACCGTCAGCTTGCCGTCGGCGACTTGTGCGAAGTCCGCGAGCAACAGGGTCACCTTCATTTCAGTACTCGCTTCCGTATCGACGCTAGCCCGGATCGTGCAACAGGCGCCGGGAATCAGCTCCCGGGCGTGACGTAGGGGCGAGATGGCCTCATGCGCGGCATTCACGTCGACGAGAACGACCGCGGAGTGCTCGCCAAGGCCTCCGGGCACGGTCGGCGAGCCGCGTGCGGGCAGGCGGGATCGCCCACCCCGCCACTCCTCGACCTCACGGCGCCCCGTGGGGCGCTACCCGGGAGCCGGGAGCGCCCGCAGGCGCGAGAAGGCTTCCACGAGCGCACCGGCCCAGGGCCAGCCCTCGGGAAGGTGCAGCCGCGTCCGTCGGCCCGAGCGGGTGATCCGCCCGGCCACGTGCAGGAGCCGGTAGCGCAGCCGCTTTGGCTCACAGCGGGCGAGATCGCCCTCCAGAAGAAGTGACTGGGCCCAGGAAAGGAGGTCCTGGGCGACGAGCACCAGCTCCAGCCAGGCGGCGTTCGCCGCGAACTCGCGAAAGGGCAGGTTGCGCAGGCCCGAGTCCTTGGCGGCCCGGATCGCGTCCTCGATGCGCGCCCGGGCGCGGTGGCGGGCCTCCAGAGCGACCGGATCGCCGGCCTGGTTGGTCAGCAGCACCTGGAAGCGGTGGCCATCGGCGTCACTGAAGGTGAGCTGGGCGCCGGGGTGAGGGCGCTCGCGGCGACAGATCGCCCGCGATCCGGCCGGCCACCCCGACAGCCCCAGAGCGCCAAGCTCGGCGACCCAGGTGCCCTCACGCTCGGTGGCGTCTTGTCGGATCGCCGGTGTCCATGCCGATTCCGGGAGGGCGAGAATCACCTCGCGAGCGTGCTCGTCGATCCTCATGCTGGCCGAGAAGGCGCACTCCATCTCGACAACGGCAGCAAGGAACTCGTGGGTGCACCCGGCCGAGTCGGTGCGCACGAGGATCGGAGTCTGCTCGTCCTCGCGCACCTGCTCGGGGAGCTGATCGAGCGCATCGACGAGCACGCCGATGTGATCGGCGGCGGTGTTGGCGCCGGCGTTGCCGGGCCGAAGGGCGCCCGCAAGGGGCTCACCGCCCAGGTAGCAGAGCATCGGGTGGAAGCCGAAGCCGCGCTTGTAGGTGGGGGCGGCGCCCTCCTTGTCGGAGTGGGCGGTGAGCAGGGTGGCGTCGATGTCGAGGACGATCTCGGCCGGGCGAGCCCCCGCAGCCCAGGCGCGCGCCCTGGCGCTCGCGCGCGCCGCCCGGATCGCCTCGAGGCGCTCGGGCCCGATCGCGTCGATCACACGCCAGGCGGTCGAGTCCGAGGCGATGGCGCCGTGCAGATCCACCTGATCGCGAAGCGCTCCCAGGTCGGCCAGGCAGTCACCCCCGTCGGCGAGCATCACGGCCAGGTCGCGCAGGACCCGCCCCGGATCGTGGGCCGAGAGCCGCTCGCGGGTCGGCGCCATCGCCGCGCTGAGGCCGTCCGTCAGCCCGAGTCGATCGGCCAGCTCGGTGAGAACAACGCTGCCGGCGTGCGACACCACCCCGGTGGCGTCCGCGACGACTTGTACCTTCTTGGTGCACGTCCGGCGCGTCACCTTCACGGTGATCCTCCTGAGCGGGGTGGACGGAGCTTCGACACCCCCATTCTCCCCGCTCAGTCGGACGTTCCCGCGCTCCCCGCCGCCGGCCACCGCCGCCCTATCGAATGATCCGGGTTAGCGACGTGGTCGCCGAGGACGGCGTGACCGAGGCCCAGCGCGCCGAGCGCGGGAGCTGGTCGGGCTGCATCGCCGGGGCGCTCGCGGCGGGCGAGTACGAGCGGCTGCTCGCGGACGCCGGCTTCGACGAGGCGAGCGTCACGTTCACCCACGCGGTCGCCGAGGGGCTCCACGGCGCGATCGTGCGGGCCGTCAAACCCGCCGACGCGCCGAGCATCCTCGCGGCTCCGGCGGGCG
>DASROS010000038.1:0-3115 GCA_035646775.1 Thermoleophilaceae bacterium | reverse complement strand
GTTCCGGGGGCGGGGTGCGGGTTGACATAAGCAGGATCGGGCTGGTCTGTGGGGAAGTGCTGGTGTGTGCGGGGTGGGGATCGCGGCGGCCGGGGACGGCCCAGCTATGCGGAGCTCGAGGCGTTGGTCGCTTCGCAGGCCGCGTTGATCTCCGAGCTTCAGGCGCAGGTCGCTGAGTTGAAGGCGCGGGTTGCGGGCAACTCGCGTAACTCGTCGCGGCCGCCGTCCTCGGACGGGTTGTCCAAGCCGTCGGCGGACGCCAAGAAGCGCAGCCTGCGCGAGCGTTCGGGCCGGCCGCAGGGCGGCCAGGAGGGCGCCCCGGGCCACCATCTGGCGCGCCGCGAGGTTGTTGACGAGCGCGTCGCGCATCCGCCGGAGCGCTGCGAGGCTTGTGACGGCGACCTCGCCGACGCCGAAGCGGTCGGCGGTGGCGAGTCGCGCCAGGTGTTCGATCTGCCCGAGGGCGCGCTGCTGGGGGTCGTCGAGCATGTCGCAGCGCGGTGGCGCTGCGGCTGCGGGCACATCAGCGCCGGGACGTTCCCGGCCGGTGTGCTGGCGCCGGCGCAGTACGGGCCCCGGTTGCGCGCGCTGGGCGTGTACGTGTGCGTCTTTCAGCACCTGCCCTATGACCGCGCCGCCCAGCTTCTGGGCGACCTGGCCGGCGCGGCGGTCTCGACCGGCACGCTGGCCAACTGGGTGGCGGTGGCGGCCGCCGGGCTGTGCGACTTCGACGAACGCCTGCGCGAGCTGCTGGTCGCCGCGCCGGTCGCGCATTTCGACGAGACCGGCGCGCGGATCGCCGGGCGCCTGGGGTGGGTGCACAGCGCCTCGACGGAGCGCCTGACGCGTTACACAGCCCACGCCAAGCGCGGCTGCGACGCGATCGACGACGCCGGCGTGCTGGATGCCTTTACGGGCGTCGGCGTCCACGACGGCTGGGCGCCCTACCGCAACTACACGGCCTGCGAGCACGCCCTCTGCAACGCCCATCACCTGCGTGAACTGGTCGCCGCCGCCGAGGCCGGGCACACCTGGCCGCTGGCGATGAGCTGCCTGCTGCTGGACACCAAGCACGCCGTCGAGACCGCGTGCGCCGCAGGCCGCAAGGCGCTGTCCGCCGGCGCCCTGACCGAGCTCTCGGACAGCTACCAGGCGATCATCGCCATCGGCCATGAGGAGCACCCGCCCGTCGATCAGGGCAAGCGCACCAAGGCCCACAACCTGCTGCTGCGCCTCGAGCGCGACCGCGACGACGTGCTGCGCTTCGCCCACGACTTCCGGGTGCCGTTCACCAACAACCAGGCCGAGCAAGACCTGCGGATGATCAAGATCCAGCAGAAGATCTCCGGCTGTTGGCGCACCCCGCAGGGCGCCGAGCGGTTCCTGGCGGTGCGCAGCTACATCTCCACCGCCCGCAAACACCGCCTCGGCGCGCTGGACGCGCTCGGGCGCCTCGCCGGCGGCCAGCCGTGGCTGCCCGCCGCCGGCCCGACCTGACCGGTTCGGTCCGCCCGCCGGGCGATCATCGCGGCGATGGGCAAACGCTCCCGCCGCCACCACCCGCCCCAGCTCCCAGCCCCGGCGGCCACGCAGGCCAACGCCGCGCCGCCGGCGTCCCCGGCCCTCTACCCCGAGCGCTCGCTGCTGGAAGCGATCGCAGACGGTGAGCTCGACGAGCACCTCACCGCGCTCGCCGACGCCGTCGGCGCCCGCCACCACCTCCTGCACACCGTCCGCTCCGCCACCGCGCTGGCCGAGCTGTGTGTCGGCGAGCACGTGCGCATCAACCACACAATCAGCCCGCGCTACCTGCGCGGCCTGCACGGCACGATCGTCGACCTCGATGACGAGCGCGCGACCGTCTGCCTACACCGCCCCGTCGGACGCTTCCACACCGGCGAGATCCGCTGCCCACCCCTCACCCTCCAACGGCTCCCCCGAGCCGCCTGACCCCCAACAGGCCATGACTCGCGCCAGTCAAGCCAATCACGAACTCGACACCCTGATCGCCGAGATCACGATCGACTGCTACGACGAAGACGAAGCGCTCACAGCGTTCGAGAACGCCTTCGACGAAGACGCTCATCTCCCGTGCTCAGGCACCGTCATCGGCGAGCACGTCGAAGTCGTATCCATCGGGCTCACCAACGGCCGTCGCGAGCTGATCGCGACCTGCCAGCGCGGCGCGCGACATCACCAGATCGCCCTCCTCGACGTCGACATCCGCACAAACCCAGCCCTATCACGCCTGCTCGCCGCCTACCGCCGCTGGCTCGGCACCCAGGACGCCAACACCTGAACAGTTACGATTCGCGTTAAGGCGTCTGGTCCTTCGTTGTTGCGGCGGATCGCGTCCTCACGGGCCTTCCTAATCCTCTTGAGATCGCTCGCGTACGAACGGCCGTCACTTATCGAGTAATCGATGCGATTACAGAGGCGGTGCGCCAGGAGGACGTTGTCCACGGTTTCCTTGCCGCCCCCTCTCTTGGAGAGCGGGTAGTGCTCGACGGTAGGCATCCAGTCGCTCAACTCGGGGGTTACCGGCTCGAAGTAGCACGCGCCTCCAAGCTCCTCGGGGCAGAAGCATTCGGGCATCTTGCATGCGAGTTCCGTGATGTAACCCTGCTCGGCTGCCTTGATGAGGATTCTCTTCGCGCCGAGAGCCTTCAACTTGGCTGCAGCCGCTCGGCCGCGTTCAGGATCCCGCTCAACCCTCGACATATACCAACGTTATCGCTCTGAACCCCGCAGCATTGGCTCAAGCGATATGGCCTCAGCCTGAGGCGATGGTCTCTCCCTTGCTAGCGCTTTTCGTCCTTTGCGAGTGTCTCCCGCTGGCGGTTGACGTGCTCGCAACCACGCGAAGGCGAGCGTCTCCTCAGGCGCGCAAGAGATGCCCGCTCGGGACGATTTGGAGAGCAGGGCCAGAACGCCGCCGTGGGCCAGCGTTCGCGAATGTCCCCTCATCCCTACTGGTAGTTTCCGCCCCGAATCGCGTGACGATGGAGTGGAGGCAGAGATGAGGGTCTACATCTGGAGCGACGGCGCTGCCATGCCGAACCCTGGTCCCGCCGGGGCAGGGTACGTCGTCGTGGGCGACGGCGTGCGCTTGCTC
>DASROS010000037.1:0-17615 GCA_035646775.1 Thermoleophilaceae bacterium | reverse complement strand
CGCACTCCAGGCGCTATCGAATTCGGCGCGGAGCGATACTCGAGGCGCGGTCGCGTACGGGCCTCTCGGCGTACTCCGGCTGGTCGCGCTTGCTCGCCACTGCGAGGTAGGCGTCCACGCCCGACGCGTAGCGCTGCGCCGGCCAGACGAGACGCGGACTCAGCTCTGGTGCATCAGCTGCCCGCCGGTTTGCGGCGGATCGCGAACACAGGGGCGCCGCACTCAGGGCAGTAGCCCTCCCAGCCGGGACGACCGTTGGGCAGGGTCACCTCCCGCGCGTCGGCGACGGTGACCTTCTCGCCGCAGACGCACCAGGCCTGCGGGCCGGGATCCTGTGCCTCTGAGTGCCGCGAGCTCCGGTCAACCATGCCGGACAAGCATATCCGCGGCTAGGTGCCTTCATGAGGGGCGCAGCTCGAATCACGCAGGCGAGGAGCAGCGCCCCCGGGGAACCTGAGCACCGAGTGCAGCTCGAACGCGTTGGGCGCTCGCCGGTCTGGCCGTGCGAGACGTTGAAGAAGCCGACGCCCGTGATCGTAGCGGGGCCGTCGAGGCGCTCGAACCCGTCCGCTCGCAGGCGCGCACCGTAGTAAAACCTCAGCCGTGCGCGGAGGCGATAGCCCGCCTAACGCCGTCGCAGCAGCCGATTCTTGGCGTATTTGTTCGGGCCGATTCCGCTGGAGCACGAACCATTGCTGGCGACCGCAGTCAGGACAGATGTACCACTCTCAGTTGGATCGTCCCACCAGCCGGTCGTGTAAGGGGCTGGCTTCTCGACGATCCTCGAGCTCGCGCAAGGCGGTCCGCTACGCGGGCCTCGACATGGCCGAGGGTGAGCCGGGCGACTGCCGGCCCAAGGGCACGGTCGCGGGAGTGCAGGTCGGCTGTTTTCCCCTCTACCGAGCGCTGTCGGGCAACCCGCCGGACCAGGTCATCGCGCTCGAGAGCGGTCAGCTCGCCGGCTATGCGGGCGATGTCTGGTTCCCCCAGCCCGCTCCGGAGGACCATCCGTGGCGGACGATGCCCCACCACGGCATGACCCCGCACACCTCGGGCACGACGCTGTCGGCCCAGGCGCGCTACGCGGCCGGAGTCCGCGAGATCCTCGAGTGCTGGTTCGACGGCCGCCCGATCCGCGAGGAGTACCTGATCGTCCAGGCCGGTGCGCTCGCCGGCGCCGGTGCGCTCGCCGGCGCCGGCGCGCACGCCTACAGCGCCAAGCGCCGCTGAGCCGGTGGGTCCGGCACGTCGCCGGCCCAGTCTCAGACTCAGGTGTTTGTCCGGACCTGCCGATTCAATGGGAGACCACCCACCCGGGATCACCCATGCGAGAGAGTCTCAAGGCAGAGTTCGCCCAGGCCACGGCTGAGCTGAAGGCCCACATGGCGACGTGGGAGTACGCCTTCGCGATGGCGGCAGGCTGCCACGGCGGGCGCGACCATCCTGCGCACTGGGAGACCCAGGCCTGCACCGAGCGGCTCACGGCACGCTGCCGCGATCTCCGCGCTCGGCTGGCCGAGCACGAGCTCTAAGCGTCGCCGTGCGGGCCTGCGCCCCGCGGCGAGAGGCAAGCTGGATGTGCATCACCGCGCGGAGGTCGCGTACGTCGCAAGCAGGCTCGGCCTCCTCGAGCACGCCTAGCAGTCGCGACCGTCTCGACGCACGCTGGCCGTCCGGCCAGGGCGAAATGGCCGGACAGACGGTGGCGCCGGCCCGCCGTCAGGGCTACGTTCTGGTAGCTTGAGGGGGGGAAGGAGGTAGGAAGGATGGAGCCTGTTTTGGCTCGGCGGCTCGCCGCCGAGCTGGCTGGAACGGCGATCCTGGTGTTGTTCGGCGCCGGCTCGGTGGTGGCGGCGTTCAAGTTGGGCGAGGGCAAGCTCGACTACGCGGGGCTGGGGATGATCGCGATCACCTTCGCGCTCGCGGTCGCGATTGTGATCTATGCGTTCGGCACGACCTCGGGCGCCCACATCAACCCCGCGGTGACCGTGTCGCTCGCTGCCGTCAGACGCTTCCCATGGGACGAGGTGCCGGCCTACGTCGGTGCCCAGCTGGCCGGCGCGTCCATCGGCGGGCTGCTGATCTGGGCGATCTTCGGTGGTGATGCGCAGGATCTTGGCCTCGGCCAGACCACCATCGCTGACGGCACCAACTACCTCCAGGCCATCGTGGCCGAGGCCATCGGGACCTTCCTGCTGGTCACGGCGATCATGGCGCTGGCGGTCGACAAGCGGGCGCCGGGCGGATGGGCCGGCCTGATGATCGGCCTCGCGGTGGCGGCGGCGATCCTGCTGATCGGCCCGCTCACCGGCGGCTCGCTGAACCCCGCGCGCACCTTCGGACCGCTGTTCGCGAGCACGATCGGAGGCGGCGACACCGAATGGGGTGACCTACCCGCCTACCTGATCGGCCCCCTGGCCGGTGGAGTGCTCGCCGCAGCCGCCTACGACGCGATCGCGCGTCCGCGAGATTTCGAGGTCGAGCCCGTTCAGGGGGCGATGGGCGACATCGAGGGCGGCGATCGTGCGGTCGAACCACCCGCCGGGGCGGAGCGGCAGGGAACCGCCGGCGACATCGCCGGGAGGCGGCTGTGAGAACACACCTTTCAATCGAATGGAGAAATCAGCATGGCTGAGAACAGTGGCGTCGCGTACATGGGGCCGGGCAACGTCGAGCTCCACGACCTCGACTTCCCGACCTTCGAGCTCAAGGATGGCCCGGGGGTCAACCCGGCGAACGTCGGCCGGAAGCTGCCGCACGCGGCGATCCTCAAATGTGTCTCTACGAACATCTGCGGGTCCGACCAGCACATGGTCCGCGGCCGCACGACCGCGCCCGAGGGCCTGATCCTCGGCCACGAGATCACCGGCGAGGTGATCGAGACCGGGCCCGGGGTCGAGTACATCAAGGAGGGCGACCTCTGCTCGGTGCCCTTCAACATCGCCTGCGGCCGCTGCCGCATGTGCAAGACGGGCAACACGGGCGTATGCCTGAACGTCAACCCCGAACGTCCCGGCTCGGCGTACGGCTACGTCGACATGGGCGGCTGGGTCGGCGGCCAGGCGGAGTACGTGCTCGTCCCCTACGCCGACTGGAACCTGCTGAAGTTCCCCGACAAGGACCAGGCGATGGACAAGATCCTCGACCTGACCATGCTCTCGGACATCTTCCCGACCGGCTATCACGGGGCCTACACGGCGGGGGTCACGTCCGGCTCGACGGTGTACATAGCGGGGGCCGGGCCGGTGGGTCTCGCCGCGGCCTACTCGGCGCAGCTGCTGGGGGCCGCCGTCGTGATCGTCGGCGACCTGATCCCCGAGCGGCTCGAGCAGGCGCGCAGCTTCGGCTGCGAGGCGGTCGACGTCTCCAAGGGCGATCCGAAGGACCAGATCGAGCAGATCCTCGGCGTGCCCGAGGTCGACGCGGCGGTCGACGCCGTGGGCTTCGAGGCCCGCGGGCACGGGACCGACGCCGATCACGAGGCGCCGGCGACGGTGCTGAACTCGATCATGGAAGTCACCCGCGCGGCCGGCAAGCTGGGCATCCCCGGCCTCTACGTCACCGGCGACCCCGGCGCGGTCGACGACGCCGCCAAGGTGGGCTCGCTGGCGATCCGGATCGGTCTCGGCTGGGCGAAGTCGCACAGCTTCACCACCGGTCAGTGCCCGGTGATGAAGTACCACCACGGCCTCATGCAGATGATCCTCAACGACCGCGCGCAGATCGCGAAGGCGGTGAACGCAACGGTCATCTCGCTCCCCGAGGCGCCGCAGGGCTACGAGGACTTCGACAAGGGCGCGGCCAAGAAGTTCGTGCTCGACCCGCACGGGCTGATCAAGACCTGACGTCCTGATGCCGCACGCGCGCGCCGCGGGCGACACCCGCGGCGTGCCGACGGCATCGGCGGCCTCACACGTCGTCGTCGAGCGGCAGCCGCTCGACCGCGTAGCCGAGCGCCTCGAGCTGCGCGAGCAGCCGCAGCTCCGCGCCCTCTGGATCCTGCCCCGGGCCGAGCATGCGCAACTCGACATCCAGCCCCTCGTCGCAGTCGGGGCCGAGGAAGCGAAGCTCGACCCGGTCGCCGGCGCGGCGCACCGTTGCGTGCGGGCACCGGCTCAGGGCCGGAAGGCCCATCAGGCGGAGCGTCACGCCGGCCGTCCTCGAAGGCGCGGTGCGTGGATGCCGAATCCGTCGGGGTGGAAGTGGATCACGTCGCCAACCAGATGGCGCTCGCCCCGCAGGCTGATGCCGGGACTGCTGCGGGGATGCCGCTGCCGTCGTGTCGAACCTGCCGACCCGATGATGGCACTCGAGGGCTCGATGTGGTGACCGGTGGACGTTGCGGCGATCGATCTGGCCACGTCCCATAGCGCGGTGTGGACCGCGGCGGACGGAACGAGATAGTTCCGGCCACCGGCACCATCGGCGGCGAGACCACGCATCCCTCGTGTGCCGTACCTCGTCGGCCAGCGCTTCGTCGGCCCGGGCCAGGAGCGCTCCTATCCGCCCGCTCACTCGATGCCGAGGCGGTCCAGCAGCCCCTCGTCGCGACGCCAGCCCTTTCGCACCCGCACGCGCAGGTCCAGGTGCACGCGGCGGCCCAGCTCGGCCTCCACCTCGCGGCGCGCGGCCGTGCCGATGGCCTTGATCATGCGTCCGCCCGCCCCGATCAGGATCGCCTTCTGGGACTCGCCCTCGGCCCACAGAGAGGCCTGCACCACCAGCAGGCCGTCCTCGCGCTCGAAGCGCTCGGCGATCTCAACCTCGACCGCATGGGGCAGCTCCTCGCGCGTGCGGCGCAGCACCTGCTCGCGAATCAGCTCGGCCAGTACCACGTGCTCGGCCATGTCCGAGCGATCCTCGGGCGGGTAGAGGAACGGCCCCTCGGGCAACAGCGCAGCCAGGTGCTCCACGAGGGGCTCGACGCCGTGGCCCTTCAGCGCGCTCACCGGGAACACCTCGCCCGGGACCATGAGGTCGGGCACGCCGGCCAGCGCCCGCGCGGTGCGCCCGCGGTCGAGCTGATCGACCTTGTTCAGCGCGGTCACCGTCGGCACGCTCGAGTTGCGGATGGCGCGGGCGATGTAGCGGTCGCCCGCCCCCACCTGCTGCTCGCCGTTGAGCACGAACAGCACGGCGTCCGCGTCGCCCAGGGCGCGCTCCACACTGCGTTGCATGCGCTCGGTCATCGGATCGCGCGGGCGCTGCACGCCGGGGAGGTCCACCAGCACCAGCTGCCAGTCGGGGCCGGTGGCGATGCCGCGCACCTCGCGGCGGGTGGTCTGGGGCTTGTCCGAGACGATCGCCACCTTGCCCCCCACGATGCGGTTCACCAGCGTGGACTTGCCGGCGTTGGGCCGCCCGGCGAGCGCCACGAAGCCCGAGCGTGTGCTCATGGCCGCAGCTGCTCCATCACGCGGTCCTGCAGCGCCAGCATCTCGCCGTCGTCGGACTCGTGATCGTGGCCGCACAGGTGAAGCACGCCGTGCACCACGGCCTCGGTCAGGTCCTCGGTGTGATCGGGGCAGATCACCACGTCGCCCAGCTCGGTCGGGCCGGCGGTCGGGCGGGCCTCGTCCACCGGGAAGGAGAGCACGTCGGTCGGCCGGTCCAGGCCGCGGTGCTCGCGATTCAAGCGAGCGATCTCCTCGGCCTCCACGAAGGCCACGGCCAGGTGTCCCTCCCCCACCCCGGCCGCGGCCAGGGCCGCCTCGGCGGCCGGGCGCACCGACGCCGGGTCTACGCCGATGACCTCTACCTCGATCAGCTCTTTTTACGCCCGGCCGCGCGCAGCTCGGGGGCCTGGCGCTCGGCGTGGGCGCTGTAGGCGGCCACGATCCGCTGCACGAGCTTGTGGCGCACCACGTCCTCGCTGCCGAAGCGCACGAACTCGATCCCCTCCACGTCGGACAGGATCTCGCTCACGGCCACGAGGCCCGACCCCTGCCCCTTGGGCAGGTCGACCTGGGTGATGTCGCCGGTGACCACCATCTTCGAGCCGAAGCCCAGCCGCGTGAGCACCATCTTCATCTGCTCGGGAGTGGTGTTCTGAGCCTCGTCCACGATGATGAACGCGTCGTTAAGCGTGTTGTGGGTCAGTAGAAAGTCGTCGGTGACGTAAAGCGAATCGGCGGCCGCCACCTGAATGCAGACCGTCTCCGCTTGGCCGGCAGGCTCAATGCTTTCTATGAACCGCATCGGGCGCCCACCGCCGTGCTGGCGGTAGACAGCGCGCTTGCGCGCAAGCCGAAACGGCTCGAGGCCGGCCGGAAGCCGAATGCCCAACACGTAGGCGTCGTGTCGATGGTGAACCGGCCTTCCGTTCGCACGCCCGGGCGGGCGGCCGGCAGCGACCCGCCGCCGGCGATAGGCGACTCCTCCGAGCGACCGGACGAGGAACACGACATCGTCGGCCAGCCGAGTCGAGCAGGTGCTGTACTGGATCCGACAGGTGCGTGCGCGTTGGGTGACAGGCCCACCGTCACTGTCGAGCAGACCCTGCAGGACGCCGAGCCGAACTTCCGGGGAGTTGTGAAGATAGGAATCTGGGACGAACTTCGTGCTCGAGCGTGTCCCAGCGAGGCCCAGCTCCCGCAGCACGACCGTGACCGGGTTCGACACGATCACGCCGCCACGATGCCCCTCGACGTGGCGTAGGGCATAGTCGACGGAACCCTTGCGTCGCAGTTCGATTCCGGGAAGCGCCGACTCCAGCGCCGTTGCCAGCTCGGGATCCGCCGTGGTGAAGCTGGGCGTTGTCGAGGTGGTGAGGCAACCGTCACCGAGCAGAAGGCCCAGCGCGTACGGATCTAGGGGAACCTCACAGGGCTCGAACTGCACCGGCCCGCTCAATTGAGGAAGCTCGAAGCGATGCTGATGGTGGCGACGTAGACGTCCCACCATGTCCTGCGTCTCCACCACGCGACCGGGTTTGCCGTGCTTGCGGTCGTCCGGTGTGGTGACAAACCAGAGATGCTCACCACAGCACAGGGTTGATGCGCCGTCCTGCGCTCGAAGGCGAAAGAGGTCCCTGCGGCCCTGCTGGTACACGCCCAGTACGGGAGTCGGACGGCCGTCGGAGCCGGTGACGAGATCGCCGACGCACAGAGAGCCGATCGCCCGGAACCCGGATGGAGTGAGCACCTGCCGGTCAAGTGGCTGCGCTCGCCCGCGCATGAATGCAAGCGGCGCCACCTCGATCACGCCACGCTCGAGGTGCTGGGTGACCTTGTCGGGCTCGAGCATGTCGTAGAGCGCGTCGAACAGCGGGCGTAGGTAGGGGTCGACCTTGGCCATCAGGTCACCGGGGAGGAAGCCCAGCCGCTCGCCGGCCTCCACCGCGGGGCGGGTGAGCACGATGCGGCTCACCTCGCGGCGCTGCAGCGCGGCCACAGCCATCGCCACGGCCAGGAAGGACTTGCCGGTACCCGCCGGGCCGATGCCAACGGCGACCGTGTGGTGGCGGATGGCGTCCACGTAGCGCTTCTGGTTCACGGTCTTCGGCGCCACCTTCAGCGAGCGGTGGCGCCATACGACGTCCTCGAGGATCGAGGAGGGGCTCTCGTGGCGGTCCAGAGCGCCGCCGATCGCCTCGATCGTGCCAGGCGCCACCTCATGGCCCTGGCGCACGAGGTCGGTGATCTCGCGCACCACCGTCTCCCCCATCGCCACGTCCTCGTCCGCGCCGTCGAGCGTGAGCAGGTTGCCGCGCAGGTAGACCTCACAGTCGAGGCGGTCCTCGAGGGTGCGGATGACCTGGTCGCCGGGGCCCGCCAGCTCGGTGGCGAGATCGTTGGAGAGTTCGATCTGCTTGCGGGCCACTACGGAGTGAGCTTCTCCTGGACGGCCGCGCTGACGCGCTTGCCGTCGGCGCGGCCCTTCACCTGGGGCATCACCAGCGACATCACCTTGCCCATCTCCTTCGGCGAGCTGGCGCCGGACTCGGCCACGGCGTCGCCCACGATGGCGTGCAGCTCCTCGTCGGAGACCTGCTCGGGCAGGTAGGAGGCGATCAGCTCGGCCTCGCCCTCCTCGGTCCCGGCGAGGTCCTCGCGCCCGCCGTCACGGTAGGCCTGGGCGGACTCCAGCCGGCGCTTGCGCTCTCGGCCGAGCACCTCCACCTCGTCGCCCGTGCCGTCCTTGGCGGCCTTCTGCAGCTCGGACACCACCAGGCGCAAAGCGCCCGCGCGCTCACGGTCGCCCGACTTCAGGGCGGCGGTGGCGTCTGACTGAACCTGCTCGAGAAGTGCCATATAAGGTCAAGTGTAGGCCGCGCCTTGCGCGAAGCAGCCGGCTCGGCCGGCTGCGCACGATCCCTATGACCCAGGTGAAAGTCGCCACCTTCGACTGTTACGGGACCCTCGTGGACTGGGAGGGCGGCGCGGCCGCGTTCCTGTACGACCTGGCCCGCCGCCGGGGCGAAGTCGACCCGGGCACGGGCCGGCAGCTGCGCGAGCAGTGGGAGGCGATCCAGTTCGAGCTGATCCAGGACGAGTACCGCCCCTATCGCGACGTGCTCCACGAGTCCCTGCGCACCTGGCACGCCGAGCGCGGGTACCGCTGGAACGAAAAGGAGGGCGATGCGTTCGAGCGCGCCATGCAGAGCTGGCAGCCCTTCGCCGACACGATCCCCGCGCTCCAGCGTGTCCAGAAGGCCGGCGTGAAGCTCGTGATCATCTCCAACACCGACCGCCACATCATGGAGCACACGCTGCGCCAGCTGGCGCCGCTGGCCTTCGACGAGGTGGTGGTGGCCGAGGACCTCAAGACCTACAAGCCCGACACCACGGCCTTCACCCGCGCGCTGGAGCACACCGGCGCGCATCCGGCGGAGATCCTGCACGTGGCCTTTGGCTTCAAGTACGACATCGCCCCCGCCCAGGAGGTGGGGATGCAGACCGCCTGGGTGAACCGCCACTGCGAGCAGGCGCCGGGCGAGGAGCACCCCGACTACGAGTGGCGCGACCTGTGGGGCCTGGCCGAGCTGGCCGAGGCCCAGGCCCGCGGCGCGACGCGCGCCTAAAAGTCCGGCTTGGGCAGCGGCCCCGCGCCCACCACCGGCCCCGGCGGGGCCTTCGGCACGACCAGCGGCGAGCCGATCGACTCCGACGCCACGGCTGTCACACCGGGCGCTGCGCTGAAGCGCGCCCGCAGGCGGCCGTTGCCGCGCACGTCGATCCGCGCCCGCCGCGCCCCGCCGCCGCTCACGCGGATGGTGCCCACGAGCCGGCCCTTGCGCATCCGCAGGCGGCCGCTCACGCGCACCTTGGACACGTAGCGGTAGCCCACCAGCCGGACCGACAGCGTGCGCGGGCTGAGCACCGCCCGGCCGCCGCGCAGGCCGCCGATGCGCGCGCGCGACGCGGCCGCGAGCTGGTAGGTGAGGTCGCGCAGCGTGATCCGCGCGGCGCGCAGCGTCTTGGCGCTGCGGCTGCGGCCGCGGAGGCTCTTGAAGCGCCGCGGAGCCCGCGGCGCCACCGCGAGTGGCCGCCGCCCCCGGGGGCAGGCCGTGGCGGGCGGGCCGCCGCCGAGGAAGCGGAACGCCGCGCGCGCCGCACACAGCGAGCTGTCGCTCGGCACGGCGGAGTGGCCGGTGTAGGGCACGTTGAGCAGCGTGGCGCCCGCGTACTGGCCGGCCACGCTCGACGCGCGCTCGCGCGGGGTGCGCAGGTCCTCCGCGCCGCTGATCACCAGCGTGGGCACGGGCGAGGTGCCACCGGCCACGGGCGGGCGGTTGACCGACGGCCACAGCAGGCAGCGCGGTGTGATCACGCCTCCCTGCACCACCGTGCGCGCGCCGAAGGGCGCGAACGCGCCGGCGCCGAGCTGGCCGATGCGCGCGTTCACCGCCGCGGTGCGCGCCTTCACATCCGGCGCGCCGGCCGGGTCCCAGGCCGTGGGTGCCTCCACGCAGGAGGTGGCGGTGAAGGTCACGTCGTTCACCGGCTCGTCGTCACCCTGGCCACCGAGCCCCACGATCGTGCGCACGAGCGCCCGCGCGAACGGCGCGCCGTCGCCGCGGCGGGCCGAGCTCACCGCGCCGGGCAGCTCGGCGCGCAGCACCGGGTCCAGGTCGGCCAGCGCCACGAGCGCGTAGAGGTCATCCACGGTCAGGCGTCCGCGGTCGGGGCGGCCGCTGCCGGTGTAGATCGTGGCCCGCAGCCCGCGGCGGCGCAGGCGCAGGGCAAGGCGCGAGAGGTCGCGGTAGGGGCTGCGGCTGAACGACCGGCACGCCCGGCGGGCGCAGATCTCGGCCCCCACCACCCGCCGCAGCGCCTGCTGGCGCTGGAGCGAGAACGGGTCGCTGCCCTCGAGCGTGCTGGGCGAATCGAGCACCATGCGGCTCACCGTCCCCGGGTAGCGGCGCACATACTCGCCCGCCACCCGTCCGCCATAGGACACGCCGAAGAGGGCGACCTGCGGCGCTCCGATCGACTGCCGCACGGCCTCGGTGTCGTCCGCGGAGTCCGCCGAGCGGTAGAACTGGCGCGCCGGGCCGAGCTGGTTCCCGCAGCTGCCGTAGGCCGAGGCGGTGGTGCCGCTGGGGTTCGCCAGCGCCGCGCACGCCAGCGGTCCCGACTGCCCGGTGCCGCGCTGATCGAAGGTGACGAGGTCGTAGTTGGGAAGCAGGGCGGAGAACACCTGTGCCAGCGCCGGCAGCACCGAGAGCGCGGACTCGCCGGGGCCGCCGGCGAGGAACATCACGGTGCCCTGCGACGGCCCGCGGGTAGCCGGCACGCGGCGCACCGCCAGCCGAACGGTGCCGGGCACCGCCCCCGAGCGGTCCAGTGGCACGTCCACGGTGCTGCACTGCACGCCGGGAGCGCCGAAGCAGCCCGGAGTCTGGGCGCCCGCAACGGTCGCGGAGGCCGTCAGCAGCGCCAGCGAAACCGTGAAGGCGAGGACGAGCCGGCGGGCGGCGCGGGTCCCCACCCCCTTTCGTGCTCGGCACAAGGCGCGCGGAGTGTGTCAGCTAGCGCTGAGCTGCTCCACTGTTGCCGCGAGGAAGCGCTCGGCCAGCTCCACCGTCTCGCGGCCTTGGTCGAAGGTGTAGCGGCCGCTCTCGTAGTCCACGTAGTAGCGCCGCTTCTCGGTCTCGCGGGCCCCGGCATGCAGGTCTGCCGGGAAGCGGCCGGTCTTCACGAAGACGTCGTGGTGCAGGTGCCACGTCCCATCGTGGGTACGCGCGAAGCGGTCTTCCTCGCTGAGTGCGGCGCGCGCAGCCAAAAACATGGCGTAGTAGGCCTGGCTGATCGCGCGGTTGTGCACCTCGGCCTCGAGCAGTGCCTGCGCGGCCGCGACGCCTTCACGCGCGTCGCGGAGATACTCGTCAGTTCGCTCGCTCACGCGTCCGTCCCCACGCCTCCTGAAGGGCACGCGCTCGCCAAACTCGCCCCCGTCGGACCCATAGAGCACGATCCGGTCGCGATCGACCTCCTGCAGGAGGAATGAATCGACTGCGCGACGCTCGGCTATCCAGGCCGGGTCTCGTACCAACGTCGAGATCCGGAACAGGTCGAGCCCCTCACTTCCTGCGGCTTCCTTCCTGAGCTCCTGCACGCGCTCTGGGTCCTCGCCGGTGCGAGTGATCACCATCAGGTCCACATCGGAGTCGTCGCCGGGCGGCTCGCCCCTGGCGCGCGACCCGAACAACCAGACCGCAAGCAGGTCGTCGCGGAGCTCGGACTCGAGCGAGGCCACGAGGCGGTCCAGCGTACGCTGCTCTGTGGGCGAGAGCGAAGTTGCCGTCAGGGTGGCCATGGCGAAGCCATTATGCGCCAGACCCCGACCGTAGACTCGGCGCGGAATGGCTGACGGCACTCTGATCCTGGTGGCGGGAGCCCTGCTCGTCCTGGGCATCGCCGCATCGCTGGTGGCCGGACGCCTGCGCGTGCCCGGCCTCGTGCTGTTCCTCGGCGTGGGCATGCTGCTGGGGTCCGACGTTCTGGGCCTGATCGACTTCGGCGGCTCCCGGGAGGACGTGGAGCTGGCGCGCACGATCGGCGTCGTGGCGCTCGCGCTGATCCTGTTCGAGGGCGGCCTGGCGGCGGGCTTCAAGGAGATCCGCCCGGTGCTGGGCACCAGCGTGTCCCTGGCAATCGTGGGCACGCTGGTGACCGCCGCCGTGGTGGGTTTCGCCGTTTCCTGGCTGCTCGACCTCTCCACATTGGAGGGACTCCTGCTGGGCTCGATCGTGGCCGCCACCGACAGCGCCGCGATCTTCTCGGTCCTGCGCGGCTCGAGCCTGGACCGCCGGCTGGCCCGCATCCTGGAGGGCGAGTCGGGCTTGAACGACTCGGTGGGAATCGTGCTCGTGCTCGCGTTCATCGAGTACATCCAGCAGCCCGACTTCGGCCCGCTCGACGTGCTGGTCCTCACCGTCACCGAGCTGGGCATCGGCGTAGGCGTGGGGCTCGTGGTCGGCCGTCTCGCCGTGATGGGCTTCCAGCGGGCGCGCATCTCTACCACCGGCCTCTACCCCGTGGCCTCGATCGCCGCTGCGGCCCTGGCCTTCGGCCTGGCCGACGTGCTGCACGGCTCGGGCTTCATCTCGGTCTACATCGCAGGGCTGACGCTGGGCTCGGCCACCATCCCGGCGCGACGCACGATCGACGACTTCCACGACGGCCTGGCCTGGGTCAGCCAGATCGCGGTCTTCCTCACACTGGGACTGCTCGTGAACCCCGGCGACCTCGGCGAGATCGCCGGCGACGCGCTGCTGATCACCGCCGTGCTGATGTTCGTGGCCCGCCCCCTGGCAGCCTTGCTCGCCACGCTGCCCGCCGGCCTGAGCCTGCGCGAGTCAACCCTCGTAGGCTGGGCCGGCCTGCGCGGCGGGGTCCCAATCGTGCTCGCGACTTTTCCCGTCATCGAGGGCGTGGAGAACGCCGGCGCCTTCTTCGACATCGTCTTCTTCGTGGTGCTGGCATCCACGCTGTTGCAGGGCGCCACCTTCGAGCCGCTGGCCAAAGCGCTCGGCCTCACCGCAGATCAGCCCGCGCTGGCTCGGCCGCTTCACGAGGTGGGGTCCATCCGGCGCCTGGGTGCCGAGGTGCTCGACTATCCCGTGGCGGACACCGACGTGATCGTGGGCCGGCTCGTCAACCAGCTCCAGCTGCCACGCGACGCGCTGGTGAGCGTGCTCGTGCGAAACGACGAGGCCCTGCTCCCCCGCGGCTCTACGGAGATCGAGGCCGGCGACCACCTTCACATCCTCGTACGCAAGCACGTGCGCGAGGAGGTGGAGGGCCTGTTCGACCGCTGGCGCAGCGGCCCGCTGGAGGAGCCCGAGCTCACGCTGCCCGTGCTCTCGGGCCGCTCACCGATCTTCACCGTGAAGCCTTGGCGGGCCGAGTACGGCGACCCCTCCTCGCCTTCCACCGTGGAAGGCGAGGAGGTGCTGCGCCGGCTGCGGGTGCGCCGTGACAAGCCGGGCGCCCTGTCGCTGCTGGCCGACGGCCGCCTGGCGGTGACCGGCGACGGCGTGATGGCCGTGGGCGGCCAGCGCCAGCTGTTTCGCTACGTGCGCGACCGCATCCAGCGCGCCGAGACAGCTACTGCGCGCGCGTGGTGGCAGGAGGTGGCGGGTGTGGTGAGCCAGGCGGCGGTGCGGAGCTAGGTCGACCGGGCTTTACTGCGGGCTTGCCTTGTTAAGCAGTCATATGCCGGATATAGTAGTCACTAATGGATGTAGCTCGTCCCTACACCGCGGTATCGCCGGCCCTTGAAGGCGATGTCCTCGTCGCGCTCTCCCGCACCACCCGGCCGCTGACCGGCCGGCGCGTGGCTGAACTGGTGGCCCGGGGCTCGCCCGACGGGGTCCGAAAGGCGCTGGACCGCCTGGTGGACCAAGGCATCGTCCGCCGCGAGCCCGCCGGCCGGGCCCTCATGCACACGCTCAACCGGGAGCACCTCGCCGCGCCGGCAGTCGAGGCGCTGGCCATGATGCGCCGCGATCTCCTGAACCGGCTGCGAGCGGCGGTCTCTCGCTGGTCGCCTCCGGCTGTGCACGCCTCCCTGTTCGGCTCTGCCGCACGAGGCGATGGCGACGCCGACAGCGACGTCGACATTTTCCTGGTGAGACCGAACTCGATCGATGAAGCTGATCGTCGCTGGCGGGAGCAGCGCGAGCGCCTCGCGACAGATGTGTTCACCTGGACGGGGAACCACGCTGCTGTGGTCGAGTCTTCGGAGAGCCAGCTGAACGAGATGGCCCGTTCGAGCGCGCCGATCCTTGACGCGCTGCGCCGCGACGGCATCAGTTTGGGCGGAACCCCGTTGGAGCTGCTTTCCGGGATTCCGCAGTGACACCACGCCAGCCGCGCCGGACTCAGCGATGCGGGCGAGAGGAGGCGCGTGCGCGCCTCCGAGACGCTCGGGCACACCTGCAAGTCGCGGAGCTGGCAAACCCAACAAGCCCGCCCGAGGAGATCAAGGCAGCGATCTCGTCCGCGGTACTCGCGGGGATAGCTGCAGCCGATGCCGCCTGCTGCCAGGCGCTGGGTGAGCGCGCTCGCGGCCAGGATCACCGCGAGACGACGAGCCTCGTAGAGCAGGTCGCACCGAATGGGCCGACCGCAGCCAAGGCCCTGGAGCGATTGCTGAGCCTGAAGGACGAGTCGCAGTACGGTTTCACCGACCTCGGAGGGCAACGTCTTCTGGCATCGTTGAGGCAGGCGCGGGCTTTGACGGCTTTCGCGGAGTCCGTTCTCGAGCGGTAAGACGCGGTCAGAGGTGGCGGGCGTGGTGAGCCAGGCGACGGTGCGGAGCTAGCGTGCAGCCCGGCCGATGAGATGTTCCTGGATGGTAGGCCGCTTCGGCAGACTTCTTGCTTGAGAACGGTAGATAAGGCAATCTTATCCCTTCATAGAGCTAAAATAATTATGCTCCTATCCGGTAGACTGGGTGGGAATGGATGATCTGACCCCAATCTCGTTCGGCGCCAACTACCGCCGCTACACACCGGAAGCGTCGGAGCTGCTGATGCGCATTTCAAAGGCGCTGGGCGCCATCGGCGGGGCTCGTGTCCTGCCCGCGGTGGCTGACCAACTACGCGTTTCGGCAAGGGTGGGAACGGTCCACTACTCGACCTTGATCGAGGGCAACGAGTTGCCCATCGTCGAGGCTGAGCGCGCCGCGCGCGGACAACTGGCCGCCACTACTAGAGCGAAGATCGAGTTGGTCAACTACGTCTCGGCACTCGACCTGCTCGATGAACGTCTCGAAGCCAATCTGCAGCTCACTCCTGATTTCCTCAAAGACCTCCACGGCGTCGCCACGAAAGGACTCGGACGCGACGAGGACCCTCATTTCAAGCCTCACCACGAGGGAGAGTGGCGGGATGGGGTGGCGGTGGTCGTCGATCGGATCACCAACACCGTCCTGCACGAAGGCCCGCCCAAGGACGAGGTGCCAGGGCGGGTGGAAGGCATGTTCGACTGGCTCGACGCGAAGGTCGCCGCGAACGCCGAGCCCGCTTTCGTCCTGGCCGGCGTCCTCCATTACGGCATCACCGAGATTCATCCCTTCGCGGACGGCAACGGCCGTGCCGCGCGTCTGTTTCAAACAGCGCTGCTCATGAAAAGCGGCGTCCTCCCCGGCCGCATGTTCTCCTTCGAGCGCTACTACGCCGAGGATCGGCCCGCCTATTACGCAGCGCTGCGTTCCGTGAGGGCGAACACCTTCAACATGGAAGCCTGGCTCGCGTACTTCCTGCGCGGTCTCGCCGAGGAATACGAGCGGGTTGCAGCCACCATCGCCGATCTCACCGCGCTCGTGACCCCATCCGGAAGCAGCCCGTTGCGTTTGAATCCCAACCAAGAGCGTGCGCTGGCAGGGCTGCGAATTGAGGGGCGGCGCGAGTTCAGCCGCCGGGACTACGAGGTGGCCGCTGGAGTCGGTCGATCCAGTGCCGGCAAAGACCTTAACGAGCTGGTTCGCCACGCCGCGCTCGTCCCGCGTGGGTCGGGACCCGCGACGCGCTATGCCTTCGCGGCGGCCAGCAAGCCGCCCCTGGGCGGGAGAGGGCGCGGACGCAAGCGGTCTTGGACGGAAGCAAGGATCGAACGGGAATTGCGGGCGTTTGTCGAAGGTCGAAGTGAGTGGCCCCGGCCGGAGGAGTTCAGATCCAGCGGTCGAGGGCCGCTCTACGCCGCGGCTAGCCGTGCGGGCGGCATCTCGCGGTGGCGGCGACTCATCGGCCTGTAAGCGCCGAGCGCGGGCGCTGGGCCAGCTGCTTCAGGCCCGCGTCGCGCGGGTTCAGCTCCGAGGCGCGGCCGTAGTCGCGCCGGGCCTGGGCGAAGTCGCCCCTGCGCACCGCGAGGTCGCCGAGCAGGCCCCAGGGCACGAAGTCGTGAGGCTCGCGGCGCGTTGCCTCCAGCAGCGAGGCCCGGGCAGGCTCGTAGCCGCCGAGGCGGGCGTGGGCCGCGGCCTGGACGTAGTACGCCGGCAGCGACTCGTCGTTGAGGCTGAGCGAGTCGGCCGTCTTGTCGAGCGCCCCGCGCGGGTCGGTGGCGACGATGTCCTGGGCGTCGGAGCGGTACTTGTCAGCGAGGGCGGAGCGGCCGACCATGGTGGCTCCGAACAGCACGACCAGCGCGCACAGCACGACGGTCGCCAGGCGCAGCCGCGAGCGCCCGGGAGCGGCGTGCTTGCGCGCCCACGGCGCCACCAGCACGGCCGCGCCACAGAGCGCGATGCCCGTCACGCCGGGAATGAGGTGCAGCCAGTCCACGCTGGTGTGCACCAGCCAGACGAGGAACATGCCGCCGCCGGCCACGGCCAGACCGAGGTCGCTCGGGCTCGTGCGAGCCGCCCGCGCGCGGCGAACGAACCCCGCCACGATCGCGCCAAGGAACAGCAACAGCCCGGCGCCGCCGACCAGCCCCAGCTCGGAGAGCGTCTGCAGCGGCAGGCTGTGCGCCTGCTTGATGTCCTCGCTGGTCTGGCGCTCGAGGAAGTAGGTGCGGTCGTAGTTGCCGGCGCCGAGCCCCTTCACCGGCTCGTCGCGGAACTGGTTGGCCGCCACGCGCCAGTAGTCGTAGCGGTTGCCGCCGCCGGAGGTGAAGCGAGAGCGCGAGCTCTGCGCCGAGCCCACGCCCAGGTTCTTGAAGGCGCGCGCCTCGTCGCGCAGCCGGTCGACCGGGTCGCCGACGGCAGCCAGGCCGGCCACGGCTCCCACCACGACGACGGCGACCAGTGCGACAGTCGACGCGGTGGCCAGCGGACGCGCGCCCACGCGAGGCTCAGCCGTCCTGGCCAGCCAGCGGAGGACCGCGAACACTACGCCCGTGAGCGCGGCGATCCCCAGCAGGGCCGCCACGCCAGAGCGAATGGTGTCGGGATCGGGCGTGGCGCCACCCGCGCTCTCGAACACGTCGAGCAGCTGCGGCGCCGCCACCGCCACGCCAGCCCCGATGGCGATCAGCGCCCACAGCCGCGCCCGCCTGCCCGGCAGCACAGCCACCATCACGAGCGCGCTCACGATCACGGCGGGCACGATCGCCCGGGTCTGGCCGAGGATCGCGATTCCGGCGAGCAGCACCGCCGCCGCCACCGCCGCGCCCGCGAAGGCGTGGTTGCGGGCCCGCTCGGCCACGGCCACGAGAGGCCACACG
>DASROS010000036.1:0-3680 GCA_035646775.1 Thermoleophilaceae bacterium | reverse complement strand
CTCCTGGGCGCGGGCGCACCGTGGCGACGCCTTCGACGCCATCATCGTGGATCTGCCCGATCCGGACTCCACCGAGACCGCGAAGCTCTACACCGTGGAGTTCTACGGCATGCTCGCCGGCCTGCTGGCGGATGGCGGTCGGGTCGTCGTCCAGGCGGGTTCGCCCTTCTTCGCACCGTTGAGCTTCTGGTCGATCGTCACGACGGTCCGCGGCGCGGGCCTGGTGCCGCTGCCCTACCACGTCGACGTGCCGTCGTTCGGCGACTGGGGCTTCGTCCTGGCGGAGCGCGGACCCGCCGGCCCGCAGCCGCACGTGCCCGCGGAGGCGACGGACCTTGAGTTCCTGACCCCCGCCGTGCTGGACGCGGCGACCGTGTTCCCGCCCGACCGGATCCCCGAGCAGGTGCGCGCCTCCACGCTGTTGGACCCGGTGATCCTGGAGTACCAGCGTCGGGAGTGGGCCGGCTACTGAGCGCCGCGCCTCAGCGCCTACCCTGCAGCCCAATGCGCATCCTGCACACCGCCGACTGGCACGTCGGGCGCACCATCCGCGGGCGCAGCCGTGCCGCCGAGCACCTGGCTGTGCTCGCCGAGATCATCGCCATCGCTCGCGCCGAGGCGGTGGACCTGGTGCTGGTGGCCGGCGACCAGTTCGACACCGCCGCCCCCTCTCCGGAGGCCGAGCGGATCGTCTACCGCGCCCTGCTGGATCTGGCCGAGGTCGCGCCGGTGGTGGTCGTCGGCGGCAACCACGACTCCGCCCAGCGACTCGAGGCGGTGGCGCCGCTGCTGGCGGCGTCCCGGGTGCTGGTGGGCGCAACCGTGCTGCGGCCGGCCGACGGCGGCGTGCTCCGCCTGGACGTGGCCAGCGGCGAGAGCGCGCAGATCGCCCTGCTGCCGTTCGTGTCGCAACGCGGCATCGTGCGGGCCGAGCAGCTGATGGCCACGGGCGCCGATGAGCAATCCCAGCGCTACGACGCCCGCCTGCGCGCCCTGGTCGGTGCGCTCACCGACGGCTTCGCCGGCGACACCGTCAACCTGGTGCTGTCCCACCTGATGGTCGCCGGCGGCGCCATGGGCGGCGGCGAGCGGCCGGCTCACACGGTGTTCGATTACTGCGTGTCCGCGACGGCCTTCCCCGCCACGGCGTCCTACGTCGCCCTGGGTCACCTGCACCGGCCCCAGCAGGTCCTAGGCCCCTCCCCGGCGTGGTACAGCGGCTCGCCGCTGCAGCTGGACTTCGGCGAGGCCGCGCCGACGACAAGGCGGTGCTGATCGTCCAGGCGAGCCCGGGCCTGCCGGCCTCGGTGCGCCCGGTGCAGCTGCGCGCCGGCCGGCGGCTGCGCACCCTGCGGGGCACGCTCGAGGAGCTCGAGGCGCTCGCGGCGGAGCCCGGCGTCGAGGGCACCTGGCTGAAGGTGATCGTGCGCGGACAGACCCGCGCCGGCCTCGGCGAGCAGGTCCGCGAGTGGTTCCCCGACGTCGTGGACGTGGCCGTGGAAGCCCCGGAGCGGCAGTCGCCCGCCGCCGCGACCCCGTCGCGGCTGGGACGCTCGCCCGCCGAGCTGTTCGGCGAGTACCTCGCCGAGCGCGGCGCCGTCGACGAGCGCGTGCAGGCCCTGTTCACCGAGCTGCTCGAGGACCTCACCGAGCAGCGCGCCGGGGCAGCCAGCCGCCCCGCCGCGGCCGGCTGATGCGGCCGCAGCGGCTGGAGCTGGACGGCTTCACCGCCTTCCGCGAGCCGGTGACGGTCGACTTCACCGGCGCGGACCTTTTCGCGCTGGTGGGTCCCACCGGCGCGGGCAAGTCCAGCATCATCGACGCGCTCTGCTTCGCGCTGTACGGCTCGGTGCCGCGTCTGGACCGTCGCAGCGTCGCGCCGATCATCTCCGCCGGAGCCTTGCAGGCGCGGGTGCGGCTGGACTTCACCGTGGGCACCGCCGCCTACACGGCCACGCGCGTGGTGCGGCGCACCGCCGGCGGCGGCGCCACGACCAAGGAAGCCCGGCTGGAGTCGGCCGAAGAGGTCATCGCCGGCAACGCCGATGAGGTCACGCGCGCGGTCGAGGAGATCCTCGGCATCGGCTTCGAGCAATTCATCACCTGCGTGGTGCTGCCACAGGGTGAGTTCGCCCGCTTCCTGCATGACAAGCCCAAGGACCGCCAGGAGCTGCTGGTGCGGCTGCTGGAGCTGGGCTTGTACGCCGACATGCGCGGCGCCGCCAACCAGCGCAAGATCGCCGCCGACAGCGTCGCGGAGCTGACCGAGCGGCACGCCGATGCGCTCGCGGCGGCGACCCCCCAGGCGCTGGCGGCCGCGGCCGCGAGGGAGGGCCAGCTGGAGACGCTCGTTGGCGACGTGGGCCGGGCCGAGCCGCGCCTGGAGACCCTCGCCGCGGAGGCCACCGCCGCCGAGGCCGCGGGCAGCGCCGCCCGCGCCGCCGCGGAGCGCTGCGCCGGCGTGGTGGTGCCGGCCGACCTCGCCGGCCTGGCCCAGGCGGTCAGCACGGCGGAGCAGACGCTCGCCGCCGCGCAGGCGACCGCAGAGGACGCTGACGCCGCCGTGACGCGTGCCGAGGAGGCGCTGGTGGCCCTGCCGTCCGCCGCCACGCTCTCCGAGCTGGCCAGGGCGCACGCCGAGGCCACGGAGCTGGGCACGCGCATCGCCAACGGCGAGCCGTACCTGGCCGAGGCGATCGCGCAGGAGTCCCAAGCCGGCGCCCGGCTCGCCGACGCGCAGGCACGGGTGCGCTCGGCCGACGTCGAGCGCGAGGCGGTTCGCTCAGCGCACGCCGCCCACGCCGTCGCCACGGGCCTGGCGGTGGGTGCGCCATGCCCGGTCTGCGAGCAACCCGTGGCCGTCCTGCCGGTCCGCCGGCCTCCGGGGGTGCTGGCCGACGCCGACCGCGCCGTGGCGGAGGCCGCCGCGGCCGTCGCCGCGGCCGGCGACGCCAACACCCGGGCCGTCGCGGCCCGCGCCAAGGCCGAGGAGCTCCTGAGCGACTGTCGCGGGCGGCTTGCGGAGGTCCGAGCGCGGGTCGCCGGCGCCCCGGATCCGGAGGAGGTGCGGGCCGCGCAGGCGCAGCGCGACGCACTCGAGGCGGCCCTCACGGCCGCCCGCCGCCACGAGCGCGCGGCCCGCGGGGCCACGGCGGAGGCGACGCGGGCTCGCGATGCCGCCCGCGCTCGGCGAGACGGTGCCTGGGAGCACTTCGACGCCACCCGCGACGCGGTTCCAGATCTGCCTGGGCTGCCACGCGTGGACCGCCGCGACCTGGTCGCGTCATGGCAGGCCCTGGCCGCCTGGGCGGCGGAGCAGGTGCCGCGGCAGCGCGCCGACGCCGAGGCGGCGACGGCCACCGCCGAGCGGGCGCGCCGGACCCGGCAGGCCGTCCTGGTGGATCTGCGCGGCCGTTGCGCCGAGGCCGGCGTCGCCGCCGGGGAGCGGCTCCGCGACGACTGCGCCGACGCGCTGGCGCGCGCCCGCACCGACCACCGGCGCCTCGCGGAGGATGTCGAGCGCCACGCGCAGCTGCAGGTCGAGCTCGAGCAGCAGCGCGAGCGCGCACTCGTCGCGGGCGCGCTGGGCCAGCACTTGAGGGCCAACCGCTTCGAGCAGTGGCTGCTCGACGAGGCGCTCACCGAGCTCACCGCGGGTGCCAGCGAGGTGCTGCGCGAGC
>DASROS010000035.1:0-54111 GCA_035646775.1 Thermoleophilaceae bacterium | reverse complement strand
GGCTCGCTGGCCCAGGTGAATGCCCAGTCGGTCTGCGGCGGCCACGGACAGGATGCCCATCGAGTCGCGCTGGCCCTCATCGACGAGGGGCTGGTGAGCGTGGTCAGCTCCGACGCCCACGGCGCCAGCCGGCCGCCACTGCTAGGCGAGGCTCGTGCGCGCCTGGTCGAGAACGGTGTCGACCCTCGGCTCGGAGCCGCCCTGACTGCCGGGCGCCCCTGGCGCCTGCTCCACCGCGGGATCCCTCGGGCTGCTCTCGTGGCCTAGCGGCGGCTCCCCGTCGCGTCTCTCGGGATCGAAGCGGTAGCCCACTCCGAAGTGGGTGTGGATGTACTGCCACGCGGGCGAGGCCGACTCGAGCTTCTGGCGAACCTTCCGGATGAACACGTCCACGGAGCGGTCGCCGTGAGCCATCGTGTAGCCCCACACCTGCTGGTAGATCTCCTCGCGCTGGAGCACCTTCCCCTCGGCGTGGGCGAGCAACTGGAGCACCTCGAACTCGCGGCGGGTGAGGTCCACGCTGCGGTTGCCCGCGAAGGCCTGGAACTGGTCGGCGCGGATCTCCAGCTCGCCGGCGCTCACCGGGCCGGACTCCTGGCGGTTGGTGGCCTGCTTGCGGCGGCGGACGACGGCCTGGACGCGCGCGAGCACCTCCTCGGGGTGGCAGGGCTTGGTGACCCAGTCGTCGGCCCCCAGCCGTAGCCCGCGAACCCGCTGCGCCACCGACGAGCGGCCGGTGCACACCACCACGCCCAGTCCGGGCATCGCTTCGGACAGACGCTCAAGGAAGTCCCAGGCGTCGGGACCCAGCAGCGCCAGGTCCACGACCAGGGCGTTCACCCGCATGGAGACGAACTCCTCCACGCGCGGAGCGGCCTCGAGGCGGCGGTACTGCCAACCGGCTCCCTCCAGGCGGTTAACCAGCACCTGGACGAACCCGGAATCGGAGTCCAAAACCGCCAGACGGACGGGTCCCGGATCGGTGGTGTTCATGGAGTACCGGTCCATCGGCGGGGTCGGCGGGAGCAACCACTGGGGCTCAGCCGATGAGCAGAGGATACGTCACCGCCCCCTGGAATTGCCTTCTTTACAGCTTTTTCACAGGAGCTGCGCGCCGGGGAGTTGGAGGTGCGGCCGAGGGAGTTCGTGGCCACGGTGGCCGGGAGTCCGCTGAACCTGACCTCCCGCGAGCTGGAGCTGCTCACCGCGCTGGTGCAGCGCTCCGGGCGCATCGTGAGCCGGGAGGAGCTCTACGTGGCCGTATGGGGCGAGCCCTACCGGCGCTCGGACCGCTCCGTGGACGTGTACGTGGGCAAGCTGCGGCAGAAGCTCGACGAGGTCCTGCCGGGGCGCCGCTTCATCCATACCCACTTCGGCTTCGGCTATCGCTTCGAGCCCCAGCCGGTCGAGCGCCCCATTACCCGCATCTCGTGAGCGAGGGCCCGTGCGGGGCCTCTTTACATCCTTTTCACATCGCGGCGACAAGTCCGCAACAGACTGCATGCATAGGGCTGGGAGCCTCGCCGCGACCATCATGATCGAACAGAGAGGACATCGCATGAGGAACTGGCTCGCGCTTGCCGCCGCCGGCGTCATGGCGCTCAGCGTCGCCGCCTGTGGCGACGACGATGAAAACGGAGGAGGCGGCGGTGGTGGAGGCGGAGGCGGAGACCTCTCCGGCAACATCCGCATCGACGGCTCGAGCACGGTTCAGCCGTTCGCGGAGGCCGCGGCCGAGCTCTTCAACGAGGAGAACTCCGGCGTGAAGGTGACCGTGGGCGGCGCCGGCAGCGGCGACGGCTTCGAGAAGTTCTGCCGTGGCGAGACCCAGATCTCGGACGCCTCCCGCGCGATCGAGGAGGACGAGACCAAGCTCTGCAAGCAGGGCAAGGTCAAGCCGGTCGAGGTCCAGGTGGCCAACGACGGCATCACCGTCGTGACCAACAAGAACCTCACGGTGGACTGCCTCACCACGGGGCAGCTCAAGAAGGTGTTCGGCAAGGGCGCGAAGGCCAACAACCTCTCCGAGGTCGATGGCAAGCTGGCCGACCAGGAGCTGGCACTGTTCACTCCGGGCACCGAGTCCGGCACGTTCGACTTCTTCACCGAGCAGATCAACGGTGAGGAAGGCGTACAGCGCACCGAGGGCATCCAGACCTCGGCGGACGACAACGTGCTCGTGACCGGTGTGTCAGGCGAGGACGGAGGACTGGGCTACTTCGGCTTCTCCTTCTACGAGCAGAACCAGGACAAGCTGAACGCCGTGGGCGTCGACGGCGGAAGCGGTTGCGTGAAGCCGAGCGCGGAGACGATCCAGAGCGGCGAGTACAAGCCCCTCGCCCGGCCGCTGTTCATGTACCCGAGCGAGGCGTCGCTGAAGAAGCCCGAGGTGAAGGCCTTCCTCGACTTCGTGGCCGAGAACTACGCCGAGATCGCAGAGGCGGCGAAGATCGTCCCGATGAACGAGGAGCAGGCCAGGGAGGCGAAGAGCGCCGTCGGCGGCTAGAGCCGTCGCTCGTCTGTAGAGATGGAAGCCTCCTCCCCCACCACGGCGGGTCCGCCCCCGGGTCTCACCCGGCAGCGGACCAGGCGGTCGGTGGGGGAGCAGGTGATCAAGGCGCTGCTGGCGCTGGCGGCCGTGATCTCGGTGCTCACCACCACGGGGATCGTGGTGGCCCTCATCCGCGACACGGTGAAGTTCCTGCAGGAGGTCGGTGTCTCCGACTACCTCTTCGGAACCGAGTGGACACCGCTGGCCGGTGGAGACCAGCAGTCCTTCGGGGTGGTGCCGCTCATCTACGACACGCTGTACCTGACCGCCATCGGGCTGATCGTGGCGGTGCCCTTCGGACTCGGCTCGGCCATCTACCTGTCGGAATACGCCTCCCCGAGGTTCCGCCGGGTGGTCAAGCCCATCATCGAGGTGCTGGCGGGCGTTCCCACGATCGTTTTCGGCTACTTCGCGCTCACGTTCGTCACCCCGCTGCTCAAGGACACGCTCGGCATCGACGTGAGCACGTTCAACGCGCTGAGCGCAGGCCTGGTGCTGGGAATCCTGGTGCTCCCCACCATCGCCACGGTGGCCGACGATGCCCTGACCTCCGTGCCACAGTCGCTGCGCGAGGGCGCCTTCGGGCTCGGGGCCTCGCGCATGCAGGTGTCGATGCGGGTGGTGTTCCCGGCGGCGTTGTCGGGCGTGGTCGCCGGCATCGTGCTCGGGGCCTCCCGGGCCATCGGCGAGACGGTGATCATCCTCGTGGCAGCGGGCCAGCTGGCCAACCTCACGCTCGATCCCACCGAGCAGATGCAGAACATGGCCGCCTTCATCGCGGCCACCTCCCAGGCCGACGTCTCGACCCAGGGAACCGAGGGCCTGACCATCTTCGCCGTGGGCGCCACGCTGTTCCTGATCACGCTCGTGCTCAACGCGATCTCGATCCGCTTCGTGCGCAAGTACCGGCAGGTCTACGAATGAGCGTCGCGGAGGCCGGGACCGCCCGGCGAACCGTGGAGCGCGCCTCCAGCGGCCAGAAGGTGAAGGACCTGGTCTTCCGCGCGGCCCTCCTGCTGAGCCTGGGCGTGGGTTTCCTCGCCCTCGGGGTGCTGCTCGTCGACGTCGCCGCCGACGGCGCAAGCAGCCTGTCGTGGGACTTCATCACCAACTTCCCGTCCCGGATATCGCCCGAGCGCTCCGGCGTGCAGTCGGCGCTCGTGGGCACTCTGCTGCTGATGGTCACCACGGCCGTGTTCATCGTGCCCGTGGGCGTGGCCTCGGCGATCTACCTCGAGGAGTACGCCGACCGCGACCGCTGGTGGAACCGCCTGATCGAGGTGAACATCCAGAACCTGGCCGCGGTCCCCTCCGTGGTGTACGGCATCCTCGGGCTGGCCTTCATCGTGCGCGCGCCCCTGTCGCTGGGCACCGTGGTCCTGGCCGGCTCCCTCACGCTCGGGCTGCTGGTGCTTCCGGTGGTGATCGTGGTGGGCCGAGAGGCCATCAGGGCCGTGCCGTCCTCGATCCGCGAGGGCTCGCTGGCGCTGGGCGCCACCCACTGGCAGACGATCTGGAAGCACACTCTCCCGGGCGCGCTTCCGGGCATTGCCACGGGCGTGATCCTCGCCCTCTCCCGCGCGATCGGCGAGACCGCGCCGCTGCTGGTGATCGGTGCCGCGCTGTTCACGCGCTTCAACCCGAACGACATCACCAGCGACCAGTTCACAGCACTGCCGCTGACGATCCTTCGGTTCGTGACCGACGCCGACGCCGAGTTCAAGGCACTCGGTGCGGCGGCCATCCTCGTCCTGCTGGCGATCCTCGTCGTGATGAACGCCGGCGCCGTCTATCTCCGCAATCGATATGAGCAGAAGTGGTAGGTGACCTAAGGTGCAAGAGCACATGACCCAGGACCCTGAAGAGCGGCAGCGCGAGGCATCCGCGAGCGGTGAGGGCGCGGTGCCCTCCACCCGCGACGGCGCGGTGCAGACCCAGGCCCTGGAGGCCAGGGGCCAGCAGGCCTCCGGGGAGCGCAAGCCGATCTTCGGCCTAGAGAACGTCGGCGTGGCTTACGGCGGCGTACCCGCCGTGCGCGAGGTGGACCTCCCGATCTACCAGAACGAGATCACGGCGCTGATCGGCCCGTCGGGCTGTGGCAAGAGCACGCTGATCCGCTGCCTGAACCGGATGAACGACCTGATCCCGGCGGCCACCGTGACGGGCAAGGTGAACTACCACGGCCAGGACCTCTACGGCTCGGACATCGACCCGGTGCAGGTGCGCAAGCGCATCGGGATGGTCTTCCAGAAGCCCAACCCATTCCCCAAGTCCATCTACGACAACATCGCGTTCGGCCCGCGTGTGCTCGGGCAGAAGGGCGACATGGACGAGATCGTGGAGAACGCGCTGCGGCGCGGGGCGCTGTGGGACGAGGTGAAGGACCGGCTGAAGACCAACGCCTTCGGCATGTCCGGCGGCCAACAGCAGCGGCTGTGCATCGCCCGCGCCCTGGCCACCGACCCCGACGTGATCCTGATGGACGAGCCCTGCTCGGCGCTGGATCCCATCTCCACCGGCCGCATCGAGGACCTGATGCTCGAGCTGCGGGAGAACTACTCGATCGTGATTGTGACCCACAACATGCAGCAGGCCGCACGCGTGTCGAACATGACGGCCTTCTTCACCGTCGAGCTCGATGAGGACGAGAAGCACCGGACCGGGCGGGTGGTGGAGTACGACGACACCGAGAAGGTGTTCACCAACCCCTCCGACGAGCGCACGGAGGCCTACGTGACCGGCAAGGTGGGTTAAATGCGGAGCCGGAGGCGGAGCGACGCAATCGGAACCGCGGGGCTGGAAGCCCCGCGGGGGTAACCATGTCGGACAGCAACCGCCAGCACTTCCAGGAGGAGCTCCGCCAGCTGGAGGTCTCTGCGCTGGGCGGGCTGCAGCTGGTGGCCGGCTCACTGGACCGCGCGATCGAGACCGTCCAGCAGCGCGACATCGAGCTGGCGAGCATGGTGATCGCCGACGACGACCGCATCGACGGCCGCTACCTCGAGGTGCACCAGGGGATCCTGTCGCTGCTGGCCTTGCAGGCGCCGGTGGCCGGCGACCTGCGGGTGGTGGCGGCCTTGCTGCACGTGATCAAGCACGTGGAGCGCATGGGCGACCAGTGCGTGAACATGGCCAAGCTCGTTCCACTGGCCGGGCACGACCCGCCCAAGGACGAGGAGCTGCTGCAGAACATCGGACGGATGGGCGAGCTGGCCCGGTCGCTGGTGATCCAGGCCGGACAGGCGTTCGAGCGCCGCGACGTGGGCCTGGCGATCGATCTGGTGCGCCAGGACGACGAGATCGACCGGCTGAACAAGGCCTGCTTCCGGCGGGCGCTGGAGATCGGCGACGAGGCCGACGAGCGCGAGTGGGCGATGCACATGATGCTCGTGGCGCGCTGCCTGGAGCGGATCGGCGACAACTGCGTGGACATCGGCGAGCAGACGGCGTTCGTGGTCACGGGGCTGTTCCGCGAGTTCGAGGACGCCTCTCACCCCGAGCTGGCCCCTCAGCCGCCGGCGGGCTGAGCCGTGGCCGTGTTCGCAGGTCGATCGGAGCCCCGCACCCTGATGGCGCTCCTGCGCGACGCCGGGGCCAATGCGGAGGCGGCCACCACCAAGCTCGACCACCTCATGCGCAACTGGCCCGACGAGTCGGGGCTGGCGCGTGAAATCAAGGCTCTCGAGCTGGAGGGCGACCGCCTGACCCACGACATCATCCACCAGATGTACGCGACGGACCGCGGGCGGATCGAGCGCGACGACGTGCACGCCCTGGCCGCGGCCATCGACGACGTGGTGGACTACACCGAGGAGGCCGCGGACGTGCTCGGCCTCTACAAGATCGAGGCGCCGATGGAGCAGGCGGTGGAGCTCACGGGCGTGCTGCGCGACGCCGGCCGCGAGCTGGCGGCCGCGCTGGCCAAGCTCGACCGCCTGCCTGGGCTCTCGCCCCACCTCGTGGAGGTCGACCGCTTGGAGGACGAGGGCGACCGGGTGAGCCGCTCGGCGATCGTGTCGTTGTTCGCCGGCGGGATCGACCCCATGGTGGTGATCCGCTGGAAGGACGTGTTCGAGCGGCTCGAGCAGGCGATCGATGCCTGTGAGCGCGTGGCCCACGTGCTCGAGGGCATCGTGGTCAAGCAGACCTAGGACCGCCCCCTTCGAACTGCGAGAGTGCGGCGCGGGTGGTATGCGCCTGTATCGACATCGGCAGTAACACCACGCGCCTGCTTGTGGCCGAGGTCTCCGGCGGGCAGCTGGAGGAGATCGCTGCGCGGCGCGCGTTCACCCGGCTCGGGGCAGGTCAGGGGCCCGGCGGGGTCGTGCCCGCCAAGAAGCTGCGGCGCAATGCGGAGGTGGTGGCGGAACAGATCGCCGTAGCCCGGGAGGCGGGGGCCACCGAGATCTGCGTCGTGGCGACGGCGGCCATCCGCGAAGCACCGAATCGCGACGAGCTGGTGCGGGCGGTGGAGCGCCACGCAGGGGTGCCCGTCCGTGTGCTGAGCAGCGCGGAGGAGGCGCGCCTTTCCTTCGCCGGAGCGACCCGGGGGCTGCCGCCGGCGCTCGGGAGCGTGGCCGTCGTGGACGTCGGTGGGGGGTCGGTGGAGATCGCCGTGGGCACCCCGGGCCGGGACGTGAGCTGGTGGAACTCGGTGGCCACCGGCTCCAGCCTCCTGTCCGAGACCTACGTGCGCTCCGATCCCCCCGCCCGCGCCGACCTGGTGGCGGTACGGCGGGCCGCCGCCCTGGCACTGGAGGAGCTCCGTCCCCCATCCGTGCAAGAGGCGCTGGCCGTGGGCGGCACCGCCACCTCGCTGCGGATTCTGGTCGGCGCCGAGCTGGGTCCCGAGTCACTCGAGCGCGCGATCGACCGGATTGCCCGGATCCCGGCCGCCGAAGCCACGGAGCGGCTGGGAATCGCGGCCGAGCGCTCGCGTCTGCTGCCGGCCGCAATGATCCTGCTGCAGGAGGTGTCCGCCCGCCTGGGCCGCCCGCTGCGCGTGGCACAAGGCGGTCTGCGCGAGGGAGCGGTGCTCGAGTACGCGAGCGCTGCGCGACCGGGATAGCCTGACCTCATGGCCAAGGCTGCACCCATCCCGGGCCTGAACCCCGGCACCCGTTTCGCCGACGCGGCGGCCGCTGCGGTCGAGGGACGTGCCCGCGAGGTGTTCGCCCACGCGGACGGGGTGCTCGACACATCCGACATCGAGCGCGTGCACGACATGCGGGTGGCCACGCGGCGCCTGCGCGCGGCGATGGAGGTGTTCGCCGCCTGCTTTCCGAAGAAGGAGCACAAGAAGCTGCTGCGTGAGGTCAAGGCGCTGGCCGACGTGCTCGGCGAGCGCCGGGACCCAGACGTGGCGATCGCCGCCCTCGAGGGCATCGCGGTGGAGCTGACCGCGGCCGACCGGCCGGGCATCGAGAGCCTCGTGCACGAGATGCGCCGCGGCCAGGAGCAAGGCAACGACCGGCTTGCGGTAGCGCTCGAGCACCTGCGCGAATCGCGGTTGGAGCAGCGCCTGCACGTGCTGGCCCGCTCGGCCCGCCGCCCCGAGTCGTCGCCTCCCGCGGCGCTCAACGGGCCGGTGCCGGCATGAAGCCCCGCAAGGTGAAGGGGCTGGACCCCGAGGGCCCGCTGGCCGACAACGCGCGCCGGATAGTGGAGGTGCGGCTGGCCGAGTTGCGCTCGTTTGCCCCCAAGGCGCTCGACTCCGGCGGGCAGGAGACGCTGCACGACATGCGGATCGCCGCCAAGCGCCTGCGCTACGTGCTCGAGATGTCCGAGCCGGCCTTCGGGCGCGCGGCCACCGACGCCGCCAAGGTGGCCAAGCAGCTGCAGGACCTGCTCGGGGAGATCCATGACTGCGACGAGATGCTCCCCCGCGTGCGAGCCCACGCCGAGGCCCTTCGCGCCCAGGACGCCGAGGCCCTTTGCGATGGGGCCGGAGGCGCACGCGACCTCGAGCCCGGCGCCGCCCGCGAGGCGCCCAACCGCGCGCGCTACCGCGGGCTGGAGAGCCTCGGCACCTACCTCACGGCGCGCCGGGCGGTGCTGTTCGAGCGCTTCGTGCGCCGCTGGGAGAAGCTGGAGTCGAGCGGCTTTGCGAGGAAGCTGCTGGACGGGCTCAACCGGCCCGAGCCAGCGCCCGCAGCTCGCCCGGACGGAGCAGCAGCTTGAGCTCGCCCTTGTCCACCCCAGCCACGCCGCCCTTGGGCAGCCGCACCTGGGCGCCGGTCATGCGGTGCACGGCCAGCGAGAAATCAGGGTCGTGGCCCACCAGCAGCACACGCTCACCGTGGCCGTCGGCCACCTCGTGCGGGTCGAACGGCCCGCCGGCAAGGCGCTCGTCCTCGACGGCCTGGAGGCCCAGCACGTCGCACACGAGGCTCGCGGTCTGGAGCGCGCGCACCTTCGGGCTGGTCACGCACGCCTCCACGCCGAGGTCCAGCCGCCGGAAGGCCTCCCCGGCCGCCCGCGCCTGCTGCTCGCCCTTGGGCGTGAGCGGGCGTTCGGAGTCGGGCGAGCCGTCCTCGGCTTCGGCGTGTCGCAAGAGCCAGATCATCGCGGGCAAGCTACACATCCCCGCAACGTGCTCGTTCGGAAACAGGCGAGAATGGATGTGAATGAAACCCGCGTCTGAAACAGCGCTCGCCGCCGCGGGCCACGACGAACCCCAGGACCTCGCGGCCGCGCCCGACCTCGACTCGCCCGAGCTGTACACCAACCGCGAGCTGTCGTGGCTGGACTTCAACGAACGCGTGCTGGAACTGGCCGAGGACGAGCGAACGCCGCTGCTGGAGCGGGCCAACTTCCTCGCCATCTACACGTCCAATCTCGACGAGTTCGTGATGGTCCGCCTGGCCGGGCTTCACGACCAGGTGGACGCCGGCATCGACGCCCGCAAGGCGGACGACCTCTCCCCCTCGCAGCAGATCGCCGCGATCGGCGAGCGCCTGCGCGAGCTGGGCGGGCGCCTCTCCCGCGAGTGGGAGGAGCGTGTGCGCCCGGCGCTGGCCGACCACGGCATCCGCGTGGTGCAGGTGGAGGACCTCAGCGGCGAGGAGGCCGAGGCCGCCGACCGGGTCTTCCACGAGCAGGTGTTCCCGGTACTCACGCCGCTGGCCGTCGGGCCGGGCCGGCCGTTCCCCTACATCTCCAACCTCTCGCTCAGCCTGGCCGTGTGGCTGCGCGATCCCGTGACCGATCTCGAGCTGTTCGCGCGCGTGAAGGTGCCGAAGGAGGTGCTGCCGCGCTTTCTGGCCATCGGCGACAGCGCGTTCGTGCCGCTCGAATCGCTGATCGCCCGCCACCTGGACGCCCTGTTCCCCGGCATGGAGGTCCAGCGCCACACTTTCTTCCGCGTAACCCGCGACGCCGACTTCGAGGTGTCCGGCGAGGCGGACGACCTCCTGCGCGCGGTGGAGGCCGAGCTGCGCCAGCGGCGCTTCGGCGAGGTGGTGCGCCTGGAGGTGAGCGCCGACATGGACCCCGACCTGCGCTCGTTCCTGGTGGAGTCGCTGGGCGCCGAGGAGTCCGAGGTGGAGGACGTGCGTGGGCTGCTCGACCTCACCGACCTGTTGCAGCTGCACGGCCTCGAGGGCCACAAGGAATTGCGCGAGGAGCCGTGGAAGCCCGTGAGCGCGGAGGCCTTCTCCACCGCCGAGGGCAAGCCCGACGTGCTCGGCGCGATGCGCAGCGGCGACCTACTCGTACACCACCCTTACGACTCGTTCGCCACCAGCGTGGAGCGGCTGGTGGAGCAGGCCGTGAACGATCCACAGGTGCTGGCGATCAAGATGACCGTGTACCGCTCCTCTGACGACTCGGCCCTCGTCCCGCTGCTGATCGAGGCCGCCGAGCGCGGCAAGCAGGCCGTGTGCCTGGTGGAGCTGCAGGCCCGGTTCGACGAGCGCCGCAACATCCGCTGGGCCCGCGCCCTGGAGGAGGCGGGCGCCCATGTGGTACACGGTCTACCGGGATTGAAGACCCATGCCAAGGCGCTGCTCGTGGTGCGCCGGGAGGGCGCGGGTGTGCGCCACTTCGTCCACGTCGGCACCGGCAACTACCACGCGAAGACCGCCCGCCTCTACGAGGACTTCGGCCTGCTCACCTGCGACGCGGACATCGCCGCCGACGTGTCCGCGCTCTTCAACGCACTGACGGGTGCCTCCCGCAACCCGGGCTACCGCAAGGCCATCGTGGCCCCCGAGCACATGCGGGACCGCCTGCTGGCCGAGATCGAGCAGACGGTGGACGCGCACCGGGAGGGCCGCCACGCGCGAATCGTGATGAAGCTGAACTCGCTGGTGGACCGGCGCTGCATCCGGGCCCTGTACGAGGCGTCGCAGGCCGGCGTGCCGGTGGACCTCAACGTGCGCGGCATCTGCGCGCTGCGCGCGGGCGTTCCCGGCGTGAGCGAGAACATCCGCGTGGTGTCCGTGGTGGGCCGCTTCCTGGAGCACGCGCGGGTCTACGGATTCCAGCGTGGCGACGATCGCCTCTACTTCATCGGCTCGGGTGACCTCATGCCCCGCAACCTGGACACCCGCGTGGAGTTGCTCATGCCCGTCGAGAACCCGCGCCTACGGGCAGACGTCGAGGACACGCTGGAGCGGTGCCTGGCCGACGACACCTTCGCCTGGGACATGCAGGCCGACGGCTCGTGGGAGCGGCGGCAGGGCCGCACCCGCAGCGTGCACCACGAGCTGATGCAGAAGGCCCGCGAGCGAGCTTCGGCCGAGACCTAGGGGCCCGGCCGAAGCCCCAGCCGCCGCTTGAGCGCCAGTACCCGGTCGGCCGACTCGGCCACCCGCTCGCGGAAGGTGGCGTCGCGGCGCGCACGGCGCAGCAGGCGGGGGTAGACCTCGTTCCAGCTGCCCGAGCCGGTCATGAGCACCAGGTCCACACCCGCCTCGACCGAGCGCTCCGCGGCCTCGGCCACGCCCGAGCGGTCGAGCACAGCCTGGGCCTCGAGGCTGTCGGTAACCACCGCGCCCTCGAAGCCCATCTCGCCCCGCAGCAGATCCTGGACCACCGGGCGCGACTGGGATGCGATCGAGTCGCCATCCAGCGCCGGGTAGAGGGCGTGGGAGACCATCACCAGGGGCGCGCCCCCGCTGATGCCCGCCTGGAACGGGTTGAGCGCCACGTCCTCCAACCCATCCCGTGGTGTGTCGATCGTGACCGACACGTCGTCTGTGTTCTCGGTGGCTTCGCCCAGCCCGGGGAAGTGCTTGATCGTGGTGGCCACGCGCTCGCGCTCGTAGGCCTTGATCGTGCTCACCACCAGGCGCGCCACCGTCCCGGCGTCGCCTGGAAAGGCGCGGCCGGCGACGATTGAGCCGGGCGTCTCAGACACGTCGGCCACCGGGGCGAGATTCACGTTCACCCCCAGGCCGTGCAGCGCCCGCGCGCCGTCACGCGCCGCGCTCGTCGCCGCCGCGGGCGTCGCCAGCTCTGACTGTGAGGGCTCGGGCGGGGCGAAGGCGACGCTGCGGATGTCGCCGCCCTCCTGGTCGGTGGCCACCAGGGCGCCGCCGCCCGAGGCGCGCTTCAGCGCGCGCGTGGCCGCTTTGAGGCTGTCCTCGTCCGGCACGTTCGGGCCGAAGAGGATCACGCCGGAGCCCTCCCCGCTGCGCAGCCGGCGGAGGATGTAGCCAGGCACGTCGGCGCCGTCGTAGCTCATGAGCAGCAGCGAGCCCACCTGGCGCTCCAGGGACAGGCCGCCGGCCGGGGCCGGCCTCTCCTCTCGGGCTGGCTCGCTCCCCGAGCCCTCATCCCCTCCATTACCCGCGCCCGTGACCAGTCCCACGGTGGCGGCCACGGCGGCGACCGCGCCGAGCGCGGCCAGGCGCCTGCGGGCGGCGGGATCCCGCGAGACGCGCAGGAGGCCTAGCCGATCTTGCGCTCGCGCACGGTGCGGTGGATCTCCTCAGCGGCGTCGGGGAGCTCCTTCTCCAGCCGCTTCATGTCCCACGAATCGAGCGTGAGCAGCTTCATTTCGGTCTTGGCGATCACCGTAGCCTGGCGCGTCTCGGTCTCCAGCAGGCCCACCTCGCCGAAATAGTCGCCCGGGCCGAGCTCGGCGATCTTCTCGTCGCCGCGGCGCACCTCGGCGGTGCCCTCCTCGATGGCCAAGAACTCGTACGCGAAGTCGCCCTCGGTCACGAGCTGCTTGCCCGCCGAGACCACGACCTGGCTCACGAACGGCGCCACCCGGCTCAGGTGCTCCTCGTCCACCGACTGGAACAGCGGTATAGCCCTCAGGCGCTCTACGTCCAAGCCACTCTCCTCCTCGCACGGATGGTCCCGGTCGAGGGGAATCTAACCCACGCGCACGCGCCCCGCCGGCCGCCAAGGGGATGGGCGCGACCGGGCTCGAACCGATGACCCCCACGTTGTAAGCGTGGTGCTCTACCAACTGAGCTACGCGCCCGCCGCCAAGCCTACGGGCCGGCGTCGCGAAAGCGGCCATCTAACATCGCCTGAGATGAACCAGCCGCTCTTCTGGCGCTCGCTGGGCGCGCAGGCGCTGGCGGTCACCGTGCTGTTCGCCACGCTGCTCGCCCTGCCGCTGGACCGCGACTTCTTCCGCGACTGGGGCGTGCTCATCGGCCCCGTGGCCTGGGCTGCGTGCTCGCTGGGGACCGCTCGCCTGCTCTCCTTGCCCACGGGCCTGGCGCTGTTCGCGGCGCTGGCCGGCGGAGTGGCCGGGCTGCTGGTCGGGCTGGTAGCAGGGCACGGCGGTGGGCTCGTGGTGAGCCTGCTGGTGTTCGCGGCGTCGTGTGCGGGCTATGAGGGGGAGCGGGACACGGCGCCGGTGGGCTGAAATCCGCTCAGAATCGAACCCTGGATTAGGACGTTTCCTAAAAGCAGGCTGGTAGCGGGCTCGCGGGAAGGGCGGCAGGCTATTTCTGTGTCGGCCCTAAGGGCCACCGGAGGGGTGCTCGCCCGACATGCCCAGCGCTTGGGCTAGAAGGCTCTCCCTAGGCCACTTGCGGGCGTCGTCGCCCAACTGTCGACTAGCTGTGCGAGTCGAGCAGGGAGAACGGGTTGAGAAACTGGCGGTCCCGGAAGGTATCCCGCTCGACCTGTGTAAGCCCAGCCTCGTCGCAGACGTCATCCCAGTGGGTCTTGATGACGTCGATTTGGTGATCCACGATCTCCTGGGCATCGGCCCGCGTGAGGTGGTATATGGCAGCGCGGTCGACGCACCCCGCGACCTGGCTGTAACGCCATCCGTCCTCGCCGATGGCCATCACTTGCTCAGCTTCGCCGCCCGCCCGCGGGTAAGGGCAGATGTCGTATGCCGGTGTCAGCGTGAGCAGTTCACCGTCCCAGAACGCCGCTTGATTGCGCGCGTGGTCGTCGGTGTTCGAGGTGAGGATGTTGAAGGTGATCCGTGCGAAGAGGTCTCGGAGCGTGGGGTCAGGATCGGTGAAGCGAGTGCGGACGATGTGAGCAAGATCTGCGTAGCTGGCGTAGCGACCCCCGGCCTCGCCGAGCCCAAGAACGGTCAGTGCCGAGACCATCACTCGGCGCTGTCCTCCCGGGAGCCGGTCGAAGCGCTCGACGAGCATGATCTTCTTCCCGAGGGCCTCCGTCATCTCGACATTGGCCACCCTGATCCCAGCCAGCTGTGCGAGGCGCATGGCGACGAACTCCCCCTGGACCATCGGGTAGGTGTCGCCGGTCGAGCTGAACTTGGCGATCAGGCGTCGGTCACCGTCGTCGAGCAGGGCCTTGGGCCGTGCACCTCCAATCGATGTTCCACGCAGCAAGGCCTCACTCAAGGCGGGTGGGAGTGGCACGCCGTCCTCGACGTGTTGGGCCGCGTTGACTAGTTCTTCGAGAGGCACGGCGTCGGCCTTTCGTGACACGTACTCGGTCGCGGACTTCTGAAAGTCCAAGGCTCCAATTCGGTCCGATCCCGCTGCCATCAGGTAGGTCAGCTGGCGCAGGTCGGTCGTGTCATGGTCGCCGTGACCGAGCCGGCGGAAAAGGACGACGCGCTGACCCCACGAGTCAGGCCCGGCGTCGGCGATGCAGCCGTGGATCTTGCCGACGCGCGGCACCTGCTCCCCCGCAACTAGCGGCAGCTCCGGCTCGTAGATAGAGATGCGGTCCTTGCGTTCTAGGTAGCGGCGGCCGTAGTGGAAAACCAGCGACTCGCCCACCTGGTCGACGCGGCCGGCCACAACAGGCTCGGTCGCATGCGAAAGCCAGATCCAGACGAACGCGGTTTCCGGCTGATCCCGGACGCCATTAGAAGTCATCGTCGATCGTCCTCGCTGGCCGTCGTGCGCGAGAGGGAAGTAGAGCCAGCCGCGTCTGTACTTCGCGTGTCTCCATGTGTCGGCGCTCGGGATCGGCATCAAAGAGGGCAACATCAACGAGGGCTGCTGCCTCGAAAGTCGGGCCCAGCCCGACAGTGAGATCGCCACGCTCGACCTTGCGGATCGTGTTGTGGTTGACACCGGCCCGCTCAGCCAGCTCTTCCAGGGTCCAGCGACGCTCCAACCGAGCAAGCCGGATCTCCTCGCCGAGCAGGCGGGCAGCCTCGATCGCCTGAGGGGAATAGGTGCGTGGCTTCTGCATATCCGACAGTCTAGCGTAGATTAAGGCCCATAACCGACGTTCTAACGTAGATTTGTTCGATTAGGGATGAGGCACCGCTGAAGGCTGGAGCCGCCTAGTACTCGACATCAGGCGCGCCTTTTCGCTCTAGCTCCCGGGCTTCGCTGAGTAGCTCCTGGAACTTGCCGCCGAGGCTGGCGTCATGAAGAACTACATCGAAGGGATCGAAGTTCTCATGTAGGAGGCCCGATGGGCGTCGTGCGAGAAATGAACTCCATTGCTACGCCTGAAAACGCCTGGAGTTTTCGGAAACGTTTTCGGAAACGTCGATTACCCCCAAGGGGAGTCGAACCCCTTCTCCGAGGTTGAAAACCTCGCGTGCTAACCGTTACACCATGGGGGCACTAGCCGGAGTCTAGGCGCACCTCTCGCACCTCGATCCGACGTCCTTCTCCGTCCGAGTGATACGGGAACATGTGTTCGCACCATGCGCCCAAAAGAAGCGGAAAGGCGGGCCGCCCGCCGGATGCGAGCCAACGGCGCGTCGCTGCGCGAGATCGCGAGAGAACTCGGGGTCGCTCTCAGCTCCGCTTCGTCGTGGACACGAGATGTGGCCCTACCGCTTGTTGAAACGAGATCCATTGAAGCGGCGGCCGACCATTCCGGCGCACCCCCTCGTGATCGCAGCGCGTATTTCCGCAATCGCGGTGCGCTCCATAAAGGACAGACCTATGAGGCGCGATCGCGTCGCCGCGAACTGGCGCGCGGCTATGTGATCGGGCTGCTGACTTCGAGCGCGTGCGCGGACTGCGGGCTTGCCGATCCGGTGGTGCTCGAGTTCGACCATGTGCAGCCGAAGAGAGCGGAGGTCGCGGTGCTCGTCACTCATGGCTATTCGCTGCGGCGGATCACGGAAGAGATCGATCGGTGCGAGATCGTCTGCGCAAACTGTCACCGCCATCGGACCGCGGCTCGTAAGGGCTGGCTTCGTGCGGGCTCGGAGGCGCCCGACTACTCCATCAACCGCCCTCTGCGCCGCCGAAACACCGAGTTCGTATGTGACTACCTGGCGACCCATCCCTGCGTGGACTGCCGCGAGCCGAGCATTGTGGTTCTCGAGTTCGACCACGTGGGCACGAAGCGAGCGACAGTGGCCAAACTGGTGCAGCGGGAGCACTCCCTCGACTCGATCCGCCGCGAGATCGGGGAGTGCGAGGTGCGGTGCGCGAACTGCCATCGGCGCAAGACGTGCCGCACGCTCGGGCACTTCCGCCAGAATGCGGAGGCCCCCGTAGCTCAGTTGGTTAGAGCGAGAGCCTTTTAAGCTCTGCGACGCGAGTTCGAGTCTCGCCGGGGGCATCCGGCCAGCCCGCGGCGCCGTCCCCCTAGTGCCGGAAGTGCCGCCGCGAGGTGAACACCATCGCCGCGCCGGCGGCGTCGCAGGCCTCCACGACCTCCGGGTCCCGGTTCGAGCCGCCGGGCTGGATCACCGCCGTCACGCCGGCGTCGAACGCCGCCTGCGGACCGTCGGCGAAGGGGAAGAAGGCGTCGGAGGCCATCACTGCGCCCTCCAGCGAGATGCCCGCCTCGCCGGCCTTCTCGACCGCGATCCGCACGGAGTCCACGCGGCTCATCTGGCCCGCGCCCACGCCGGCGGTCCCGAGATCCCGCGAGAGCACGATCGAGTTCGAGCGCACGTGCTTGCAGAGCTTCCACGCGAACAGCAGCTCGCCCCACTGGGCCTCGCTCGGCTTGGCCTTGGTGACCACCTGCATCTCATCCCGGTCCTCCGGGCCGGCGTCGCGGTCCTGGATCAGCAGGCCGCCGCGCACGCGCTTGAAATCCTGCTCGGTGATCTCGGTGTCGCGCCGCTCGTCGTCCTCGAGGATCCGCAGGTTCTCCTTCTGGCTGAGCAGCTCGAGCGCGTCGTCGTCGTAGCCGAGGGCAAAGACCAGCTCGACGAACATCGCGTTGAGCTTCTCGGCGAGGCCGAGATCCACGCGGCGGTTGAAGCACATGACCCCGCCGAAGGCGCTCATGCGATCGGTCGCGAGCGCCTTGTCGAACGCCTCCTCCACGCTGGCCCCCACCGCCGCCCCGCACGGGTTGTTGTGCTTGAGGATCGCCGCGGTCGGCAGCTCGAACTCGTCGAGGATCTTGCGGCCCGAGTCCAGGTCGAGCAGGTTGTTGAACGACAGTTCGCGGCCGTTGAGCTTTGAGACCATCGAAAGCAGGTGGCTGCGCGACCCGGTCTGGGCGTAGTAGGCCGCGCGCTGGTGCGGGTTCTCGCCGTAGGCGAGGTCGAGCACCTTGGAGAACGAGCGCGTGTACTGCGCCGGGAAGTCCTCCTCGCGCTCGGCGAACCAGCGCGAGATGGCCGCGTCGTAGCGCGCCGTGTAGGAGAAGGCCTCGGTGGCCAGCGCCTCGCGGGTGCGTGTGGAGATCGTGCCGCTAGTGGCGCGCAGCTCCTCCAGCACGGCGTCGTAGCTCTCGGGAGACACGACCACGGCCGCGTAGGCGTGGTTCTTCGCCGCCGCCCGGATGAGCGTGGGCCCGCCGATGTCGATGTTCTCGATCACCTCCTCGTCCCGTGCGCCCCGGCGACCGGCCACCTCCTCGAACGGGTAGAGGTTCACGCAGACCAGGTCGATCGGCTCGATCTCGTGCTCGGCCAGCGTGGCCACGTGCTCCTCGTTGGAGCGCACAGCCAGTAGGCCGGCGTAGATTCGCGGGTTGAGCGTCTTCACGCGCCCGTCGAGGATCTCCGGGAAGCCCGTGTAGTCCTCCACCGAGCGGGTGGTGACCCCGGCCTCCTGGAGCTCGCGGGCCGTGCCACCGGTGGAGACGATCTCCACGTCCAGGTCGGCCAGCCCGCGGCCGAAGTCCACCAACGCGCGCTTGTCCGACACGGTGAGCAGCGCTCGCCGCACCCTCACCTCGCCGGGCTCCACCACCTCTGCCTCGGCACCCTGCTCAGCTGCTTCGGCCATCTTCCACCCGCACGTGGCGCGGTGCGTCGGGGTCGATCGACACGGCGCCCGCTGCGATCAGCTCCACCGCCCGCGGCAGCAGGCGATGCTCGATCTCGTGCACCCTTTCCTCCACCGTCTCGATGTCCCGAGCATATGGAAGCTCGAAGGCCTCCTGCAAGATGACGGGCCCGCTGTCCACGCCCTCGTCCACGAAGTGCACGGTGACTCCGGCCACGCGTACCCCGTACTCCAGCGCCTGCTCGATCGCGCGCACTCCCGGGAACGCGGGCAGCAGGGACGGGTGCACGTTCACGATCCGCCCCTCGAAGCGGCGGATGAGGGGGCCCGACAGCACCTCCATGAACCCGGCGAGCACCACGAGGTCCACGTCGTGGTCGTCGAGCCAGTTGCCCAGCGCGGCGTCGCGCGCCTCGCGGTCGGGGTGGTCAGAATTGTCGAACACGCCGGTCTGCACGCCGGCATCGGCCGCGCGCTCCAGTCCGCGGGCTCCGTTACGACTGGAGCCCACGCACGCCACTTCGATCCCGTCGCGGCCGTGCACCGAGTCAAGGATCGCCTGGAGGTTGGTGCCCTCGCCCGAGATCAGGACGCCGACGCGGAAGGCCATCTCAGGCGGCGGCGCGGCCGGCGCCCGCCGCCACTTGCAGAACAGGGTACGGGCCGCCGCTGGTCTGCACCACGCCGGCCTCGATCAGCTCATCCACACGCGCGAGGATGTCGGCACGGCGCATGTTCGATGAGCTGCCGTAGGCCGGCAGCCCGTCGTAGGAGTTGCGGTCGATCTTCTTGGTCCGCGCACCGTGCAGGATCTCCGCACAGGTGGTCCGGCCGACCGCGGGTCGCGCGCTGCGGGCCACCGACACGATCGCGCCGTCCAGGCTCTCGATCAACTCGGCGGAAGGAGGCGGCAGCTCCGGGACCAGGCCGGCCGCCGGCGCACATGCGTCGCAGCAGGACAAGCCGGCGTGCCGCTCCTCCGGCTCGCTCTGGTCGCCGAAGTGACGAAGGATGGCTCGGCGGCGGCAATCTTGGAGCTCCACGAAGGCCCAGATCTCGCGGTACTGGCGCCAGCGGGCCTTGGCGCCCTCCTCCACCGAGGTGCGGCACAACGCCGCGGCCCGGCGGTCGAAGCCGCGCTCGCTGAGGCGGCCTCTGACCCCGTCTGGGGTCGACGGGATGGGACTGATCACACCGGCACGGGCGAGGTGCCCGAGCAGCGACCGCAGGCGGTCGGGGCCTCCGCCCAGCGCCTGAGCCAGCTCGGCGGCGTCGAGCGCGTAGCGCCCCTCGCCGTCGGCCGCCGCCTGCAGGCGGTCGGCCAGGGCGGCCGGCAGGTCGGCGTCGACCTCCTCGCGCTTGATGAAGTGCACGTGCAGCGCCTTGTCGCGATTCTCGGCCAGCAGCAGCGCCCGCGCCGGGCGGCCGTCGCGGCCCGCGCGGCCTGCCTCCTGGTAGTAGGCCTCCAGGGACGAGGGCACGCTGGCATGCACCACCGTGCGTACGTTGGGCTTGTCAACGCCCATGCCGAACGCGTTCGTGGCCACGATCACCCGCGCCTCGTCGGCCAGGAAGCGGCGCTGGGTGGCCGCGCGCCGCTCGCGGTCCAGGCCGGCGTGGTAGGCAAGCGCCTCCTCCCCGAGCTCCTGCGTGAGCTGCTCCGCGATCTCCTCCGCGCCCGCGCGCGTGCCCGCATAGACGATGGCGGGCAGCGCGTCCGGCTCACCGAGCGCCTGGGCGATCATCGGCCGCTTCTCGTGTGGCGCCGGCCGCGCCACCGCAAACGAGAGGTTGGGGCGGTCGAAGCCGGTGGCCACGCGCACCGGGTCGTGTAGGCCGAGGCGGTGGGATACGTCGAGTGCCACGCGCGGCGTGGCCGTGGCGGTGGAGGCCACGATGGCTTTCGCTCCCAGGTGTCGGGCGGCGTCGGCCAGGCGGAAGTAATCGGGCCGGAAGTCGTGCCCCCACTGCGACACGCAGTGCGCCTCGTCGACCACGAACAGCCCGATGGCGGCCTGGCGGATGCCCTCGAGAAATCCTGGGGACGCGAACCGCTCGGGCGCCACGTAGAGCAGCGACAGCTCGCCGGCGGCCGCGCGGCGCAGCACGCCGGCGTTGGCGTCGGCGCCCTGCTGGGCGTTCACCAGCGCAACGCGCTCGCCCAGGCCGCGCGCAACCAGCGCCTCCACCTGATCCTGCATCAGCGCCACGAGCGGCGACACCACGACCGTGAGGTCATCGCGCATGAGGGCAGGCAGCTGGTAGCAGAGCGACTTGCCCGAGCCGGTGGGCATGACCACGAGCACGTCGCGGTCGGCCAGCGCGGCCTCGCACGCCTCGCGCTGCCCCCGGCGGAACGCGGGAAAGCCGAAGTGGCGCTGCAGTGCGGCGGAGAGGTCCACGGGCGGCCCAGGCTACCGGCGGTCCCGGCGGGCCCGGGGCGACCGTGCGCGTTCCGTTACCGAGGATGCGGGAACGCGGCTAGCTCTTTTCGACCGCGAGCTCCTCGAGCGCGAACTTGCCGTTGGCGTCGGCGGTGCGCTCGAGGGGGTACTCGCCGGTGAAGCAGGCATCGCAGTGCGTGCCACGCTCGCCGCGGATCGCCTCGTAGACGCCCTCCAGCGAGAGGTAGGCCAGCGAGTCGCAGCCCAGCTCCTCGGCGATCTCCTCGATCGTGCGGTCGTGGGCCACCATCTCCTGCTTGGTCGACATGTCGATCCCGTAGTGGCAGGGGTGGCGGATCGGCGGCGCGGAGATCCGCATGTGCACCTCCGCGGCTCCCGCGTCACGCAGCATCCCCACGATCTGCCGCGTGGTGTTGCCGCGCACGATCGAGTCGTCCACCACCACGAGGCGCTTGCCCTCCACCACCTCGCGCAGGGGGTTGAACTTCATCCGCAGGCCGTGCTTGCGCAGCTCCTGGCCCGGCTGGATGAAGGTGCGGGCCACGTAGCGGTTCTTGATCAGCCCGTCGTCACGGGGAATGCCCGACGCGCGCGAGTAGCCGGTGGCCGCGGCGTTGCCGGAGTCGGGCACCGCGATCACCACGTCCGCTTCCACAGGGGACTCGCGCCAGAGGATCTCACCCATCTTGCGTCGCGAGACCTGGATGCGGTTGCCCTCCAGGATCGAGTCGGGCCGCGCGAAGTAGATGTGCTCGAACACGCAGAACGCCTTGCGCGGCGCATCCACGATCTGGCGCTCGTCGAGCCCGTGCTCGCCCATCGAGACCATCTCGCCGGGCTTGACCTCGCGGATCAGCTCGGCGCCGATGATGTCGAAGGCGCAGCTCTCCGAAGCCACGCAGTGGTGCTCGCCGATCCTCCCCAGCGACAGCGGCCGCAGGCCGGCGCCGTCGCGGAAGGCGATCACCCGGTCCTGGGTCATCACCACGGTGGAGAAGGCGCCCTCCAGCCGCGGCATCACGTCCTCCAGCGCCTCCTCGATCGTGTCCGCCTCGTGGGTGGACAGCAGGGCGGCGATGATCTCGGAGTCCGACGTGGACCGGAACTGCACGCCCTTCTCTGACAGCTCGGAGTGCAGCTGGACCGCGTTGATCAGGTTGCCGTTGTGGGCCAGGGCCACCTGGCGGCGGTCCGAGCGGTAGACGGGCTGGGCGTTCTCCCAGGCCGAGGAGCCGGTGGTGGAGTAGCGCACGTGGCCCACGGCCATTGCGCCGGTGAGCGCGCGCAGGTTCTGCTCGTCGAAGACCTGGAACACAAGCCCCAGGTCGCGCACGGTCATGATGTGGCCGCCCTCACACGTGGCGATGCCCGCGGACTCCTGGCCGCGGTGCTGAAGCGCGTAGAGGGCAAAGTAGGCGAGACGGGCGGGCTCGGAGTCAGGCGCGTAGGCGCCGAAGACGCCACATTCGTCGCGCGGTCCGTCGCGGTCGTCAAGCAGGTCTGTCATGGCTCTATGCAGGGCCTTCAGGAGCGGCTGCGAGAGGGTGGGCAGCCGAGTGGCAAGCGTACCAGCGGGCCCAGCCGGTCTCGCCGGACCGTTAGCGACTGCGCTGCGCCAGCGACCCGTTCTCCGAGCGCGAGTCCGACACCGCGTCCTTCGTCAGCCCGGCCGCCGCGCCGCGACGGTGCAGCCGGAACTACTGGCGCTTCTCGAGGTTGTGGACCTCGAAGATCTCCGGCTCGCCCGAAAACTCAATCCCGGCTTCGGTCAGCACCGGCATGAGCTGCTCGCCGAACGCCTCGAACTGCTCCCGCGAGTCCCAGATCTCGCTCACCCGGAGGTTCCCTTCCGAGCCGAAGCAGACGTGGTAATCGAGCCCCTCGGGAGGAAACTCCACTCCGGCCTCTTCAAGCGCGCGGGTGCTTTCGTCGTACTTCTCGGCGGTCAAAGACGTGGGGCTAAAGCGGACTACGACGCTCATGGGAAATCCTCCAGGCTTGGGGTCGGCCCGACCCTAGACGAACGCTTCGGCCAGCGCGCTCCACGCCTCGCGAAGCTCGAGCAGGGTCCAGCCACCGACGCCCTCGATCTCGAGCGAATCACCGCCGACCGTGCCGATCACGGCCGCGCGCTCACCGAGCGCCTCGACGGCCGCCCGCTCGCCGGCAACCACGAACCGTCCGACTCCCTCACCGAAAATCGCATCCAACGACGGGTCGGGGAGCGAGACCGAAGCGCCAAGCCCCCGTGCGAGACAGCTTTCCGCCAACGCCACCGCCAGGCCGCCCTCGGCCACGTCGTGCACGGTGGCCAACCCGCCACCGCGCGCTGCCGAGCGCACCGCGTCGAGCATGTCGCGCACGACCGCCGCATTTACCGCCGGCAAGCCAAGCGGCAACTCGTCCCCCCTCAGCTTCGCGAGTTCGGACCCCGGCAGCGTCGCCTCCACGCCGGCCGAGACGAGCGCCACCAAGTGGCTGTCAGAGACAAAGCCACTCCGCGGCGCGAGCGCCGCATCCGGCAGCGCGCCCACCATCCCGACCACCGGCGTCGGGTAGATCGGGCCGTCGCCCGACTCGTTGTAGAGCGAGACGTTGCCCCCGACCACCGGCACGCCGAGCTCGCGCAAGGTGTCGGCCATCCCGGCCACCGAGCGCTCCAGCTGCCACGCCACGTGGGGCTTCTCGGGGTTGCCGAAGTTCAGGCAGTTGGTGAGCCCCAGCGGCTCGGCCCCGACGCAGGCCAGGTTGGCCGCGCACTCGAGCACGGCCTCCACGGTGCCGGTGTACGGGTCGCAGGCCACGCGCCGTCCGTTGCCGTCGATCGAGACCGCGATCGCGCCGTCGCCGCCGTCGGGGGCGAGTTGGAGCACGGCGGCATCGGCGTCCTCCGGCCGGCGCACCGTGCGCGACTGCACGATCGAGTCGTACTGCTCGAACAGCGGCCGGCGCGAGGCCAGGTTGTGTGAGGACAGCAGGGCGAGCAGCGTTTCGTGAGCATCCGCGGACGAATCGAGCACCCGCGCCGGCGCGGGGTAGATCTGCTCCGACGGCGCCGCGGGCTCGAGGTCATACAGCGGGCAGTCGTCGACGAGTGCGTCCACGGGCATGTCGCCCACCACCTCGTCGCCGTCGAGCACGCGCAGCCGCCGGCCCTCGGTGACCTCGCCGATCGCGGTGGCCCGCACCTCCCAGCGCCCGCAGACCTCCTCCAGCTCGGCCAGCTTGTGCGGCTCGATCACGCACAACATCCGCTCCTGGGATTCCGAGACCATGATCTCGAACGGCTCCATGTCGTCCTCGCGCAGCGGCACCCGCGAGACGTCGATGTCCAGGCCCACCTCGCCCTTCGATGCCATCTCCGAGGACGAGGAGGACAGGCCGGCCGCACCGAGGTCCTGCAGCGAGCGCAGCGCGCCGCGGTCGAGCAGCTCCAGGCAGCACTCCAGCAGCCGCTTCTCCTCGAACGGGTCGCCGATCTGCACGGTCGGGCGCTTGGACGCGTCCTCGGAGTCCAGCTCCGCCGAAGCCAGCACGGACGCGCCGCCGATGCCGTCTCGCCCCGTGCGCGCCCCCATCAGCACGAGCAGGTTGCCCACGCCCGCGGCGGCGCTTCGGATCAGCCGGTCCTCGCGCGCGATGCCCAGGCACATCGCGTTCACCAGGCAGTTCTGCTCGTAGGGGCCTTCGAAGTAGACCTCGCCGCCGACGGTGGGCACGCCGATCGAGTTGCCGTAGTGGCCGATGCCCGACACCGCCCCGTCGAGCAGGTAGCGCGACCGGCCCGAGCTGAGCTCGCCGAAGCGCAGCGAGTCGAGCACGGCGATCGGCCGCGCGCCCACGGCGAACACGTCGCGCAGGATCCCTCCGACCCCCGTGGCCGCGCCCTGGAACGGCTCCACCGCGCTGGGATGGTTGTGCGACTCCACCTTGAAGGCGATCGCCAGGCCGCTGCCAACGGTCACCGCGCCGGCGTTCTCGCCCGGGCCCATCAGCAGGTGCGGCCCCTCGGTGGGCAGCCGGCCGAGCAGCTTCTTGGAGTGCTTGTAGGCGCAGTGCTCGGACCACATCAGCGAGAACACCGCCAGCTCCACGCCGTTGGGCTCGCGGCCCATCTTCTCCACGATCAGCTCGTACTCGAAGTCGTTGAGCCCGAGCGCGCGCGCCTCGGCGAGACGGTCGACCGATGCGGCGCCGGCGCTCACGCGGGCGCGAGCGCGGTGGCCATCGACTCGAACAGCCGCCCGCCGTCGGCCGACCCGGTGACGGGGTCGACGGCGTGCTCGGGGTGGGGCATGAGGCCCATCACGTTGCGCTCGCGGTTGCTCACCCCCGCGATGTCCGCCACCGACCCGTTCGGGTTGTGGCCCTCGCGGTAGCGGAGGATGATCTGGCCATGTGCATCCAGGTCGCGGAGGTCCTCTTCTGGCGCGTAGTAGCGCCCCGTCGTGTGCTTGACGGGGATTGAGAGGATGTCGCCGGGCTCGCACGCGCGCGTGAAGGCGGTGTCGGCGTTCACCACCTCGACATCCACCTGGCGGCAGACGAACCGCAGGCCGGCGTTGGGCAGCAGGGCACCGGGCAGCAGGCCCGCCTCGCAGAGCACCTGGAAGCCGTTGCAGATGCCGAGCACGATGCCGCCCGCGCGCGCGTGCTCGGCCACCGCCTCCATCACCGGCGAGAAGCGCGCGATCGCTCCCACGCGTAGGTAGTCGCCGTACGAGAAGCCGCCGGGGATCACCACCGCGTCCACCCCCCGCAGGTCGCGGTCGCCGTGCCACAGCAGCTCCGCGTCGCCGTAGCGCTCGCAGGCCAGCAGGGCGTCGGTCTCGTCGCAGGAGCCGGGAAACCTCACCACCCCGAACCTCACTCGACGGTCACCTCGTAGTCCTCGATCAGCGGGTTGGCCAGGAGGCGCTCGCACATCTCATCCAGGCGCGACGCATCCTCCACTTCCAGCTCCACCATGCGGCCGACGCGCACCTCGGAAGCTCCCTCGAAGCCCAGCGCGGGCAGGGCACGCTCCACCGCCTGGCCCTGGGGGTCGAGGATGCCCTGCTTCGGGCGGATGAGCACGCGCGCCCTCATCCGCAGGAGCGTTCCAGCCAGGCGTCGAACGGCTCGCCGGTGATCTTCTCGTAGGCCTCGACGTAGCGGGCGCGGGTGCCCTCCACCACGTCGCCGGGCAGCGGCGGCGCGGGCGGCGTCTTGTCCCAGCCCGACTGCGACGCCCAGTCGCGCACGAACTGCTTGTCGAACGAGGGCTGGCCGCGGCCGGGCTCGTAGGTGCCGGCCGGCCAGAAGCGCGACGAGTCGGGGGTGAGCGCCTCGTCGCCCAGCACGATCGTGCCGTCGGGACGGCGGCCGAACTCGAACTTGGTGTCGGCCAGGATGATCCCGCGCTCGCGCGCGTGCACGGCGCCGAGCTTGTAGAGCTCGAGCGAGATGCGCCGCAGCTCCTCGAGCAGCGGGCGGTCGCCCACGATCTCCACGGCGCGCTCGAAGTCCACGTTCTCGTCGTGGTCGCCCACCTCGGCCTTGGTGGCGGGCGTGAAGATCGGCTCGGGCAGCTGCTCGGACTCCTGCAGCCCCGGCGGCAGCTCGATTCCGCAGATCGCGCCGGTGGACTGGTAGTCCTTCCAGCCCGACCCGGTGATGTAGCCGCGCACCACGCACTCCACGGGCGCCATCTCCAGCCGCTCCACCAGCAGGCCGCGGCCGCGGACGGCGTCCGGCACGTCGGTGTAGGAGATGACGTGGTTCGGGCACACGTCCCCGGTGCGCTCGAACCAGAAGGCAGAGAGCCCCGTGAGCACCTTCCCCTTGTCGGGGATCGGATTGGGGTGCACCACGTCGTAGGTCGAGATCCGGTCGGTGGTGACCAGCAGGAGACGGTCCTCGCCGACGGCGTAGATGTCGCGGACCTTGCCCTGGGCGAGCAGGTCGAGTCCCTCGAGCGCGGCGGCTTCGCTCACCTAGTTGAGGCTAACAAGGGACGGGGTCGGTTCCGGGTCAGGCCGGGGCGGCCTCGCGCGCCGGTGCCGTTGCCGAAGGGCTGTTGGTCCTGCTGGCCCAGACGGGCGTAGTATCGGAAGCCGTGGAACCGTCCATGGGTCCTGACCGCCGCTCCGCATTGGGCAAGATCGCCCTGCTTCTCACGGTCATCTCGGTACTCGGCCTGGCCGCCCTGCTCATCGGTGACCTTGTGGGCGCCAAGGGCTTCGGGAACACGGAGAGCAGCACGCTCGCGGACACTTCCTGGGTCTCCTTCTCGCTTGGCGGCATCCTTGCCTCGGTCACGGGCATCGTCGCGTGGCTGCTCGGACGCAGCCGTGGACGCTCCGGCGATGTTCAGGCAGGCAAGATCGCCGTTGGCTGGTTCGTGCTGGCGGTACTCATTGTCGCAGTGGTCGAGGCGCTTGACTGACCCGCGCCAGCGGGGAGCCTCCTAGTCCAGAGCGTCCAGCCGCGCCACGATCTCCCCCGCGTGCGCCACGAAGGCGCCCGCGTCGAAGATCGAGTCGAGGTGCAGGTCCGGCGCCGCCTTGGCAAGCAGGTCGCGGAACGGGATGCCCTCGTCGAAGGCCTTCTGCGCGTTGGCCTGCACGATGCGGTAGGCCTCGTCGCGCGATAGGCCCGACTCGACCAGGGCGAGCAGGGCGCGCTGCGAGTACAGCGCGCCGTGGGTGGAGTCGAGGTTGGCCTGCATCCGATCGGCGTCCACCGTCATCTCCTCCACCACGCGCACGGCCAGGTGCTGCCCGTAGTCGAGCAGGGTCGTGGCGTCGGGCAGGGCCACGCGCTCGACGGAGGAGTGCGAGATGTCGCGCTCGTGCCACAGCGCCACGTCCTCCAGCCCGGCCTGCGCGTAGCCGCGCAGCAGCCGCGCGATGCCCGTGATCCGTTCGCTCACGATCGGGTTGCGCTTGTGGGGCATCGCCGACGAGCCCTTCTGGCCGGCGCGGAACGGCTCCTGGACCTCGCGCACCTCGGTTCTCGCCAGGTGGCGAACCTCCGTGGCGAAGCGCTCCAGGCCGGCACCGGCCAGCGCCACCGACGACAGCAGCTCGGCGTGGCGGTCGCGCGCCACCACCTGGGTGGACACCTCCTCGCGCGCGAGGCCGATGCGCGCCAGCACCGCCTCCTCCAGCTCCGGGCCGTTGGCCGCGTACGTGCCCACAGCTCCCGACAGCGCGCCCACCGACGCGCCGGCCACGGCGCGCTCCAGGCGGCGCAGGTTGCGGTCGGCCTCGAACGCGAAGCCGGCCAGCTTCACCCCGAAGGTGGTGGGCTCGGCGTGCACCCCGTGGGTGCGGCCCACGCACAGCGTCCCCGCGTGGTCTCGCGCCCGAGAGACGAGCGCGTCGCGGTAGGCGCGCGCGCCGTCCACGAGGATCGCGCCCGCCTTGGCGATCTGCAGTCCGAGCGCCGTGTCGAGCACGTCGGAGGAGGTCAGGCCGTGGTGCACCCAGCGGCCGGGCTCGCCCACCGAGGCGGCCACGACGTCCACGAAGGCGGCCACGTCGTGGTCGGTCACCTTCTCGCGCTCAGAGACCTGCTCGACGGTGAAGGACGCCCGCTCGCGGACGGCCGCGGCGTCCCCGGCAGGAATGGCGCCGGAGTCGGCCAGCGCGTCCACCACGGCAAGCTCCACCTCCAGCCAGGTCTCGAGCTTGCGCTGCTCGGACCAGATGGCGCCCATGTCCGGACGCGTGTAGCGGTCGATCAAGGCGCGATCAGGTGTCGAGGATCTTTGCCGCGAGCACGGCGGCGTTCTTGGCGTTGTCCACACCCACACACGCTACGGGCACCCCCGGGGGCATCTGGGCGATCGCCAGCAGCGCGTCCAGCCCGCCGGCCACCGAGGTCTTGGAGGTGAGCGGCACGCCGATCACCGGCAGGTCGGTGTGCGCGGCCACCACGCCGGGCAGCGCCGCCGCCAGACCAGCGCCGGCGATGATCACGCCGAGGCCCCGCATTCGCGCGTTCTTCGCGTAGTCGGCCACGACGTCGGGGTCGCGGTGGGCGCTCATCACGCGTATCTCGTAGTGGATTCCGCGCGACTGCAGCTCCGCCCCGGCCCTCTCCATCACGGACATGTCGGACTTCGAGCCCATCACGATGCCGACCCGCGGGGTGTTCACCTCGAGGTCGTCGAACTCGCCGCCCACCTCGGTCTGCGTGGCCGGCGCGCCGGCCTCCGCTCCGCTCATACGCCTACCCTCTCCACCGCTCGTGCGGCTATGTCGGTTCGCATCTGCTTTCCGTCGAACTGCACCCGCTCCGCGGCCGCGTACGCGCGCTCGCGCGCCTCGGCCGGCGTCGAGCCGATCCCGGTGATGTTCAGTACCCGGCCCCCGGCGGTCACCAGGCGGCCGTCGCGCTCGGCGGTGCCCGCGTGGAGCAGCTCCACCTCCAGCGAGTCGATCGAGCGTAGGCCGCGGATCTCGTCACCCGTGGACGCCGACTCCGGATAGCCGCCCGACGCAAGCACCACGGTGACCGCCCACTCGCCGGACCACTCCACCTCCACGCCGTCCAGTCCACCGCTGCGCGTGGCGCCTTCGAGCAGCTCGAGGATGTCCGACCGCAGCCTGGGCAGCACGGCCTGGGTCTCCGGGTCTCCGAAGCGGCAGTTGTACTCGAGCACCTTGGGCCCGTCGGAGGTCATCATCAGCCCGGCGTACAGCACGCCGTGGAACGGGGTGCCGCGGCGGCGCATCTCGTCCACGATCGGCTGGTGCACGGCCATCGCCAGGGCGTCCACGTGCTCCGGGTCGATCCCCGGCACGGGCGAGTAGCTGCCCATCCCGCCGGTGTTGGGCCCCTCGTCGCCGTCGTAGATGCGCTTGTAGTCCTGGGCTGGGGCCATCGGCACGGCGCGCTCCCCGTCACAGACCGCCAGCAGCGACAGCTCCTCGCCCTCGAGGAACTCCTCGATCACCACCTCGGTCTCGCCGAACCGCTGCTCGGTGAAGAACATCTCCACCGCCTCGCGCGCGGAGGGCTCGTCGGGGGCGATCACCACGCCCTTGCCGGCGGCCAGCGAGTCGGCCTTGAGCACGGCGGGATAGGAGGCGCACGCGATCTGGCCGAGAGCCTGCTCGCGCGAGCGCACCACCGTGTAGCCCGCCGTGGGCACGCCCACCGCGTGCATCAGCTCCTTGGCGTGGCGCTTGCTGCCCTCCAGGCGCGCGGCCTCGCGGGACGGCCCGAACGCGCGCACCCCGGCCTCCGCTAGGGCGTCCACGAGCCCCTTCACCAGCGGCGCCTCGGGACCCACCACCACCAGGTCTACCGATCGCTCGGTGGCCGCCCGCACCAGCCCGTCCACGTCGTCGGCGGCGACGTCCAGGCACTCCACGCGGTCCCTGGCGATCCCGGCGTTCCCCGGAGCGCACAGCAGCTCGGGGCTCTGCGGGCTGCGCAGCAGGGCGCGGACGAGCGCGTGCTCGCGCCCGCCGCCGCCGACCACCAGGACGCGTGCCATCAGACGCGAGCCATCTACAGGTTCGAGATGAAGTCGTCCACTGGGATCGCCACGAGCGACTCGTAGCGCGCGGTGCCGCGCGAGCCCAGCTCCAGCGATACGCGGGCCATGGTGGCCTCGTCGGGCGCTTCCACCACGTTCACGAAGTCAAAGCGCCCCAGCACCGCCCATTGGGCCTTGACGCTGGCGCCGAGCTGCTCGATCTCCTTGTTGACCTCCTTGATCCGTTGCGGGTTGTTCTTGATCGTCTGGACGCCCTCGGGCGTGAGGGTGCTCAGCAGGACGAAAGTAGTCAAGGCGGTCCTTTCGCTCGGGCTCTGAAGCCGTCGGGGGCGCTCCTGGTTTGTCTCAGTTTTCGCGGAGGTATGCAAGGGTTGCACCGTGCTGCGAAGGGCGTACGACGCAACCTGGGGCCGGGCGTTCGCGCTCGGCTACGACCGCTTCCAGCGGGCGTCCGAGGAGGCCGGCATGCGCGAGATCCGCCGAGAGGTGCTGGCCGCGGCGACCGGGAGGACGCTGGAGATCGGCGCTGGCAGCGGGCTCAACCACGACCTCTACCCCGGGGCCGTGACCGAACTGGTGCTTTCCGAGCCCTTCGGCCCGATGGCGGAGCAGTTGCGCAAGAAGACCGCCCGCCTGGACGGTGAGGTGGAGGTGGTCCAGGCCCCCGGCGAGAGCCTCCCGTTCCCGGACGACAGCTTCGACACGGTGGCGCTGACAATGGTGCTCTGCAGCGCGCCCGATCCCGGAGCCGTAGTGGCCGAGGCGGCGCGGGTCCTGCGCCCGGGGGGCCGCTTCCTGTTCCTGGAGCACGTGCGATCGCCCGAGCCGGGCCTGGCCCGCTGGCAGGACCGCCTCCACGGCCCGTGGTACGTGTTCGGTCACGGCTGCAACTGCAACCGCGACTCGCTGCGCACGATCGAGAACTCACCCCTGGAGCTGGAACGCTCCGAGCGGGGCTCGATACCGCACACGGTTCCGCTCGTGCGCCCGATGGTCACAGGCAGTGCGCGGGCAGGTGCCTGCGGTACCCTCCTGCGTCCCCGACCAAGGAGCCCGCAGTGAACGCCCAGCCCCGCTTCGCAGCACTCATCTTCGCGGCTGTCGCCCTGGCCGCACCGGCTGGTGCGCAGGCCGCCGCCCTCGGCCCGGCCAGCACCAAGCCCTGCTTCGGCACCGGGGACGTGGTGCCGCTGGTCGGCTCGGGCTACACCCCCAACGGAGCCGTCCAGATCGCGCGCGACGGCGCGACGATCGGCAACGGCTTGGCCGATCCCTCGGGGAACTTCGGCGGCTTCGCCTCGGTGCCGGCCCTGCCGCGGCCGGAGCAGCGGTCCACCTACACGGCCACCGACCAGACGGACACCGCCAACGTGGGCACCTCCCCGCCGATCCTGCTGAGCCAGTTGAGGGTCGGGATCCGGCCGACGGGTGGCAACCCGCGCCGTCCGCGCCGCGTCAAGACGCGCGGCTGGACCATTCGCGGCACGAGCGTGTTCGCCCACATCCGGCGCGGGCGCTTCAAGCGCAACGTCCGCGTGGGCAAGCTCAAGGGCGCCTGCCGCACCTCGAGCTTGCGCGTGCGCCTCTTCAGCCGCACAGCCGGGCCGGGCGTGTACCGCGTGCAGTTCGACACCTTCAAGGGGTTCAAGAGCAAACGTGCCCAGCGGGTGGCCTTCCGGATCACGATCTTCCGCACCTTCCGGCGCGCCTCGGCATCCGGCGCCTCCAGCGCCTCGGTGGCCGAGCGCTGGAAGCTGGTCGACTCGCCAGCCGGCGAGTCGTTCGGCCGCTAGACCTCGAGCTCTGGATAACGCGTGCGCAGGTGCTCGGCGAGCGCCTCGCGCACGCGCCCCCGCTCCTCCGCCGACGCCATCCGGTAACGCCCGAGCAGGCGGAGCTGCTCGGCGATCGGCAGGCCGGCGATCTCCCAGCGAACCGCCAGCCGCTCGAACAGGTACTCGGTCCGGCGCTGCCAGCGGTCCTCCGCCGTCGCGGCCGGCCGTGACTCGAGCGCTTCGAGGCCCTTCAGCGTGCCCGCGCTCAGCTCGTCGCGCAGGGTGAGCACGCTGCCGCCGGGCGCCGGATAGTCGGTCGCCGGAGCCGCTGGGGCGTCCCGAGCCCCCTCGCGGCGGCGCTTACGCTGGCGCTTGCCCATGCCGATAAGGGTATTTGCCCCTCGCAACGGGGCGCCCGAGTGGCTTGAATCACCTGACCGCCCGGGTACCCTCCCTCACCTAGGGCAACGGGCAGAGGACGGAGAGGCGTTGGCGGTCGCGAAGAGCAAGAGTCCCAGAGGGCGCAGCAACGGTCAGCAGGCCGGCTCCAAGACGGCCTCTGAGAACGGCGGGGCTCCCACCGCCGACGAGCTGAACGAGCTGCTGGCCGCGCTCACCGCTGCCCGCGACGGCGACTTCTCGGTGCGCCTGTCCGCTCGCGGGCGCGACGGCGTGCTGGGCGAGATCGCCTCCGCCTACGACGAGCTGGCCGAGCGCAACGCGCGCATGGACGCCGAGATGGTGCGGATCGGCCGCGTGGTGGGCCGCGAGGGGCGGATGACCGAGCGCGCCTCGCTCGGCGACGCGCCGGGCGGCTGGCAGCGCAGCATCGACTCGATCAACTCCCTCATCGACGACCTCGCCCGCCCCACCACCGAGGTCGCGCGCGTGATCGACGCCGTGGCCGAGGGCGACCTCAGCCAGAAGATGGCTCTGAAGATCGACGGCAAGTCGCTGAAAGGCGAGTACCTACGGATCGGCACCACGGTGAACGCGATGGTGGACCAGCTCGGCTCGTTCGCCGACGAGGTCACGCGCATGGCCCGCGAGGTGGGCACCGAGGGCAAGCTGGGCGGCCAGGCCGAGGTGGCCGGCGTGTCCGGCACGTGGCGCGACCTCACCGAGAACGTGAACCAGCTCGCGTCCAACCTCACCGACCAGGTGCGCAACATCTCCCACGTGGCCACCGCGGTGGCCGGCGGCGACCTGTCGCAGAAGATCACCGTGGACGCCCGCGGCGAGATCCTCGAGCTCAAGGACACGATCAACACGATGGTCGACCAGCTCGGCTCCTTCGCCGACGAGGTCACCCGCGTCGCGCGCGAGGTGGGCACCGAGGGCCAGCTCGGCGGCCAGGCCGAGGTGGCCGGCGTGTCGGGCACCTGGCGCGACCTCACCGAGAACGTGAACTCCATGGCCGGCAACCTCACCGGCCAGGTGCGAAACATCGCCGCCGTGACCACCGCGGTCGCGAACGGCGACCTGTCGCAGAAGATCACCGTGGACGCGCGCGGCGAGATCCTCGAGCTCAAGGACACGATCAACACCATGGTCGACCAGCTCGGCTCCTTCGCCGACGAGGTCACGCGCATGGCGCGCGAGGTGGGCACCGAGGGCCAGCTCGGCGGCCAGGCACAGGTGGAGGGCGTCTCCGGCACCTGGCGCGACCTCACCGAGAACGTGAACCAGCTGGCGTCGAACCTGACGACGCAGGTGCGCGCGATCGCCGAGGTGTCCACCGCGGTGACCCAGGGCAACCTCACCCGGTCGATCGCAGTCGAGGCCCGCGGCGAGGTGGCGGACCTCAAGGACAACATCAACCAGATGATCGCCAACCTGCGCGACACCACCGCGCGCACGGAGGCGCAGGATTGGCTGAAGACCGGCCTCGCGCGCGTCTCCGCGCTGATGCAGGGCGAGCGCGACCTCGAGACCGTGACGCAGGCGATCGTGTCCGAGCTCACGCCCACGGTCTCCGCCCAGCACGCCGCCTTCTTCCTGGCCGAGGGCGAGGAGCCCGAGACCTCCGAGCTGCGCCTGATCGCCAGCTACGGCTACAAGCGCAGGGCCGGCGTGGCCGAGCGGTTCGCGTTCGGCGAGGGGCTCGTGGGCCAGGCCGCCGTGGAGCGCAAGACGATCCTGCTGACCCAGGTGCCGGACGACTACGTGAAGGTGACCTCGGGCCTTGGCCAGGCGGCGCCGGCCACCGTGATCATCATGCCGGTCCTGTTCGAGGACCAGGTGCTGGGCGTGATCGAGCTGGGCTCGCTGCGGGCCTTCTCCGAGCTGCACCGCCAGTTCCTCGACCAGCAGCTGGAGACCATCGGCGTGTCGCTGTCCACGATCATCGCCAACCGCCGCACCGAGGAGCTGCTCGAGCAGTCGCAGTCGCTCACCCAGGAGCTGCAGAGCCAGTCGGTGGAGCTGCGCCAGACCAACGAGGAGCTGCAGGAGAAGGCGGCGCTGCTGTCCCAGCAGAACCGCGACATCGAGGTCAAGAACCGCGAGATCGAGCTTGCCCGGATCGGCATCGAGGAGAAGGCCGACCAGCTCGCGGTCAGCTCCCGCTACAAGTCGGAGTTCCTGGCCAACATGTCGCACGAGCTGCGCACGCCGCTGAACAGCCTGCTCATCCTCTCCGACCTGCTGGGCAACAACGAGAGCGGCAACCTCACCGACAAGCAGGTGGAGTTCGCGCAGACGATCCACTCCGCGGGCAGCGACCTGCTGGCGCTGATCAACGACATCCTCGACCTGTCCAAGGTGGAGGCCGGGCGCATGGACATGCACCCAGCGCCGCTGTACCTCGCACAGGTGAAGGAGGACTTCGAGCGCACCTTCTCGCCCATGGCCCAGCAGAGCGGCGTGGACTTCACGGTAGAGCTGGCCGACGGGGTGCCCGAGACCGTGACCACCGACGAGCAGCGCCTCCAGCAGGTGCTGAAGAACCTGCTCTCCAACGCCTTCAAGTTCACCGAGTCGGGCGGGGTCACGTTGCGGATGGCGCCGGCAGGGGACACCTCGGTGTTCGAGTCGGAGTCCCTGCGCCGCGCCGAGAGCGTGGTGGGCTTCTCGGTGCGCGACACGGGCATCGGCATCCCCGAGGACAAGGTGGCGCCGATCTTCGAGGCCTTCCAGCAGGCCGACGGCACCACCAGCCGCCGCTACGGCGGCACGGGGCTCGGGCTGTCGATCAGCCGCGAGATCGCCGGACTGCTGGGCGGCGAGCTGAAGGCCGAGAGCGTGGTGGGCGAGGGCAGCCTGTTCACGCTGTTCCTGCCCGAGGAGCTCGACACGCTCAGCGTCCCGAGCACTCCCCAGGGCCCGATCCAGGATGGCGACGAGGTAATTGTGGAGGCGCCGCTGGAGAACGGTGCGTCGGCCAGGGACACCTCGTTCGAGGGCAAGAAGATCCTGATCGTGGACGACGACGTTCGCAACGTGTTCGCCCTCACCAGCGTGCTCGAGCCGCGCGGCGCAACCGTGCTGTTCGCTGAGAACGGACGGCGGGGCATCGAGTCGCTCGAGGAGAGCCCCGACGTGGACCTGGTCCTGATGGACGTGATGATGCCGGAGATGGACGGCAACGAGACCACACGCGCGGTGCGCTCGATGCCGGCCTTCGCGGAGCTGCCAATCGTGGCCCTCACCGCCAAGGCGATGAAGGACGACCGCGAGAAGAGCTTCGCCGCCGGTGCGTCGGACTACATCACCAAGCCGGTGGACGTGGATCGGCTGCTCTCGGTGATGCGCACCTGGCTCAACCGCTAGGGCACATGCCCGCCGCGAACATCCTGATCGTCGACGACCTGCCGGAGAACCTGATGGCTCTCCGCGCGGTGCTCGAGCCCCTGGGCCACCGGATCGTGGAGGCCGGCTCGGGCGAGGAAGCGCTCAAGCGGCTGCTCGAGGAGGACTTCGCCGTGGCTCTCCTCGACGTCCAGATGCCCGGGCTGGACGGCTTCGAGACCGCGGAGTACATCCGCCGGCGCGAGCGCACGCAGCACCTGCCGATCATCTTCCTCACCGCGATCGACAAGGAGACCCATCACGTCTTTCGCGGCTACTCCGTGGGCGCCGTGGACTACCTGTTCAAGCCCTTCGAGCCCGAGATCCTGCGTTCGAAGGTGTCCGTGTTCGTGGAGCTGCACCAGACCACCGGCGCGCTGCGCGAGAGCGAGGAGCGCTTTCGCGCCGCCTTCGCCGACGCGCCGATAGGCATCGGGCTGCTCAACCGGGAGGGCCGCTTCACCCAGGTCAACCGTGCGCTCTGCGATCTCGCCGGCCGTTCACAGGCTGAGCTGATCGACACCGAGCTGGGCGCGCTTTCGGACCGTGAGGACGCGCTGGCTGTCCAGCGAATGATGTCCGGTGAGCTGCCTTCCCACCAGGCCGAGCGCAGGATCCCCCACCCGGACGGGCAACATCTGGAGGTGCTCGTGGCCATCTCTCCCACCGTCGGCGCGGACGGAGAGCCGGTGGGGTTCATCGTGCAGATGACCGATCTCACCGAGCGAAGCCGCGCCGAGCGCGAGCGCGAGGAGCGGATGCGCGAGCAGGGCGCCCGCGAGCAGGCGGAGGCCGTGGCCGACACCATCCGCAAGCTCCAGAGCGTGGCCGATGTGGCGCTGGCCCACCTCGCTCTGGACGACCTGCTGCGCGAGCTGTGCGAACAGGTGAGCGGGGTCTTCTCCGCCGACTCCGCGTCGATCCTGCTGGCCGAGCCGCACAGCAACCAGCTCAAGGTGGTGGCCGCCGTGGGCCCCGACGCGGCGGAGATGATGGGCGTGTCGATGGCCCAGGGCGAGGGGTTCGCAGGGCGCATGGCGGTCACGCGCGCCCCGGCCGTGGTACGGGGCGCGGGCGCCCGCGACGGCGGCCCGGTACGCCGCGACCTGGAGGCGCTGATGGGTGCGCCACTGGTGGCCGACGGCCGCGTGCAGGGGGTGCTCGAGGTGGGCAGCCGCAACGAGCTGAGCTTCACCACCGGAGACCTCGACCTGCTCCAGCTGGTGGCCGATCGCGCGGCACGCGCGATAGAGCACGCACAGCTCTACGCCCGCGAGCTGGACGTGGCCGAGACCCTGCAGCGCAGCCTGCTGCCCGCGAGCCTTCCCCACGTGGCGGGTCTGGACCTCGCCGCCCGCTACCTACCGGGCGGCGAGGTGGGTGGCGACTGGTACGACGTGATCCCGCTCGCGGACGACGGCGTGATGCTCGCCGTGGGCGACGTGGTGGGACACGGCCTGCAGGCCGCCTCGCTGATGGGCCAGCTGCGCCACGCCCTGCGCGCGCTTGCCCTGGACGGCCACACTCCGGGTGAGGTCATCGAGCGGCTCGATCGCCTGGTGGCCCTGGACGGCACCGGCATGGCCACCGTGGCCTGCATGGCGCTCTCCCCCGAGCTGGACTCGATGCGCCTCGCCAGCGCGGGGCACCTTCCTCCGCTGGTGGTCGACTCCGACGGGGCGGCCGCCTTCGTCGAGGGTCGCGGGTCCGTACCGCTCGGGGTGAGGCGGGGCACCTACGAGGAGGCGGAGGTCTCCCTTGGCCCCAGCTCGCGGCTCATCCTCTACACCGACGGGCTGGTGGAGGACCGCGGCAGCTCGATCGACGCCGGCCTGGAGGCCCTGCGCGAGGCCGCGGCGCACGGCCCCAGCGACCCCGAGGCGCTCTGCGCCGGCATCGTGGCCGCACTCGGGCGCGAGGGCGGGGCCGACGACGACGTGACGCTGCTCGTGGCCGGCACCGTGCCCGCAGCGCCCCACGCGCTGCGGCTCGTGCTCCCAGCCGATCCGGGGTCGTTGCGAGGCATGCGCATCCGGCTGGGGCGCTGGCTGGAGACCCTCGGCGCCACTGCGTCCGAGTCCCAGGACATCCAGCTGGCCAGCCATGAGGCCTGCTGCAACTCGATGGAGCACGGCTATGACTTCGGCGACCAGACCCTCCAGCTCGAGGCCAGCCAACGCGACGGCGGCGTGGCCATCGTGGTGCGCGACGAGGGCCGGTGGCGCGAGCCCACGGGGGTCAACCGCGGGCGCGGGCGGGGCATCGACCTGATGCGAGAGCTGATGGGCGAGGTCGAGGTGACCCGCAACGAGGAGGGGACGCGGGTGGAGATGACCCGCCCGCTCGAGCGGCTGAGCTAGCGCCCGGCCCGCTAGAAGACCGCTGAAAAAGTCCGATGACCCACCAAGCCCACGGCCGCCGCACGCGGCGGGTTTTTCAGGAGTCTCCTAGCCGCGTCTGGATGGCGCCCGCCGGGCTGACCGCCTGGCTCGGCGCACCTCAAACGAACCCGCCGGCCCGAAGCCCTGCTTCTTGCCACCGCGCGACGACGCAGCCACGTCGACGTCGACCCGCTGGCGGCGCAAGGTCTTCGACAACGCCAGCGGAAGCTTCAGCGCCACGAGCCGGCCGCGCTTGCCGCTGCCGACGATCCGCGCCTTGCGGGTGCTCAGGGCGAACTTCTTCGCCCTGAGCACCCCGCGGCGGCCGATCTTGCCGCGACGCGTGCGCGAGCCGGGGCCCCTGACCGTGACTCGCCCTGAGCCGAGCTTGACGAGGATCGTCCCGAGCTCGCCGCGTTCGCCGACCATGCGCACACGCAGCTCGCGCAGGTCCTTCCAGTGACGCCAGACGCCCCACGAGATCTGCAGCGGGAACAGCTTGCCGGCGCGCGGCCGCCGGCCGGCAGGCGTCGTAAAGACGCCGACCGGCGAGAACTGCTGGAGCTGGCGCAGGACCGGACGCTCGAGATCCTGCGGGTCGAACTGGAACACTCCGATGCTGCGGACGTTGAGAGTCGCTGATCCGTTGCCGCAGCCACGGTCGGTGCACTCGCGGACGGAGATACTCCAGTCGCCGGCCTCGAGCGGCAGGACGGAGGTGCGGAGATCAGGCGCAATCGAGAAGTTCTGCGTCACAGGCACAGTGAGGGTGCCGCCCGGGGTAGTCACCTGAACGGACGAGCTCGCAGTGATGAGGAAGCGCCGCAGGGTCCGGCCGGCGGCCGAGCCCTGCGTCCAGTTGACCGTGACGCCCTGCAAGTTCGCCGAGCCGGTGACGCCGGTCGGCACGCCCGGCGTGCCGGTGAGGACGTCGAAGACCGGCCGCGCAGCGCCACAGCCGGCCGGGGGCGCGACGCTCGGGCTGAGCGGTCCGCAGCGCCGCGCCAGCAGCGACATGCTGTTCACGGTCGTCGGCACCGGCACGTCGACCATCCCGATGCCCATGCCGAGCGATCCGACCGCGAGGTCACTGAATTGGCCCGACCCGGCCGGGCGCGTGAGGTAGTCCTCGGGCGGATCCGCCAGGCGCAGCTGGACCCGGTTGCCGAGCGCGACCACAGGTGCCGGCTCGGCGCCGCCGACCGCCAGCTGTCCGGGGGTGAAGGCCTCGGTCACCTGGGTCCGCAGGCGCGCGGCCAGGATGGGAGCCATCGCGACATAGCCGGCACTGTTGGGATGGCCGATGCCGTGCGAGACACCGATGCCGGCGGCTGATGCGACGGTCGCGCCCTGTCTGCGCAGCGCATCGCGGTTGCGGTTGAACATCCGGTTCTGGGTGACGCACATGCCGTTGGCGGGCGCCGCTGGTCCCAGCTCGACCAGCTCCCACTCGTGTGCGTCCGCCGCGTCGGACATCGCGTCCACGAGGGTGGGGAAGACCGTGTCGCGCAGCCAGGCGTGCTCGTCCGCGCGTAGGCTCTTCTCGTAGTCGTACTGGCCCGTGAGGCAGCCGCCGCGGCCACCCCCCACCGGGTTCGTCGGAGTCGTGAGGTAGATGTTCCGGGGCTTGACGGCGAGCTTGCCTGCCGTGCCGGGCACGCGGTTGATCTTCTTGTTGAGTTGCGAGTAGAGACCCGGGAGGTTGTCCAGGCCGATCACGTCCACCGGCTCACCGGACCCTTCACCCGTCTGAAGGACCCTGAGGGTGTCGTCGTTGCCGATGCCGTTCTCGCTGACGTTCCCCGGGCTGCATGGCTCGAAGCCCTGGTAGGGCGGCAGGTTCAGGCAGCGCTGGATGATGTTCCCGAAGCCGAGGTTGTTGCCGCCGATGTTCATCACGAGCGCGTCGATGCGCTTGTCGGTGCCCTGCGGCGGAGCGTTGAGGTAGTCGTTGGCCTGCGAGATCTGAGACGGCACCCGGTTCTCCGGGTCGATCGGCTGGGCGGCCTCGTAGCTCCCGATCGGACCCTCGTCGATCCGCGCGCCGCTGCATGCGAACGAGCGAAACGTGAAGTCGATGTCCGGGAACTGGTCCGCGAGCAGGCGCACCGCCCGCGGCGCGGTCGCCTTCGGCGAGCGGTGACAGCGGCGGGCAGCGGTCGACCCGTCACCCGTGAACGCCTGGTCGGCGGCGTTCCCGTTCCAGTCAGCGGCCGGGTCGGGGAACGGGCGGCTGCCCGGGTTGATGAGGCCCTTCACGCCCTGGTCGCGCAGGGCGCCGCCGTCGGAGCCGTAGTCGCCGTTGACTGCGGGGGCGCCCTCGCCCGACCCATACGAGTCGCCAAAGACCACCACCTGGAACTTCTTCGCGTCTGCCGTTGCTACCGGCGCGACGACGAGCACGAGCATCGCCGCCACCGCCCATCCGAGTGCGCGAGCGCCGCCGAGATGCCGTGGCGTGCTCATGCCGCGCTTTGCCCGCCGAACCGTCGCCAGGCGTGAAGCTTCGCGGGCGCAGGAACGCATGATCGACCGCCTCGACCTGGAGACGAGCTGCGCGACGGTACGCCGGCACGAGGGCTTCCGGCCAGGCGCCTCGGTGCGAAGGGCAGCGGCACAGGTCGATGGTACCCCCGGGCTCTCATCGTTCGCCTCCGCCCGGTTCGCTCTACCGCCTGCCGGGCCCTCTTCCTTGTCCGGCGGCGTCTCGAGCAGGCGCGCGCCGCCCGGCGGGCCAAGGCCGGCCGGGCGATCCCGCCCGTCCCGTGCGCGAGCAGCACTCCTCAACGCTACGCCCTGGGAGGCGACACCGCAAGCGACGGGGTGTCCATCGTGGTGCGCGACGAGGGCCGCTTGCGCGAGGCCACGGGCTCCCGACTATGCGGCGGCGCCGGCGGCCGCACGCTCGGCGGCGGCGGCACGCTCGAACGTCAGCTCACCGCCGGCGGCATCCACGCGCACGCGGTCGCTCGGCCCGAACTCGCCGTCCAGCATCTTGAGCGCGAGCTTGTCCACGAGCTGCTTCTGGATCACGCGCCGCAGCGGCCGCGCGCCATAGGTGGGGTCATAGCCGAGGTTGCCGATCAGCTCCTTCGCCTGATCGGTCAGCTCCAGCTCGATCCCGCGCGCGGTCAGCCGGCGCTCGAGGTCGCCCACCTGCAGCTCCACGATCTCCGAGATCTCCTCGCGGCTGAGCTGGTCGAACTCCACGATCTCGTCCAGACGGTTCACGAACTCGGGCTTGAAGGTGGCCTCCACGCCCTCGAGGCCGCCGGGGATGTTCGAGGTCATGATCAGCACGGCGTTCTTGAAGTCCACCGTGCGGCCCTGGCCGTCGGTGAGGCGCCCGTCGTCCATCACCTGAAGCAGCACGTTGAAGACGTCGGTGTGCGCCTTCTCGATCTCGTCGAGCAGCACTACCGAATAGGGACGCCGGCGCACGGCCTCTGTGAGCTGGCCGCCCTCGTCGTAGCCGATGTAGCCGGGGGGCGCGCCCAACAGCCGCGAGACGGCGTGCTTCTCCATGTACTCGGACATGTCTATGCGCACCATGGCCTGCTCGGAGTCGAACATGAACTCGGCCAGGGCCCGGGCCAGCTCGGTCTTGCCCACGCCGGTGGGGCCGATGAACAGAAAGCTGCCGATCGGCCGATCGGGGTCCTGCAGGCCGGCGCGTGAGCGCCGCAGCGCGTTGGACACCGCCTCGACGGCTACCTCTTGGCCAATCACCCGCTCGTGCAAGCGCTGCTCCATGTGCACGAGCTTTGCCACTTCGGACTCCATCAGGCGCGACAGGGGAATGCCGGTCCAGCGGGCCACCACCTCGGCCACGTCCTCGTCGTCGACCTCCTCCTTGAGGAAGGTGCGGTCGGACTGCAGCTCGCGCAGGCGGGCCTCCTGTTCGGCCTCCTCGGACTCCAGCCGCGGGATCTCGCCGTAGCGAAGCTCGGCGGCGCGCTCGAGGTCTGCCTCGCGTTCGGCGCGCTCGGCGTCGCGGTGGGCCTGCTCCAGGCGCTCCTTGGCCGAGCGGATGGCGGCGATGGCCTCCTTCTCGCCCTTCCAGTGGGCCTTCATCTCGTTTGACTGCTCGCGCAGGTCGGCCAGCTCCCGCTCGATCGCCTCGCGGCGGGCCACGCTGGCCTCGTCGGAATCCTTGGACAGGGCCTGGAGCTCGATCTCGAGCTGCTGGATGCGCCGCTCCAGCGCGTCGATCTCCTCGGGCATCGAGTCGATCTCGATACGGAGGCGCGACCCGGCCTCGTCGATCAGGTCGATCGCCTTGTCGGGGAGGAAGCGGTCGGCAATGTAGCGGTGCGACAGCGAGGCGGCGGCGATGATCGCCGAGTCCTGGATGCGCACGCCGTGGTGGACCTCGTAGCGCTCCTTGAGGCCGCGCAGCATCGCGATGGTGGCCTCCACCGAGGGCTCGCCCACCTGCACCGGCTGGAAGCGGCGCTCCAGCGCGGCGTCCTTCTCGATGTGCTTGCGGTACTCGTCCAGCGTGGTGGCGCCCACGCAGCGCAGCTCGCCGCGGGCGAGCATGGGCTTGAGCAGGTTGGCCGCGTCCACGGCGCCCTCGGCCGCACCGGCGCCCACGATGGTGTGCAACTCGTCGAGGAACAGGATCACCTGGCCCTCGGCCTCCGAGACCTCGGACAGGACGGCCTTGAGGCGGTCCTCGAACTCGCCCCGGTACTTGGCGCCGGCGATGAGCGAGCCGATGTCCAGGGCGATCACCCGGCGGTCGCGGAGCGAGTCGGGAATGTCGCCGGAGACCACGCGCTGGGCGAGGCCCTCCACGATCGCGGTCTTGCCCACGCCGGGCTCGCCGATCAGGACGGGGTTGTTCTTGGTGCGCCGCGAGAGGACCTGGATCACGCGCCGGATCTCGTCGTCGCGGCCGATCACGGGGTCGAGCTTGTCCCGCTCGGCCTCCTGGGTGAGGTCGCGGCCGAAGCGCTCCAGCGCCTGATAGCGGTCCTCGGGGTTCTGGTCGGTCACGCGGTGCGGCCCGCGCACCGCCTGCACCGCCGCCAAGAGCTGGTCGTGCGACGCGCCCACGTCGATCTGCGGATCGGCCGACAGCGCGAGCAACAGGTGCTCGGTGGACACGTACTCGTCGCCCATGCCGCGCGCCTCGTCGTCGGCGCGGCGGAGCAGATCCACGAGATCGGCATCCAGCGCAGGGTCGGCCTGGCCGCCCCCTGTCACGGTGGGGAGCGCGTCGAGCGCATGGTTCGCCCGCCGCCGGACCGACTCGGGGTCGGCGTTTGCGCGCCGAAGAACGGGCACCACGATGCCGCCGTCCTGCTCGAGCAGCGCAAGCAGCAGGTGGTACGGGGCCACCTGGGAGTTGCCGCGCGCGCCGGCCAGCCGCTGGGCGGCTGCGAGGGCTTCCTGACTCTTGACTGTGAAGCGGTCTGCTTGCATGAAATCTAAGTGTGTTCGACTGAGGTTCTGTTTGAGACTAGCAGCCGCTGCGAGTGCTCCCCGAACGCTTCCCTGTCACCGTGACCGCGGTTCCGTAACCTTCTGAACTCTGCGCGCCCGTGCCGGCCGGACGGTCCCCCGGTGGGCGCGCGCGATGGGGCGCAAAGCCCTGCCTCAAAGGGAACTGCCATGCCACCAAGCGATCACGGCCTCTACCGCGCAGCCGACGAGCACGATGGCTGCGGCGTGGCCTGTCTCGCCCGGCTGGACGGCCGGGTGACCCGCGAGACCGTCGAGCGGGCCATCGAGGCGCTCGTGAACCTCGAGCACCGCGGTGCCGAGGGAGCCGACGCGGCCAGCGGCGACGGCGCCGGAATCCTCATCCAGCTGCCCGACGCCTTCCTGCGCGCGGTGGCCGGCTTCGCGCTGCCGCCGCCCGGCGGATACGGCGTGATGATGTGCTTCCTTCCGCGCGAGGACGAGACGCGCGAGCGGGTGGAGCGCCTGATCGAGCACACCGCGCGCGCCGAGGGCTTCAGCCCCTTGGGCTGGCGCGATGTGCCGGTGGACGAGGAGCAGTGCGGGCGCAAGGCGCGCGAGGTGGCTCCCGTGATCCGCCAGCTGTTCGTGTCCCCGTTGGGTGGGGAGGACGGCGACGCGCTGGAGCGGCGGCTCTACGTGCTCCGCCGCGTGGTGGAGCTCGAGGCCGGCGAGGACCTGTACTTGTCCAGCTGCTCCGCGCGCACGATCGTCTACAAGGGGATGCTCTCGGCCCCGCAGCTCACGGGCTTCTATCCCGACCTGGACGATCCGCGGCTGGCGAGCGCGCTGGCCATCGTGCATTCGCGCTTCTCCACCAACACCTTTCCGAGCTGGGCGCTGGCGCACCCGTTCCGGATGAGCGCCCACAACGGCGAGTTCAACACGCTGCTGGGCAACGTGAGCTGGATGCGCGCCCGCGAGTCGGCGCTGGCCGGCGGCCCGCTCGGGGACCAGGTGCAGCGCCTGCTGCCCACGATCCCGGAGGGCAGCTCGGACTCGGCCGCGTTCGACGCCGTGCTCGAGCTCTTGGTGATGGGCGGTCGCTCGCTGCCGCACGCGGCGATGCTGATGACACCCGAGGCCTACGAGGGGCGGCCCGACATCCCCACCGAGCTCGGGAGCTTCTACGACTACGGCGCGATGCTGATGGAGCCGTGGGACGGGCCCGCGTCGCTCACCTTCACCGACGGCCGCATCCTGGGCGCCACCCTGGATCGCAACGGCCTGCGTCCCGGCCGCTGGGTCACCACCCGTGACGGCTGGTTCGCGCTGGCCTCCGAGGCCGGCGCCTTCGAGGTGCCCGCCGATCAGGTCAAGCGCGCGGGCCGGCTGCTGCCAGGCCGGCTCGTGGTGATCGACCCGCGCCGCGGCGGTCTGCTCGCCCACCGCGAGGCCGAGCTGGAGGTGGCGCGCGCCAAGCCCTACGGCGACTGGCACGCAGAGCACGCCCTGCACTTCGACGACCTCCCGCACGCCGACCCGCCCCAGATCCCGGAGCTGGCCACGCTGCGGGAGCGCCAGCTGGCATTTGGCTGGACCCAGGAGGACCTACGCGTGCTGATCGCCCCAATGGCGGCCGACGCCAAGGAGGCCCTCGGCTCGATGGGCAACGACGCCGCGCTGGCCGTGCTATCGAACCGCCACCCGTCGCTGTTCAGCTACTTCAAGCAGCTCTTCGCCCAGGTGACCAACCCGGCGATCGACTCGGTGCGCGAGACCGTGGTGATGAGCCTGTCCACGCTCCTTGGCCCGGAGGGCGACCTGCTCGAGGAGACGCCCGAGCAGGCACGTCGCCTCGAGATCGACCACCCGGTGCTGCGCGACTCAGACCTTGCGCGCATCCGCGCGGTGTCCGACGGCCCGCTGCGCTCACGCACGCTCGACGCCACCTGGCCGCTGGAGGAGGGCGCCGAGGGCCTCGAGACAGCGCTGGACCGCCTCTGCGACGAAGCCGACGAAACGCTCGCCGCAGGCGCGGGGATCATCGTGCTGAGCGACCGCGCCACGTCCGCCACGAACGTGCCCATCCCGTCGCTGCTGGCCGTCTCGGCCGTGCATCACCACCTGGTGCGCGCGGGCACCCGCACGCGCTCGGGCCTCGTCGTGGAGTCCGGGGAGCCGCGCGAGGTGCATCACGTGGCCGCGCTGATCGGCTACGGCGCCGGCGCCGTGAACCCGTATCTGATGATCGAGTCGCTCGGGCACCTCGAGGGACGCGCCCAGCCCGAGCGCAACGGCACCGCCGTCGGCGAGCACGGCGCCGCCGGCGAGGACCTCGAGGAGGCGGTGGACCGCGTGATCGCCGCAACCGGCAAGGCGCTGCTGAAGATCATGTCCAAGATGGGCATCTCCACCATCCGCTCCTACACAGGGGCGCAGGTGTTCGAGGCCGTCGGCCTGGACCACGAGCTGGTGGAGCGCCACTTCGCGGGTACGCGGTCGAGCATCGGCGGCGTGGGCATGGCCGAGCTGGCCGTCGAGGCGCTGCACCGCCACGCTCGCGCGTGGCCGGACGGGCACGGCGCCGCGCTGCCGGCGCACGTGGAGGACGCCCTGCTGCCGGCCGCCCACGCCAAGCTGCTGCCCCAGGGCGGGCTCTATGCATGGCGCCGCGACGGCGAGCGCCACATGTGGGACCCCGAGACCGTGGCCAGCCTGCAGCGCGTGGCTCGCGGCGGCGGACCCGAGGCCTACGAGGAGTTCAGCCGGCGCGTGAACGAGGAGAACGCGTCGCAAGGGATGCTGCGCGGGCTCATGCGCCTGCGCCCCCCGGCCGAGCCGGTACCGCTGGAGGAGGTGGAGCCGGTGGCCGAGATCGTGAAGCGCTTCGTGACCGGCGGCATGAGCCTGGGCTCGCTCTCGCCCGAGTCCCACGAGACGCTGGCCGTGGCGATGAACCGCCTCGGCGGCAAGTCCAACACCGGCGAGGGCGGCGAGGACGCGGCCCGCTTCGCCACCGACCCCAACGGCGACCTGCGCCGCTCGGCGATCAAGCAGGTGGCCTCCGGGCGCTTCGGCGTGACGATCGACTACCTGGTGAACGCCGACCAGCTGCAGATCAAGATCTCCCAGGGCTCCAAGCCCGGCGAGGGCGGTCAGCTGCCGGGGCACAAGGTGGACGAGACGATCGCGCGCCTGCGGCTGTCCACCCCCGGCGTGGAGCTGATCTCACCGCCGCCCCACCACGACATCTACTCGATCGAGGACCTCAAGCAGCTGGTGTACGACCTGCGCCACGCCAACCCGCGCGCGTCGGTGTCGGTGAAGCTGGCGGCCGAGGTGGGCGTGGGCACCGTGGCGGCCGGCGTGGCCAAGGCCAACGCCGACCACGTGGTGATCGCGGGCCACGACGGCGGCACGGGCGCATCGGCGCTCTCCTCGATCCAGGGGGCCGGCGTGCCGTGGGAGATCGGCCTGGCCGAGACCCAGCAGACGCTCGTCCGCAACGACCTGCGCTCGCGCGTGAGTGTGCAGATCGACGGCCAGGTCCGCACCGGCCGCGACGTGGTGATCGCCGCGCTGCTCGGCGCCGACGAGGTGGGCTTCTCCACCGCCCCGCTGGTGGCCACGGGCTGCGTGATGATGCGCGTCTGCCACCTGAACACGTGCCCCGTGGGAATCGCCACGCAGGACCCCGAGCTGCGGCAGCGCTTCACCGGCCGGCCCGAGCAGGTCGTGAACTACCTGCTGGAGGTGGCCCAGGAGGCGCGCGAGATCATGGCCACGCTCGGAGTCCGCAGGTTCGAGGACATGATTGGCCGCCCCGAGCTGCTGGAAGCCGACCCGGCGATCGAGCACTGGAAGGCGCGCGGCGTGGACCTCACCGGCCTGCTGGCCGAGCCCGAGGGACCGGCCAGCGCGCCGCGGCGGCGAGCCCGCCCGCAGGTGCCCGTGCTCGACGACTCGCTCGACCACCTGAAGATCCTGCCGGCCGCGCGGAAGGCGGTATCGGGTGGCGCGTCCGTACGGCTGGAGATGCCGATCTCCAACGTGCACCGTGCCGTGGGCGGGCTGCTCTCGGGCGAGATCGTGCGCCGCCACGGACCGGAGGGGCTGCCCGAGGGCAGCGTGGACGTGACCTTCCGCGGCTCGGCCGGCCAGAGCTTCGGCGCCTGGCTGGCGCCCGGCGTGACGCTCACCGTTGACGGTGCCGTGAACGACTACGCCGGCAAGGGCCTGTCGGGCGGCACGATCGCCGTGCGCCCGCCCGAGGACGCGCGGTTCGTCGCCGAGGAGAACGTGATCGCCGGCAACGTGGCGCTCTACGGGGCGACCTCCGGCCGCGCCTTCTTCCGCGGCCTGGCGGGCGAGCGCTTCGCCGTGCGCAACTCCGGCGCCTACGCGGTGGTGGAGGGCGTGGGCGACCACGGCTGCGAGTACATGACCGGTGGCCGCGTAGCCGTGATCGGGCCCGTGGGCGTGAACTTCGCCGCCGGCATGAGCGGCGGCGTGGCCTGGGTGCTCGACCCCCGCAACGAGCTGGCCGGCCATGCCAACACCGCGCTGGTGGACCTAGAGGAGGTCGGCGCCCAGCAGGGCGAGGAGCTACGCGAGCTGCTCACCGAGCACGTCGAGCGCACGGACTCGGCGGTCGCCCGTGCGCTGCTCGACGACTGGGACCGGTCGATCATGCGCTTCACCCAGGTGATGCCGCGCGACTACCGCGCCGCACTGCAGGTGGCCGCCCAGTGGGATCCCCCCACCGAGGGTGGGCAGCGCGCGGCCGGAGCGGCCGCCTGATGGCCGACCCCCGGGGCTTCCTCGAGCTGGAGCGGGTGCCCGCGCCCGAGCGCGACCCCCGCGAGCGCGTGCGCGACAGCGCGGAGATCTACGGCACGCTGCCCGAGCCCGAGGTGCGCGGCCAGGCGCGGCGATGCATGGACTGCGGCGTGCCCTTCTGCAACAGCGGCTGCCCGCTGGGCAACCTGATCCCCGACTGGAACGACCTCGTGCGCCGCGGGCAGTGGCGCGAGGCGATCGACCATCTGCACGCCACCAACAACTTCCCCGAATTCACCGGCCTGATCTGTCCCGCGCCGTGCGAGTCCGCCTGCGTGCTCGACATCGCCGACGACCCGGTGATGATCAAGCAGATCGAGTGGGCGATCATCGAGCGCGCCTTCGAGGAGGGCTGGGTGATCCCCCGCCCGCCCGAGCACCGCACCGGGCGCACGGTGGCCGTGGTGGGCTCCGGCCCCGCGGGCATGGCCGCCGCGGCCGAGCTGAACCAGGTGGGCCACACCGTCGTGGTCTACGAGCGTGACGAGGCGCCCGGCGGGCTCATCCGCTTCGGCGTGCCCGACGCCAAGCTCGAGAAGTGGATGATCGACCGGCGCGTGGCCCTGCTCGAGGCGGAGGGCATCGAGTTCAAGTGCGGCGTGGACGTAGGCGCCGACCTCGGCACCGACGAGCTCGCCGCCGCCCACGACGCAGTGGTGATCGCCGTGGGCTCACGCGTGGAGCGGCGCCTGGAGGTGCCAGGCGCGGACCTGGAGGGCGTGCACTTCGCGATGGACTACCTCTACCAGCGCAACCGCGCCGTGGCGCGCGCCGACGGCCGCGAGGCGCCCGAGCCCGAGCACGAGATCACCGCCGCGGGCAAGCGCTTGGTGGTGATCGGCGGGGGCGACACCGGAATGGACTGCCTGTCCAGCGCCAACCGCGAAGGCGCTGCGTCCGTGACGATGCTGGACGTCTATGGCGACCTGCCCGCGGGCGGGCGCTACCCCGACACGCCCTGGCCCGAGGCGCCGCGGCGCACCGAGACCACCTACGCCCTCGACGAGGGCGGCGAGCGCCGCTTCTCCACCCAGGTGACCGCGATCGAGGGCGACGGCCGCGTGGAGCGTGTGCACGGCCGGCGGGTGACGGGCACCTCCTCGTCCCGCGACGTGGTGCCTGTCGAGGGGTCGGAGTTCGCGGAGGAAGCCGATCTGTGCCTGGTGGCGATCGGCTTCTCCCACCCCACGCACGATGGTCTGATCTCCGACCTCGGCCTGGACCTCGACGGCCGGGGGAACGTGAAGGCCGGCGTGTTCGCCACCTCCCGCGACGGCGTCTACGCCGCGGGCGACGCCCGCATGGGCCAGTCGCTGATCGTCAACGCGATAGCCGACGGCCGCCGCGCGGCGCGCGTGATCGACCGCAGCCTGCGCGAGTCCAATGGCGCGATCGTGAAGCCCGCCGCCCAGTAGCCCCGATTCGAATTCCTAGCGGTTGCGGCCCCGGGGTCGCCGCCGCCGTTCGGGCTCGCGTCCTTCGGCCGCGTCGGCACCGCCGTTGCCCGGGGGCTCGGCCAGCTCCGTCCGCATTCCGGCGAGCGCAGCCTCGAGTTCGGCGATCCGCGCCTCCATGCCGTCGCGATCGCCACCGTCCGCGGGGGGCGGTGCGCGCTCGGTCGCCGGCGCGCCTCCCTGGCCCGCCCGCGCGGCCGCGGCCGCCGCGTCGGCGGCGCGCGCCTCGGCCGGAGGCCGGGTCATGCGGCGCGCGAAGGGGACCGCCAGAAGGATCGCGAGCGCGGCCATCCGGAAGCCCCAGCCGAACGCGTCGCGGGCGGCGCCGGCGGTCTCGCGCGCCACGACCTCGTCGAAGCCCGGCCCGGGGTCGAAGCGCGCGGTGGACTGGCCCACGTAGTCGGTGAACTTGCGCATAGTGATGCGGGTGACCAGCTCGGGCGGAAGCTCGGCCACGTCGTTGGCATCGGTGATGTCCTCTATCGCGTAGTTCAGCGTTTCGTTGGACGCGGTGATCACAGTGGCCACGAGCAGCGCGATCCCCAGCGCCGCGCCCAGCTGGCGGGCGGTGTTCACGATGCCCGACGCCAGGCCCAGCTGCGGCCCGGACACCGAGCCCATGGCGCCCACGTTGATGGCCGGGAACACTATCCCGATCCCGATGCCGATCAGCATCAGCCCGGGCAGCACGATCAGGTAGTCCCACCACGTCTCAGACGTGGACGGCACGAACGAGAACCAGATGCAGCCGGTCACCACCGAGAGCAGGGCCGGCACAGCCAGCGCGCGCGGGGGCCGGCTGTCGGCGCCGCGCGCGATGAACGGCCACGCGATCATGCCCATCACCGGCACCGGCAGGATCGCCAGGGCAGCCTCCCACTGGTCATAGCCCCAGAGGTTCTGGAAGGTGAGCGACAGCAGGAACAGCGTGCCGAACGCCCCGGCGCCGAACAGCACCATCGCGGTGTTGGCGCCGGTGAACTGGCGGTTGCTCATCAACCCCGGCGGGATCATCGAGGCCTTGCCGTAGCGCTGGGAGAGGTAGAACGCGATGGCGAACAGGAACGACCCCTGGAGCAGGAAGAGGATGAGGGCGTCGTCCCAGCCGCGGTTGTTGGCCTCGGCCAGCGCGAAGGTGAGGCTGAAGACGGCCAACCCCAGCAGCACCATCCCCACGAGGTCGATCCTGCGGCCCACGGCCGACAGGTCGAACGTCTCGGGCCACACGCGCATCGCCAGCAGGATCCCGACCAGCCCGAAGGGCACGTTCACCAGGAAGATCCACTCCCAGTCGGCCACCTCCAGGATGGCCGCGCCGATGACGGGGCCGAGCGAGGTGGACACCAGCGCCACGACGGCGATGAGCGCGAGCGCGCGGCCGCGCATCTGGGGCGGGAAGACGAGCACGGTGATCGCGAAGCCGAGCGGCGCGAGCGTGCCGGCGCCCGCGCCCTGGATCACCCGGAAGAAGACCAGCGCTTCCACCGACTGAGCCAGGGCGCACAGGCCGGAGCCGAGGGTGAACAGGGCCATGCCGATGATGAAGAAGCGCTTGCGCCCGAACTGGTCGGCCAGGCGGCCCATAGCCACCAGCAGCACCGCGAAGGTGATGTTGTAGGCGTTGATCACCCAGGTGATCGAGCCCGTGTCGGTGACCAGATCGCGCTGGAGCTCGGGGATCGCGATGTTCACGATCGAGATGTCGATCAGCGACATCGCCCAGCCGATCATCATCACCCCGAAGATCTTCCACTTGCGCGAGTACAACTCCTCGGCGGACGGGTTCACGCGCTCTCTGACCGCTCGCGCCATCGTCACTGCCCGCTGAAGTTCAGGTCGTCGTCGCGGTCCAGGCGGCCCTCGTCAACGTTGTCGTCGTCGTTCTCGTCCGCCTCCTCGCGCGGGCGGATGGGGCCGTCGGGGCCGAACTTCGGGATCGTGCCGCCCGCGTCCTGGACCACGCGCGCCCACATCTGGCGCACCTGCTCCGCCTCCTCGCGGGACACGTCCTCGTCCTCGTCGCGCGGTGAGAAGTCGTCCTCGTCGCCGTGCTCGTCCTCGTGCGTGGGCGGATCCGTGTCGTACAGCCGCTTCTCGGCGCCCTCGAAGTCCGACACCAGCACGTAGCGCAGGTCGCCCACGATCACCTGGTCGCCGGCACACGAGGTGAAGTGGCGCCGCGGCGGCGGGTCGTCGTCGTCGAAGAAGGCGGTGAGATCCTCTCCCTCCATCTTGCCCGGGATGGTAAGCCCGAGGTGGGAGAGGATCGTGGGCGCCACGTCATGGGTGGAGGCGTAGAAGTTCTCGCGCTCGCCCGCCCGGCGGCCGTCGGGGTCGCGGATCATGTAGGCCACCTTGTAGACCTCCTCGTGACCGGCGGCGGCGGCCGTGCCGTACACGCCATGCTCGCCGAGCGCGGTGGTGCCCGCGCTCACGAAGTACACGAGGGTGGAGTCCTTGAGGCCCTGGCGGTCGAGCTCCGAGAGCAGGCGGCCGATCTCGCGGTCGACCGACTTGACTTCCTCCGCGTAGTGGTCGCGGACGCGCTCGTCGGACACGTCGGTCTCCACCTCCTGCGTGCGGCCGAAGCGCACCTTGTCGTCGGTCTCGCGCTCGCGCTGCTCGCTGCGCTCGCGCTGCTCCAGGGCGTCGGACGGGCGCACGAAGACCGGCGTGGGCTCGCTCGCCTCGGCGGGGTCGAAGGCATCGACCGCGAGGAAGAACGGGCTCTTGCCCTTCAGCTCGCGCAGGGCCGCGATCCCGCCGTCCACCACGCGCTTGATCGACCGGTCGCTGCCGGACACGCCGCCGGGAACGACCGGCGCCACCCAGCGCTCGGCCTGGGTCACCTGGGGCGCGCGGCCCTCCGGTGCGCGGTGCACGTCGGAGAAGCGCTCGGTCTCCAGCAGCGGGTTGTCGGCGATGTAGACCGCTTCGACGCCCTGGTCGGAGAGCACGTCGGTGAGCGTTGGCTGGTGGTCGTACACCTGCGTCCAGCCCGGGAAGCGGGCCATGCCGTCCACCGGGCGCCAGTCGCGGAATGGGAACGACCGCATGCCGGTCACGACCGCCTTGCGGGCGGGCATGGCCGCCATCGACTCGGGGATTGCGTGCTCGAAGCGCAGCGACTCCTCCGCGAGGGCGTCGAGGTTGGGGGTCTCGGCGCGGTCGTCGCGGTCGTCGTAGGCGCCCACGAAGTCGGCGCGCAGGCCATCCACCACGATCAGCAGCACGTTGGTCTGTGCCGGCCCGGCCGCCTGCGCCGCGGCGGCCGGCGGCCGCGCGCCCCTGAGGCCCGCCAGCCCCGCCACGCTCGCGGCGCTCGCGCCTCCGGCACCGATCAGGCGCCGGCGCGTCCAGCGTGCGGCGCGCTCAGCCACCGAGGACGAAGTTCTCCCCGAACATCGGCAGCGATCCGCCCGCCTCGTCCTCCAGCGCCTTCCACAGGCGGTCCACCATCTGCGGGTTGTCGGCGGAGATGTCGTTCAGCTCGCGCGGGTCCTCGAGCGTGTCGTACAGGCGCCGGCGCACGCCGACGATGTTCGAGATCAGCACGTAACGCCCGTCGCCGGCGATCACGTTGTCGGCGTAGCACGCGGTGAAGAACGGGCGTGATGGCGGCTGCTTGCCCTCGAACAGCACGCTGAGGTCCTCTCCGTCCATCGCGCCGGCGGGGCGCACGCCCATGGTTGAGAGGATCGTCTTGGCCACGTCGTGGGTGGACGCGAAGTAGTCGCTGGTCTCCCCGGCCAGGCGTCCCTGGGGATCCTTGATGATGTAGGGCACGTGGTAGATGTGGTAGTGCGGCAGCGCAGCCGCCTTGCCGATGATCCCGTGCTCGCCCAGCGTCAGGCCATGGTCCGAGAAGTAGTAGACGAGCGTGTCGTCGGCGAGGCCGAGGTCGTCGAGCTTGTTCAGCAGCCGGCCGATCCACCTGTCCGTGTAGGACAGCTCCCCCGCGTACAGCTCGCGCACGAGCTCCACGGTGTCGTCGTCGATGCCGATCGTGTCGACTCGGTTCGACGGCGTCTCGAACGGCTGGATCGGGATGATGCCCTCCTTCTCGATCCCCTTGGGCTCGCTTCCCGCGATCTCGGTCTTCCAGGAGCGCGGGGGGTCGAACGGCTCATGAGGGTCGAAGGCGTCAACGCCGAGGAAGAACGGCTTGCCACTGCCCTTGACCTCGTCGAGCACCTTCATCCCGGCGCGCATGACGCGGGCGGAGGAGTAGTCGCGCTCCCGGCGGCGAAACAGCGAATTCCACCCCACGTGGTCGCGGATGCGCTGCACCTCCACCGTGTCCGACAGCGCGGGCAGCAGGTAGCGCTCGATCTCCTCGCGCGCCGCCGGGCGCTTGAACGGCTTGTTGAACGCGCGATAGGCGCCCTGGGAGAAGTCGGGATGCGCAGCATCCAGTGTGCGCCGGAACTCGGCGTACCGGGG
>DASROS010000034.1:0-26474 GCA_035646775.1 Thermoleophilaceae bacterium | reverse complement strand
GGCCCCTGCGCCGCCCTCCTGCACGAGCGAGACAGCGAACGCTGCGTCACCCTGCTGCCGGGCGCCTGGTACCCGACGCGCGCCCCCCTGCTCTGGTTCGCACGTGAGGTGGCCCTGACCCAGGGCTGGAGCGTGCTCGAGGTGCTGGACGAGCTGCCCGAGGGCGAGGAGCCCTTCGCCTGGGCTACCGACCGCGCCACTCGAGCGCTCGACGCCGCCCCCGGCGACCGGCTCGTGATGATCGGGAAGTCACTCACCAGCGCGGCCGCCGGCATCGCGGTCGACCGCGACCTCCCGGCGGCGTGGCTGACGCCGATGCTGCGCCAGCCCGCGGTGCTCGAGGCGCTCGGCCGCGCGTCGGCGCCCACGCTGCTGATCGGCGGCACGGGCGACCGCGACCACTGGGACCCCGCGGCGCTGCCGGCCAACCCGGCCCTTGACGTGGTCGAGCTGGAGGGGCTCGACCACGCCCTCCAGGTGGACGGCGACCTGGACGCCTCCCTCGCCGCGCTGCGCGAGGTCACGGCCCGCCTCGCCGCCTTCCTGGACCGCAGCTACTCGTAGGCCAGCGCGTCCAGCACGTCCAGCCGCGAGGCCCTGCGCGCAGGGCCGATCGCCGCCAGAACCCCGGCGATCAGCGCCAGGAGCAGCAGCACGATCAGGGTGCCCACGGGGATCGAGAGCACGAAGCCCTCATCGGCCAGCGGGCGGCTCATGATCACGGCGAAGATCACGCCCAGCACGGATCCGAGCACCGCGCCGATGGCGGCGGTAATCACCGACTCCCAGCGGATCACCCGCCGGACCTGGCGGCGTGACATGCCCACCGCACGCAGGAGCCCGAGCTCGCGGGTGCGCTCGTGGATCGACAGCGCGAGCGTGTTCACGATCCCGAACAGCGACACGATCACCGCCAGGAACAGCAGCGCGTAGACCACCGCGAGCAGTTGGTTGATCTCCTCGCCGATGAAGTCCTTGAACTCCTGCTGGCTGCGGACCTCGATCGTGGGGAAGGCCGAGCCGGCCAGCCGATCGATCTCCTTCTGCACGGCACCAGCGCTGGCGCCCTCCTCAAGGCCCACCAGCACCTGCTGCACGCTGTTGGGCTCGCCGTACGCGGCGGCGTTCGCGTCGGAGGCCACGAAGTCGCCGTTGAAGTCGGCCCGGTCCACGAACGTGCCGCGCACCGTGTAGGTGAGCGTCTCCCCGTTGGACACCCCGGTCTTGAAGGTGTCGCCCACCTCGAGCTTCTCCTTCTCGGCCCACTTCTCGTCGGCCACCGCGTCCCGCGGGCCGAGGCCGGACAGCAGGCTGTCGTCGCCCTCCTCCCAGTCCAGCGTCTGCACCTCGGTCACGGTCTCGGGGTCGACGAGTGTCACATAGCTGCCCTTCTCCCCCGCCACGTTGGCCTGGGTGAAGCGCCCGGGCGAGGCCACGGCTACGCCGTCGATCTCCGCGATGGCGTCGGTGACCTCGAGCGAGATGTCGGAGAAGCCGTCCTTGTTGGTGACGATGAGGTCGCCCTGGATCGTCTTGTCGAAGGCGGCGTCGATCGAGCCCCGCAGCCCCGCCGCGAAGATGGCCACGAACGACACCAGCGCCAGCCCGATCATCAGCGCGGCCGCGGTGGAGGCGGTGCGACCGGGGTTGCGCACGGCGTTCTCCCTCGCCAGACGGCCGGCCACGCCGCGGAAGCGCTCGACCGGCCGGCCCACGAGCGAGGCCATCGGCCGCACCAGGCGCGGGCTGAGCAGTGCCACGCCGATGAAGATGGCCCCGGCCCCCACCCCCACCCAGGCCTCACCGGGGCTGAGCACTCCGAAGACACCGAGCAGCATGGCCACCACGCCGAGCCCGGTGATCACGGTGGCGATGGCGCTACGGCGACGGCTGCCGCGCGGCGTCTCGAGCACCGCGCCCTCGCGCAGACCCGCCACCGGCGGCACGCGCGTGATGCGCAGGGCCGGGATAAGCGAGGCCAGCACGGTAAGGCCCACGCCGATCACAAGCGCGACCACGATCGTGCGGGTGGCGATCACCGTGCCCTCGTTGGGCAGGTCCACCTCCAGCGCCTGGAAGAGCGCGTTGATGGCCGGTGCGAAGCCGATGCCGGCGAGCAGGCCGAGGACCGAGGCGATCAGGCCGATCACCAGCGCCTCGGTGACCACGCTGACGACCAGCTGGCGGCGGTTGGCGCCGAGCGTGCGCAGCATCGCGAACTCCCGCGTGCGCTGGGCCACGGTGATCGAGAAGGTGTTGAAGATCAGGAAGGCGGCCACGAACAGTGCCACTCCGGCGAAGATCAACAGGGCGGTCTTCAGGAAGCCGATGAACTCGCCCACGTCCTCCTTCTGGGACGCCGTGTTCTCCGTGCCGGTCTCCACCTCTACGGACTTCGGCAGCGCCTGCGAGAGGCGGCGCTTGAGCTCCGCCGGGGAAACCCCCTCGGCTGCCGCGATGCTGATCTGGTCGAGCTTGCCCTGCTTGCGCGTGACCCGGCGCGCCTCGTCGAAGGTGAACACCGCGATGCTCGCGCCGCCGAAGGAGTCCACGTCGCCGAGGGTGGCGATGCCCGCCAGCTCGTACTCCTTGGCCGACTCCTTGCCCACGATCTTGATCCGGTCGCCCACCGAGTAGTCCCCGCGGCCGGCGGTCTGCTTGTCGATCACCACCTGGTCGGCCGAGGAGGGCCTACCGCCTTCCACGTACTTGAGGGCGTCGAACGGCTCGCCGATGTCCGAGGCGCCGAAGGTGGGCGCGCCGTTGCCGCCAATCGGCTCGCCATCCTTGTCGAGGATCGAGACGGTGGGGTCGAAGATGCCGCCTTCGGCCTTGTCGACGCCTTCGGTCTCGCGGACGCGGTCGAGCACGCTCTCGTCGAACGACGGCTCCTGGCCGTCGTCGGTCTCCACGGCCTCCTTCGAGGTGACCACGGCGTCGATGCCGCGGTTGCCCTGCTCGAAGATCTTCCCGAACGACTGGTCGATCGTGTCCGTGAGGACGTAGGTGCCGGCCACCATCATCACGCCGAGCACCACGGCGAGGGAGGTGAGGAAGGTGCGGAGCTTGCGCGCCGCGAGGTTGCGCAGCGCTATCGAGGTCATGCGGTGGTCTCGACCTTGAGCAGGTCGTACACCTGCTCGGCGCTACCGGCGGCGGCGTCCTGCACGATCTTGCCGTCCACCAGCACCAGCACGCGGTCGGCGACCGCGGCGGCGTTGGCGTCGTGGGTGACCATCACCACGGTCTGGCCGAAGTCGTCGACGGCGCGGCGCAGGAGCGTGAGCACCTCCTCACTGGAGGTGGAGTCCAGGTTGCCGGTGGGCTCGTCGGCGAACACCACGGCGGGTTTGGAGACCAACGCGCGGGCGATCGCCACCCGCTGCTGCTGGCCGCCCGAGAGCTCGGACGGGCGGTGCGACAGGCGGTCGCCCAGGTTCACGGCGTCCACGAGCTGCTTCATGAGCTGCTCGTCGGGCTTGCGCCCGGCGATCGACAGCGGCAGGCGGATGTTCTCCTCGGCGCTGAGCACCGGCAGCAGGTTGAAGAACTGGAACACGAAGCCGACCTTGTCCCGGCGCAGCTCGGTGAGCCGCTTGTCGTCGAGCTCGGCGATCTCGGTGCCGTCCACGATCACCGAGCCCGAAGTGGGCTGATCCAGGCCCGCGAGGATGTGCAGGAGGGTGGACTTGCCCGAGCCCGAGGGGCCCATCACGGCGGTGAAGTGGCCCTTGGGGAGCTCCACGGACACGCCGTCCAACGCGTCCACTGCGGTGTCGCCCTCGCCGAAGCGCCGGCGCAGGTCGCTGGCTCTGACGATCGGCTCGGAGGCGTTCATGGCGCGAACTTTGCCATCCGCGGCCGATGGGCGCGGTGCCGATAACCCGGACGGGCGATACGGGCAGCCGCACCGGGCTCGCTCCTATCATCCGCATCCGCATGAAGCCGACCGCCACCGAAGCGGGCAGCGCGCCGCCCACCGGAGTGCCCGGCGAGCTGCGCCGCGCGCCGGCGCCCCTGCACGGCGGCCCACTCGCGCTGCTGCGCTTCATGCGCCGCAACCGGATGCTCACGCCCAAGTACCTGCGCCTGCTCGCGCGGTTGGTGCGCTGGCGCGTGTTCGCCAGGCGGCTGCACACCGACGGCATCGCCTTCATCGGCCCGGGCGTGACGCTGCAGACCGGCTCGCGCGGGCGAATCGAGCTCGGCCGCTGGTCGTGGCTCGGGCACGGCACCAAGCTGCGCTGCCACGAGGGCGTGATCTCGATCGGCGCCAAGACGGTACTCGGGCAGAACTGCACGATCTCGGCCTTCCAGCACGTGTCGATCGGCCGCGAGTGCGTGATCGCCGACCGCGTGATGTTGATCGACTTCGATCACGGCGTGGTGGAGGTGGAGCGCCCGATCCGCCTGCAGGGGATCTACAAGCGCGACGTCCGGGTGGGCAACAACGTCTGGCTCGGCTACGGCGCGTGCGTGCTGCGCGGGGTGACCATCGGCGACAACGCGATCGTGGGCACCAACGCGGTGGTCACGCGCGACGTGCCGGCCAACGCGGTGGTGGCGGGCGTGCCCGCGCGCGTGGTGAGGATGCGCGAGGAGCCCCGGCAGCTGCGGTGGGAGTGAGCTCGCGCGAGCGCGGACTGCTGGCCCGGGGACCGTGGGAAGCGGGCTCGGTGCGGACACGGTGGGCCGAGGAGCCCTTCGACGCGGGAGCGCAGGCCGAGGCGCAGGCCGACGCCGCCATCGCGTCACTGCGCGAGCGCGGCTCTCCCACCCACGACGGTCTGGGCGCCCGGCTGGCCGCGTTCGAGCAGGACGGCGGTGAGCTGGCGCTCGAGCTCGAGCCGGCGCGCTGGGCGCTGCGGCTGGGCGATGACGCCCTGGACAGCATCTCCGCCCTCTGTGCGGTGCGCGACTCCGAGGGGCGCTGGCTGGCCGGCCGCCGCGCGCCGTGGGTGGCCACCTGGGCCGGTCGTTGGGCGCTGGGGGCGGGCGGTGCCGTGGACGTGGGCGAGAACCCGGCCGACACGCTGGCACGGGAGCTGCACGAGGAGTGGTCGGTGCAGCCCGAGCGCCTGTCGGTGGAGGCCCTGGTGCGCCTGCCCAACGGCCTGGTCCTGCTGGTGGGGATGGCCCATCTGCCAACCGGGGCGCAGGTCCAGATGGACCCCGAGCACGACGCCCACGCTTGGTGGCCGCCCGACCCGGGCAACTGGCCCGAGGAGGCCGACCAGCCGCTGCGGCTGATGGCCGGGATGCTGGCCGGCTAGCTCCCGGGGCGCGGCCCCGGCAGGAGCAGCGACAGCGGTAGCTAACGCGGCGCCCGCGGCCCCTGCTCGATCGCCACGGCGTCGAGGTCCACCGGGCCGCCGCCCAGCGCGATGAGGTGCGGGCGGTACACGCCAGGGCGCAGCAGGCGGGAGCGGAAGACCACGGCGCGCCCACGCCGCCGGCCGCGCAGCGAGACGAACTCCTCGCGGCCGGCGATCTGCACCAGCAGGCGCCCGGCCCTGGGCGACCGGCGCGCGATCAGCGCCAGCCGGCCGCCGCGAAACAGCAGCGATGCGGTGGCGCCCGGCTGCTGCGCCCGGCGCAGCGTACCCTCATAAGCGCCCGCGCTGCGCAGCCTTCGCCACCCGCCCGTGAAACGCAGCCGCGGCGAGCGGTCGTCGCGCGGCACCGAGGTGATGCCGTAGGAATACGGGCTGCGGTTGCCGAGTGTGTCGCGCGCACGCAGGCGGAAGCGGTAGGTCTCGCCCGGCCGCCCGGTGAACCGCGCGGTGCGGCGGACCTTGTCCGGGCCAATCCGCCTCCAGCGCGTGGCGACATCGGAGTTGCTGCGGAACTCCAGCGTCATCCCCTCCAGGCCACTGGAGTCGCGCGCGGAGAGCTGCAGGCGGAAGACCGGGCCGCGCGCCGTGTCGCTGGCGTAGCGCGGGGCGGTCAGGTGGACGATTGGATCGGCCGGGTCGCCCGCCGGGGCGGAGGCCACGGCGAGAGCAGCGAATGCGGTGGCGAGCATCTCAGCGCGCCGGCGCCTCGGCTGCCAGCGTCTCGCCGTAGATGTCCTGCACCTGCCGCGCCACGTCGGCCCAGTCGAAGGTGAGCACGTGCTCGGAGGCCTCGGTCACCAGCCGGTCGCGCAGCTGGGAGTCGGTGAGCAGCCGCTCGGCCATCTGGCCCAGCGACTCCGGGTCGCGGGAGCGAAAGCGCAGCCCCACGTCCTCGTTGGGCACCACCTCGCGCAGGCCGCCCGTGTCGGCCACCAGGCACGGGCTGCCCGAGGCCATCGCCTCCAGGGCCACAAGCCCGAACGGCTCGTAGATCGAGGGCACCACTGTGAGGTCGGCGATGCGGTATAGCGAGTGCAGCACGTCGTCGCCGATCCAGCCCACGAACGTGCCGTGGTCGTCCAGGCCCAGCTCGCTCGCCTGGCGGCGCAGGTCCTCCTCGGCGGTGCCCGAGCCGGCCACGATGAAGCGCGTTCCGGGCACCCGCTCGATCAACCTCGGCAGCGCCTCGAGCGCGAGCTGAAAGCCCTTCTCGTAGACCAGCCGGCCCACCAGCAGCACGAGCTTCTCGTGCGGCTGGGCGAAGCTGGCCCGCAGGGAGGCGAGATCGTCCACCGGCACCAGCTCGGATGGGTCGATGCCGTTGGGGACCACGGCCACGGCGTCCTCCTCGAGGCCGTAGATGTCGGCCACGTGGGCGCGCATGTAGGCCGAGCAGGTGATCAGCTGCTCGCAGCGGTTGGCCATCCAGCGTTCCACGCCATGGATATACGACTGCGGGTGGCTGTCCACCCAGCCCTGGTGGCGGCCGTACTCGGTGGCGTGGATCGTGACCACCAGCGGGCAGCGGAAGCGCTTGGCCAGGTGGTCCCCGGCCGAGGCCACGAGCCAGTCGTGGCCGTGCACGAGGTCGAAGTCGTACCGGTCGCCCACCTCCACGCCGGCGGCCAGCATGTCGGCGTTCATGCGCTCGATCCAGGTGACGAACTCGCCCAGCTCGCGCGGGCGCTCGGGCTCGCGCACGCGGTGCACCAGCACGCCGTCCATCTCCTCCTCGCCGGGCGACTCCTCCCGGCCGCGCGCGAGCACGTGCACCTCCACCCCGCGCGCCGCCAGCCCCTCGGCCAGCTTGCCCACGTGGCGTGCCAGGCCGCCCTCGATCAGCGGCGGGTACTCCCAGGAGAGCAGCAGGACGCGCATGGCTATGGAGCGAGCAGGGGGGCCAGGTCGAGGTCGGGCGCCAGGTTGCGCAGGGCGGGCTCCGGCACGGCTGCGGAGTCTCCCAGACCGCTCAGAGCCGCGTCGTGAGCGGCGCCATGCGCGGCCATCCGGCGCTGCGGGTAGTCGGCCGCGAGGTCTTTGGTCACCTGGAAGGCCCAGTCGCTGGACTGCAACGCCAACAGCTCGCGCGCCGCGCGCTCGAGCGCCGCCCGCCGGCCACCGGCCACCGGCCCTGCTCGTGCCGCGGCGGCCACGGTGCGCAGCTCAGCGCGGCGAGCGGCGAAGGCGATCTCCGCCACACCGGGCCGGTCCCAGGTGGAGAAGTCCTTGCCGTCGCCCCAGCTGGAGGGCCGCAGCTCCCGCTCCACCGCGGGGACCCTGTCCACGCCCTCCTCGAGGGTGACCAGATCGAGCCCCTGGGACGGGGCCTCGTCGAACACTGCTTCCAGCCAGGTCTGCCCCTCGTACCACCAGTGGCCGAGCAGCTCGGTGTCCAGCGCGAAGGTCAACAGGCCCGCCTGATCGCGGTCGGCGTGGTGGCGGTCCAGGCGCTCGATGCAACGGGCCACGAACTCGCGGGCGTGCTCGCGCGCGAGCGCGGCGGCCTGCTCGGGACGGTAGGGCTCGCCGCCGTTGCTCCATGGGCGCAGGTCGTGCACGGTGCGCCGGTGGTAGTCGCGGTAGACCGGGTGGACCGGGTAGCCCTCGGTGCCGCTCCAGACCAGCTGCACGGTCTGCCAGTCGATCGGCACGGCCACGACCTCCGCGTCGCAGGCCACCGGCTCCAGGTGCTCGGGCGCGCCCTGCCCGTACACGCCGGTCTGGTCCACGCAGAAGCGGCGCACGCCGTGGCCGGCCAGCTCGCGCTCCAGGCCGGGCGCGTAGGCGCACTCGGGCAGCCACAGGCCGCCCGGCCACGACCCGAAGCGCCGCTCGTGTGACGCCACGCCGCTGGCCAGCTGCAGGCGCAGTCCGGCGTCGCTGGCAAGCAGCGGCAGCAGCGCGTGGGTGGCCGAGGAGGTCATCAGCTCCACGTTCGGCCGCTCGCCCAGCGCCGCCAGCCGCTTCAGCGGGTGCCGGCCGCCGTCGCGCAGCGCCTCCTCGGCGCGGGAGTAGTCGAGCGCCGCGCGGCGCACCTCCGCGGCCAGCTCGGGCTGTCCGGTGTCATCGAGGCCCCTCGAGTCCTCCTCGTGCACGGCGCGGCGCGTTTGGGACAAAAACGCCAGCAGGCGCTCGCCCGGTTCGCCCGGAAGCGTCTCGAGCTGGTCGCAGAGCACGGGGGTGACGCCCACGGTGACCGGCGCCGCGCTGCCTTCGAGCAGGTCCAGCAAGGGCAGGTAGACGGTGGCCACCGCCTCCCACAGCCACTCCTCGCCGAACGGCCAGGTGCCGAAGCCCTCCACGTAGGGCATGTGCGAGTGGAGGACGAGCGCCATGGCGCCGCGGTCGCGGCTCATGCGCGGGCGGGCGGCGGGAAGGGCGACGGGGCCGGCCCGAGGCGCAGCGCGGCGAGCACGCACGACGCGCACACGGCGACGCCAACCGCGAGCGGCAGGATCAACGTGGCGGTGGTGTCGGGGTCGGTGCTGGCCAGCGTGTTGAAGGCGGCGTGGATGGCGATCACGGCGAACACGCTGCCGGTGGCCTCGTAAACCAGGCACACGCCGAAGCCGAACACGGCGATCACGGGCAGGATCGAGAGGCTCTCGATCCCCTGGAAGTGCAGCATCCCGAACACGGTGCCGTTGATGAGCACCGCCAGCCAGATCGGCAGGTGGGTGCGTAGCGAGCGGTAGAAGAAGCCGCGAAAGAACAGCTCCTCGGTGACCGGGGCCACCACGATCACCGCCAGCGAGACGGCCAGCACCGCGAACGCGCCCTCCCCGGTGATGTCCTCCACGTTGCTCTCGTCCACGTCCAGCAGCTCGACGTAGCCGATCTCGAAGCCGAAGATCGCCAGCGTGGCGCCCACCACGATCACCAGCGTGCGCTTGGGCGGCGTGGCCCGCAGGCCGAAGTGCCACGCCCGCAGCCGTCCCTTCAGGCGTGCGAAGAAGCCGGCGGTGAGCACGAACGCCACGTCCTGCACCAGCAGCAGCGTGAGCAGCGCCAGCGCCCCGATCGCGCCGCCCTCCGTGAGCAGCAGCACCACCGGCACGAGCGGCACCACGGCCACGGTGACCACCACCAGGCCGGCGCCCATCGCGGCGAAGCCCATCCAGGCCGGCCAGCGCGGGCGGGCGGCGGGCGGCAGCTCGGGCGGATCCGGCGGCGGGGCTCCAGCCGTGAGCTCCCCGATCACCGCAGCACCGCCAGGTAGTCCAGCGCGCGGTCCAGCGGGCCGGGGCGCAGGGCGAAGTCGGCGGCGGAGATCGCGGGGATGAAGCGGTCGTAGAAGGGGGTGGTGATCTTCAGCCGCGGGTGCAGGGAGTCCCAGCCCGCCCGAATCGCCAGCTCGTGTGCGCGCAGCTTGCGCGCGTGGAAGACGCCGCTCAGCTGCACCTCGTCGAAGCACGCCTCGCACAGCTCGCGGAACTCGTGGGCGCGGTACTCGTAGACGTGCCACGGGTTGCCCGAGCGGTCGGCTCCCGCGGGCGCCAGCGTGAGCACGTTCGGCGTGGACACGTACGCCGTGCCGCCGGGCCGGAGCATGCCCTTGATGTGCCTCAGCACGGCCCGGGGATCCCGCACGTGCTCGATGGTCTGCAGGAACACCACGGCGTCGCACGGCTCTTCGTAGTGGTCGATGAGGTCGCGCACGAAGCGCACGCCGGGCCGGGTGTAGCGCAGGCGGGCGTGCTCATGGGCCTCGGGGTTGGCGTCCACGCCGGTCACCCGCGCGGCGCGGCGGGCGAGCACGTCCGTGCCATAGCCCTCGCCGCAGGCCAAGTCGACCACATCGAGCCGGCGGCAGCGCTCGGCGATCCACTCGTAGACCACCAGATGGCGCCGGTACCAGTAGTTCTCGGCGGGCACGTCGGGCAGCGTGCGCTCGCCGGTGAGCGCGAGCGGCGGCACGCCCTCGGGCTGGTCCTGCTGGAGGTACTCGGCGGGCTCGGCCAAAGCCGCGCGGAGTCTAGGGACGGGGGCTTGGGTCCCACCGTTCCCGAGAGCCATCCGTGCGGTGCTCGGCCGAGATTCACGGTGCGGTGCTCGCCCGATCAACGATCGGGCTGCGCTCCTACCGGGCGATCGGCCTGCGCTCCTCCGCTCAGCTACCGTCCTGCGGCCGATGGCCCCCGCCGCCACCACCGAGGAGATCCACGCCGCCAACGTGCGCTACCACGACCTCGCGGCCGCGCACTACGACGCGAAGTGGGGCATCGACTACGGCGGGCGCGGCGAGGCGCAGGTGCTCGGCAAGCTGCGCAAGGCGCTCGGCATGCGCCGCCTGCCGAGCTATCCGCGCGGGCTGGAGATCGGCGCCGGCACGGGCTACTTCGGGCTGAACCTCGCGCTGTCCGGAGTGGTGGGCGAGTACACGGCCACCGACATCTCACCGGGGATGCTCGACGCCCTGCGCGCCTCGGCAGTCCGGCTCGGCGTGGACGTGGAGGCCGCCTGCTGCGACGGCGCCGCCCTCCCCTTCCCCGACGACTCGTTCGACATCGTCTTCGGCCACGCCGTGCTGCACCACCTGCCCGACCTGCCGGGCGCGATGGCCGAGCTGCGGCGCGTGCTGCGCCCGGGCGGAGTGATCGCCTTCTGCGGCGAGCCGTCGCACTACGGCGACCGCCTGGCCGAGCTGCCCAAGCGGATGGCCTTCCGCGCGGCGCCCGCGTGGCGCGCGCTCGTGGGCGCCCGGGCCGCCGAGCGCAACGGCCACCACCAGGGCCCCGAGGAGGATCGCCTCGAGACCCTGGTGGACGTCCACGCCTTCACCCCGGCAGGCCTGGCGCAGGCCGCGCGCCTCGGTGGCCTCGAGGACGTGCGGGTGCGCGGCGAGGAGCTGGCGGCCAGCCTGTTCGGCTGGACCAACCGCGCGCTGGAGGCCACCGCCGACCCGCAGGGCGTGCCGCGCCTGTGGCACCAGTACGCCTACCGCGGCTACATCGCCCTCCAGGCCGTGGACCGCGCGCTGCTTGAACCCCGCCTCCCGGCGGCGATCTTCTACAACCTGCTGGTGTCGGCGCGAGCGCCCTACTCAGTCGACAGTCGACAGTCGACAGTCGACAGGACCTAGGCGAACAGCGCCGCCGCCGGCGCGATCGCGCCTACGAGCAGCAGCGCGTCCACGAGCCGCGCGCGAAGCGCCAGCGCCGGCGCGCGCTCGGGCGCCCGGTAGTGGACCGCCTCCCGCGCCACCCAGCCCAGCACGGCGTCCACAAAAGGCCCGGGACGGTTGGGCACGCCGTCGATGGCATCCAGCAGCGCGCGGCCGGCCGATGCCAGGCGGCCCTCCGAACCGATCGTGTCGAGCACCTGCGCCGCCTCGCGCGCGCTCGGAAGTGCCCGTAGCCGCCCCAGCGCCCGCCGTGAGACCTCTCGCAGCCCGTCCGCGCCCGCGGCCGCTCGCAGCCAGGTGGCCGCCAGCACCAGCAGCGCGGCGCGCGACGCGCGGCGCAGCGCCACCTCCACCCCCAGGCCGGCTCCCAGCGAGAACACCAGCGCCCCGAACGCCAGCACCCCCGCCAGCGCCAGGCCGGTGGGCACCGCGCGCCGGTCGGGGCGCGAGACCACCCACGCCACAGCCAGGAAGGCCGTCACCGCCGCCAGCACGATCCACTCGGTGCTGGCGAGCAGCAGCGCGAACGACACGGCCGCCGCGACCGCGATCACACGTGGATCGAAGCGCCCAGAATGCGGCGGCTCGGGCTCAGGCGACGCCGTCTCGTCGGCCTCTTGCACCGACGGCCACGAGCGCAGCCCGCGCCGGTAGACGGTGACCTGAACCACGCTCGCGAACGCGCCCCAGGCGAACAGGCCGGCGAGGGTGACGATCACCGTGCCGCGTTCACCGACCTCCAGGCCGAAGAGCCCGGCCAGGTTCTCGTAGCTCCCGGCGTAGGCGTCCAGCCCTCCGGCGATCACGAACACGAAGAACGCCACTCCCACCCCGTTGGAGAGCACCCGGATCGCCGCGCAGGCGAGAAACTGCGCGAGCGCCCCACGCCCGCGCGCCTCCAACCGCCCCATCAGGGGAGCGCTCAAGGCCTGTGTGAGCGGCACGCCGAAGCGGGCCGGGCCCATGATCGCCACCGTCTCGAGCATCGCCGCCCAGCTGGCGCCGTAGCCTTCGCGGGCCCCGCGCCGCTGCGCCACGCGTGCCAGCGCGGTGCCGCCGGCGAGCGCTACCCAGAAGCCGCCGCTGGGCACGGCGCGGGAGGCGAGGAAGGAGACGGTGGCTACGTGGGCGGGGCCCGCCGTGCCGGTGTCCTGTGCCGCAGTACTCACCCGCTGCGCACGACCCGCGCCAGCGCCTCCGCGAACGCGGCGTTCTCCTCGTCGGTGCCGCAGGTCACGCGGATGGCGCCCGGCGCGCCGAAGCCGTCGAGGGCGCGGACGATGAAGCCCTCGGCGAGCAGCCGCTCGGCCAGGCCGGCGCCGTCGCCTCCCGGGACGTCGGCGTAGACGAAGTTCGCCTGCGAGGCCACGGGGCGCAGCCCCGACGCGGCCAGCGTCTCGCGCAGCTGCTCGCGCGCCGCGCGTGTGTGGGCCACGCGCTCGCCGATCGCGTCACGCGCGGCCAGCGACGCCACCGCCGCCGCCTGCGCCGGCTGGTTCACGTTGAAGATCGGCCGCACGCGGTCGAGCGCTCGCGCCGCCTCGGGGGAGGCCAGCGCATAGCCCACGCGCAGGCCGGCGAGCCCGTAGACCTTGGAGAAGGTGCGCAGCACGCACAGCCGCGGGCGACCCTCGCGCAGCAGCGCGGGCCCACCGGGCTCGGGGTCGGCGTACTCGGCATAGGCCTCGTCGAGCACGCACAGGATCCGGTCGGGCAGCGAGTCGAGGAAGCGGCGCAGCTCGGAGGGGTCGAGCAGCGTGCCGGTCGGGTTGTTGGGGTTGGCGAGGAAGACCACCCGCACCCTCCCCCCGCCCGGCGCGGGCGTATCGCAGGCGTCGAGCAGCGCGTCCACGTCCACGGCGCGCCGATCGTTCAGCGGCACCTGAAGCGGGGTGGCGCCGTGCACCGCCGCCGCCGACACGTAGCTGGGAAACGACGGCCAGGGGAATACCGCGGCGTCGCCTGCGTCGAGCGCGGCCGCGCCGCACAGGCGGATCAGCTCGTCGGCGCCATTGCCTGGCACCACCTGCTCCGGCGCCACGCCGTGACGCTCCGCCAGGGCCGCGCGCAGGTCCGACGCGTCGCCGTCCGGGTAGCGCGCCAGCTCGGCCGCCGTGGCCTCGTACGCGGCCACGGCCTCGGGCAGCGGCCCCAACGCTCCCTCGTTGGAGCCGAGCTTTGTGAGCCGTTCCAGCCCCAGCCGCTCGGCCAGCACGCGGGCCGGCGGTTGCGGGCGGTACGGATCCACATTTGCGAGCGCGTCCCGCAGAGGCACACGGCTAGCCTAGGGATCGCGATGGGCGACTCGATCGAGCGCTTCCCCCTCTTCCCCCTCGGCCTCGTGCTGCTGCCGGGAGAGCCGCAGCCGCTGCACATCTTCGAGGAGCGCTACAAGACGATGATCGAGACCTGCCTCGAGGAGGAATCCGAGTTCGGGATCCTCTGGATGGGCGACCATGGCCTACAGGAGATCGGCTGCACGGCGGAGATCACCCAGCTGCTCGAGCGGGCCGAGGACGGCCGGATGAACATCCTCGTCCAGGGCTCGCGGCCGTTCCGGCTGGAGCGCCGCATCGACGACATGGAGTACCCCGCCGGCGACGTGGAGCTGCTCGACGAGGAGGACGGCGAAGCCGAGCCGGATCCCGAGGCGGGGATGGCGGCGCGCCGCGGATACGCCGACCTCGTGGAGCGGGTGACCGACTCGCGCCCGAGCGAGGGTGACCTGTCCGAGCTCAGCGCCTACGGCATGGCCGCTACGATCGCCTTCGAGCTCGACGCCAAGCAGGAGCTGCTGGAGCTGCGCTCGGAGAGCGAGCGGCTGTCGCGGCTGGCGACGCTGTGCGGGCGCGCGATGGAGCGCCTCGAGCACGCGGAGAAGGCCGCTGAGCGGGCCCGTACGAACGGTCGCGTGCACCACTGAGCAACCAAACCGACGACAAGAGAACCCAATGGCGAACTACCTACTGGCATACAAGGGCGGCGGCATGCCCGAGACCGACGCCGAGCGCGAAGCTCAGATTGCGGCATGGACTGGCTGGTTCGAGAGTCTCGGCCAGGCGGTCGTGGACAGCGGCAACCCGTTCGGGCCGTCGAAGACGGTGGCTGCAGACCGGACAGTCAGCGACGGCGCTCCCTCGGGCCTGACCGGCTACTCCGTCGTCTCGGCCAACAGCCTCGACGCGGCGACCGAACTGGCAACCGGCTCCCCCGTCGTCACCAACGGCGGCACCGTGGAGGTCTACGAAACCGTCCGGGTGATGTAGCTGCTGGCTAAACGGTGACGGCAACCCCGCCCCGGCGGGGGTCGCCGCCGCCGCTCAGCTCGCCGGTGTCGGGATCGCGGACCACGGCCTGCACGCCGCCGAAGTAGAGGTTGCGCTCGCTGAACTGGCGCACCCGCCAGCCGGCACCCCGCAGCGACTCCAGCGCGGCCGGGTCCACGCCCGGCTCGGCGTCCACCAACTCGTCCTCCACGTGCAGGCGCGGCGCCTCCACCGCCTCCTGGGCGGCCATGCCACCGTCGATCACGGCCGCCACGGTCTGGACGATGGCCGAGCGGATGCGGTTCGACCCACCCGAGCCGAGCGCGATCTCGGGCCGGCCGTCGCGCAGCACCACGGTGGGGGCCATCATGCTCGGTACGCGTTCGCCGGGCGGGTGGCTGTGAAAGCCCTGCGGATTGAGGTCCTCCTCGCCCAGCATGTTGTTCAGGTGCATTCCGGTACCGGGCACCCATACGCCCGAGCACGAGCCGTTCGAGCAGGTGACGCTGGCGCAGGCCGCGTTCTCGTCCATCACGGACACGTGCGTGGTGGACCCCAGGTGCGACCGGATCTCGCCCGTCACCGCGTCGAGCTTCTCGGGGGCGAGGAAGCGCCGCGCGAAGCCGTCCTCGCGCAGTCCACCGAGGAAGTCGGCGTCGCGTGCGCGGTTGGTGGACGCCACGACCTCGGCCAGCACCCGCGTGTCGCCCGGGCGGTCGATGCGGTCGATCAGCTCCAGCGCGTCGGCGATCAGGATGCCGCCCGAGGACGGCGGCGGGTTGGTGAGCACCTCGCGCCCGCGAAAGCCCGCGCGTACCGGCGCGCGCTCCACCACCTCATACGAGGCGAGGTCCTCGCGCGTGAGGAGGCCGCCGCGCTCGAGCACCCAGTCGCTGCACGCGGCCGCCACGTCGCCGTCGTAGAGGAAGCCGGGTCCCTCGCTGCCGAGGCGGTCGAGCAGGTCGCCCAGCTCGGAGAGCACGATCCACTCGCCGGTCCGCAGCGGCCTGCCCTCGGGCTCGTACACGGCCGCCACCTCGGGCGTGGAGCTCATGATCGGGGCCAGTACGTTGAACAGGAACGCCTGCATCGGGATCACCTCCACCCCCTCCCGCGCCGCCTTCGCCGGGCCGGCCACGAGGTCGGCCAGCGAGACGCTCCCGAAGCGCCGCAGCGCCTCGGCCAGCCCCGCCGTGGTGCCGTAGACGCCACACGAGGAGGGCCCGCAGTTGAACCGCTGCACCGCATCGGGGGAGAAGCTCACGTCGATGGGCACCAGCGGCACCGGATGTGGGTCCTCCAGTCCGCGGCCGGGGGCGCCGACGAAGAAGTCCAGCAGGTGGCTCTGCCCCGAGGAGGTCTGCACCAGCATGAAGCCGCCGGCGCCCGGTCCCGTGAGCGGCGACTCGGCCACGAAGGACATAAGCACCGCCGCCACGGCGGCGTCCACCGCGTTGCCCCCCTGTCGCAGGACCTCCGCTCCCGCCCCCGCGGTGAGCGGATGCCCGGCTGCCACCACCCCTTTCATCGCGGGCAGACTATGCCGCTAGGCCTCTGCGGCCTGGCGACAACATCGCGCTCAGCCGCGCGGCACGAACTCTGGGATCTGGAGATCGTCGAGGGAGCCCTTGTCCCGCTCGCGCCCGGGGGCGCGGGTGACGCGCGGCTCGTGGTCGGCGTCCTCTGCCCTGGTGGACGGCCGCCGCTCGCGGCGCGGCGCGGCGCGGCCGCCGTAGCCGGTGGCCACGACGGTGATCCACACCTCGTCCCCGAGCTTCTCGTCCACCATGGCGCCGAAGATGATGTTGGCCTCCGGGTGGGCGGCCTCGGCGACCGCCTTCGCGGCCTCGTTGACCTCCCACAGCGACAGGTCGTTGCCGCCGGTGATCGACAGCAGGATCGACTTCGCGCCCTCCACCGAGGTCTCCAGCAGCGGCGACTCCACCGCATGCGAGGCGGCGTCGAGCGCGCGGCCCTCGCCGGTGCCCATGCCGATGCCCAACAGCGCGTTGCCGGCGTTGCCCGACTTGGCCATGATCGTGCGCACGTCGGCGAAGTCGAGGTTGATCAGCCCCGGCAGCGCGATCAGGTCCGAGATCCCCTGCACGCCCTGGCGCAGGACGTCGTCGGCCACGCGGAAGGCCTCGACCATCGAGGTCTTCTTGTCGAGCACAGTGAGCAGGCGGGAGTTCGGGATGGTGATCAGGGTGTCCACCTCGGCGGCGAGGTCGGCGAGGCCGGCCTCGGCCTGGGCGCTGCGGCGCGCCCCCTCGAAGCCGAACGGCTTGCTCACGATGCCGACCGTGAGCGCACCCACCTCGCGGGAGATCCGCGCCACCACGGGCGCGGCGCCCGTGCCGGTGCCGCCGCCCTCGCCGGCGGCGATGAAGATCATGTCCGCGCCCTTGAGCAGCGCCTTCAGCTCGTCGTACTGCTCGATGGCCGCCTGGCGCCCCAGCTGGGGATCCGCGCCCGAGCCGAGTCCGTGCGTGGCGGAGCTCCCGATGCGCACGCGCGTGGGCGCGCTGCACTGCTCGAGCGACTGGAGGTCGGTGTTCACGGCGATGAACTCCACGCCCTGCACCTCGGCCTCGATCATCCGGTTCACGGCGTTCACTCCCGCTCCGCCCACGCCGACCACCCGCAGGACGGGCTCCTGGTTCAACGGCGACTGCGGCCGGTGGATCTCCTCCTGCTCGGGCTCGAGGGCGCGCCGCGGCTCCGGGCCGCGCTCCATGATGTTCTCCGGGATGTCCGTCGAGAACACCGTGCGCAGGCGCTCCTCGGGCGTGGGCACGCCCTCGTAGCGGCTGGCGGGCGGGCGGCGCTGCTCGCGCGCGGGCTCCGGCTCCGGCTCGGGGTCCTGACGGCGCAGCTCGGGACGGGGCTCGGGCTCGGGGCGCTTGCGCGTGCCGGCGGCCTGGGCCCGCCGCTCCTGCGCGCTGGGGCGCTCGGCCGGCTCGCGGGGCGCATCCTCCTTGCGGGGGCGCTCCTCCTTGCCAGGCTGGTCCTTCTTGCGCGGCTCCTCCGTCTGGCGGAAAAGATCCGCCAGGGGGCCCTCGCGCATGCTCGCCCGCTTACCTCTTGCCATTTCCGAGGACCTCCTTGGCCAGCTGACGGTAGCTGTAGGCCGCCTTGCCGTCAGGGTCGTATTTGAGCACCGACATTCCCTTCACGGGCGCCTCGGCGAAGCGCACCGTCTTGTTGATGCGCGACGCGAAGACGCGATCCCCGAAGTTCTCCTCCAGCAGCTCGATCGCCTCCTTGGCGTGCACGGTCCTGCTGTCGACGAGCGTGGGAAGGATTCCCTCGATCTCAACGTCGGGATTGAGGTTCTCGCGGATCATCGACAGCGTGTTCTGGAGCTGGATCAGCCCGCGCATGGACAGATACTCGCATTGCACGGGGACGATCACCTTGTCGCAGGCCGTGAGGGCGTTGATCGTGAGCAGCCCGAGGCTCGGAGGGGTGTCGATGCAGATGAAGTCGTAGTCCTCCTTGATGGGCCTGATCGCCTTCTCGAGCGAGCGCTCGCGGCCGATCTTGGTGGACATGGCGATCTCGGCGCCGGCGAGGTCGATCGAGGCGCACGCGAGGTCCACCTCGCGCTTGCGAATGACCTCGCGGATCGAGGTGTCGTGCACCAGCACGTCGTACATGGACAGCTCGAGCGAGTCGGGGTCGATCCCCTGGCTCATCGTGAGGTTGGCCTGCGGATCGAGGTCGATGCACAGCGCTCGGTGGCCGCTCTCCACGAAGGCGGCAGCCAGGTTCAGCGTGGTGGTGGTCTTGGCCACGCCGCCCTTCTGGTTGGTGAACGCGATGACCTTGGCCTGGTCAGTCACTGGTGCCTCCGGTTCGGCGTACGGTGGATCGGCTCTGCCATTACGCAGTGCCTATTCGCACGTGCGAGAAACATTCCTTCCCGTCCGCGTGACCTGCTGCACCGTACGCTCCGTGGATGACGGACCTTCTGGACCGGCGGCTGGTCTACGTGACCGGCAAGGGCGGTGTGGGCAAGACCACCGTGGCCGCCGCGCTGGGCCTGGCCGCCGCGAGGGCCGGAAAGCGCACGCTGGTGTGCGAGGTGGCCGAGCAGGAGCGCATCACCACGGCGTTCGGCCACGAGCCGGCGGGCTTCTCCGAGGTGGAGGTGGCGCCGGATCTGAGCGCGTTCTCGATCAACCCCGAGGACGCCAAAGAGGAGTGGCTTCGCCACCAGCTGCGCTCCGGCCGGCTGGCCTCGCTGCTGAGCTCCAGCCGCATCTTCCAGTACCTCACCGCCGCCGCGCCCGGCCTCGCCGAGGTCGTGACGATGGGGAAGATCTGGGAGCTGGCGCAGCTTGAGCGGCGCTCGAAGACCGGCCGCCCCTACGACCTCGTGATCGTGGACGCGCCGGCCACCGGCAACGGCCTGGCGCTGTTGCGCGCGCCGCGCACGTTCGCCGACATCGCCAAGGTCGGCCCGATCCGCAACCACGCGGAGACGATCCGCCGGTTCACCGTCGACCGCCGCCAGAGCGCGGTGCTGGCCGTGGCGCTGGCGGAGGAGATGCCGGTGAACGAGACGATCGACTTGGAGGGGCGACTGCGCGAGCAGATGGGCCTGGAGCTGGCGCTCGTGCTGGTGAACGGCGTGCTGCCCGAGCGCTTCACCGGCGCAGAGGCCGAGGCGATCGCCGCGGCCGACGGCGACGCCGGGCCCGTCGCCCGCGAGGCGCTGGAGGCGGCGCTGACGGCGCACGAGCGGGCGAAGGCGCAGCGCTCCCAGGTCGGGCGCCTGAGGCGCGGCACCGAGGCGCCCGTGGCCACGCTGCCGTTCCTGCTCACGCCCGAGCTGGAGCTGGCGGGCCTCGAGGAGCTCTCCCGCGAGCTGGAGCGCAAGCTGTGAGCCCGGCGGGGGCCGGCGTGGGCAGGCTGATAGCCCGCAAGGAGGTGGTGATCTGCGCCGGGTCGGGCGGGGTGGGCAAGACCACCACCTCGGCGGCCATCGCCGCCGGAGTGGCCGCGCAAGGGCGCAGCGCCGCGGTGCTCACGATCGATCCCGCGAAGCGGCTGGCCAACTCGCTCGGCCTGACCGAGCTGGGCAACGAGGAGCGACAGGTGGACCCGGCGCGCCTGGAGGCGGCCGGCCTCGGCGGCCAGGGCGAGCTGTGGGCGATGATGCTCGACGCCAAGCGCACCTTCGACGATCTGGTGGCCACCCACGCGCCCGACGATGCCACGCGCGACTCCGTGCTCTCCAACCCGATCTACCGCGAGCTGTCCAACGCCGTGGCCGGCTCCCAGGAGTACATGGCGATGGAGAAGCTCCACGAGCTGCACCTGGAGGGGCGCTACGACCTGCTGGTGCTCGACACCCCGCCCACCCGCAACGCACTCGACTTCCTCAACGCTCCGCGGCGGCTGGCGCGGTTCATCGACTCCAAGTCGCTGAGCTTCTTCCGGGCCTCCAGCAAGGCGGGCCTGGGGATCTTCGGGCGCGGCACCGGCCTGCTGTTCTCCGTGATGAAGCGGGCCACGGGCGTGGACCTGCTGCAGGACCTGGCCGAGTTCTTCAACTCCTTTGGGGGCATGACCGACGGCTTCCGCGAGCGGGCCGAACGGGTGGAGGCGCTGATCTCCGACAGCCGCACCACCTTCCTGCTTGTGACCTCGCCGCGCGCGGCGTCGATCGAGGAGGCGCGCTACTTCGCCCGCAAGCTGGCCGCCGACGACCTGCCCTTCGGCGGCGTGGTGGCCAACCGCGTCCGGGAGCCGGTGAGGGGCGCCGGCGGCGGGCGCCTGCAGACCGAGCTCACCAAAGTGCTCGACCCCGAGTTGGCCCAAAGGGTGGGGCGCAACCTCGAGGAGCAGCGCGACCTGGCCGAACGCGACGCCCACAACCTGGACCTGCTGCGCAAGCGGATGGGCCGCAAGCCGCTGGTGGTGGTGCCCGAGCTGCCCGGCGACGTGCACGACCTCGAGGGACTGGCCGCGATGGGCGAGCACCTGTTCTCGGCGGAGGCGCTGCGGGGCTAGCTATACCGGCGCCGACCAGAAGGCGGGGTCGTCGAGGCGGTCCTGCTCCTCTTCGATGTCGGCCCACTCCGGCTCAGAGGCCCGGAACCGCTGGGGCTCGGGAGCCACCTCGGGCACCGGCTCGGGCTCGGACTCGGGCTCGGGCTCGGGATACCTGCTCATCGCCTGCGCCCGGATCTCAAACGGCTCGGGCTGGTCGAGCAGCATGTCATCGGCCACGCGGGCGAGGTCGGGGTCGAGGTAGCCGCAGAGCACGTCGCGCAGCAGGGCGCGCAGGTGACGCTCCAGCTCTGCCACGAGCGTGCGTGGCGAGTCCGAGCCGACGGCGTCGAGGTAGTCGTCGCTTGCGCCGTCGCCGATCACGAACCGCTCGAGTGCCTGAGCCAGCTCCACGCGGCGCTGCACGCGCTTGCGCTCGGACTCCTCGGCGCACAGCACCGCCACCCGCAGCGCCAGCCCGGCGGAGCGCTCGCCGTCGGGCCCGTCGAGCAGGGCGCGCAGCGCAAGCAGGTAGTCGGACAGCGCCTCGGACTCCAGCCGCCGCCCGCAGCCCATCTCGAAGCGCGACATCGCCCAGGCCAGGCGGCCGCCGTGGGTGGACCGGATCACCGCGTCCAGCACGTCGGCCAGCTCGTGCTCCTCGCCCTCCACGAAGATCCATGGCTCCCCACGCGCCGAGCCGGTGGACTCCAGCTCGAACGGTTGCCAGCGCCCCTCGCCGGTGCGGCGCCAGGCCACGGCCGCCAGCGCCACCCCTCCGGGCTTGAGCAGTCTCAGGCCCGTGAGCAGCACGCGAAAGCGGCGCAGCGCCTCCTCCACCGGCAGCGGGTCCTCGGGCGTCACCTCGCGTTCCAGCGTGAGCAGGGTGTTGGGCTGCGAGCGCGCCTCCCCGCCGGCGGGGTCTCCCCAGATCGCCTCGTCCGGCGCGTCGCAGCGGTCGCCGCGGACGAGCGCCACGCCATCGCCGAGGTCCACCCGCTCGATCTCCATCGCCAGGCCGTGCACCGGCACGAGCACGGTGGCGGGCTGGCTGTGCTCGAACAGCGTGCGCTCCACCTCCGCGTACACGCGCTCGAAGCGATCCTCGGGGAAGGTGAGGTCGGTGGCGTCCTCGTACAGGCGCTCCAGCATCGCGCGCAGCGCGGGGTCGGCCGCGCCGCCGCGCATCCCGTTCACGCGCAGGTAGGCAGCCGCGCCGGAGCCCAGTACCTCGGCGGCGGGCTCCCTGGAGGGGAGCATCCTCAGGCGGTGCCAGCGCTCGCCGATGAACTCGGCCGTAAGCGGGCGATAGTGGTAGAGCACCGCGCCCGAGCCCCTGCCCTCGTCGAGGTCGAACTGGATCTCGGCGCCGTGGAGCTGGTCCTCGCGCAGAAGCTTGGCCGACTCGAGCGCGAAGTCGCGCAGGGCGTCGTGCAGCTCGCGGTTTCCCATGACCCGCGATTTCGCCGCCGCTCCCCCGGCTCCTCCCCGCTGCCATGGCACCATCAACGGCAGTGGCCGAGCACCTGTACGAGCACTTCGGACCGGCCGCTGCGCAGTACGACCGCGGGCGCCCCGGCTATGCGCCGGAGGCGGTGGATCACATGGTCGCGGAGCTTGGCATCGGCCCCTCCACGCGTCTGCTCGACCTGGCGGCGGGGACGGGCAAGCTCACGCGCCTGCTCGAGCCCTCGGGCGCTCAGCTCGTGGCAGTGGAGCCGGTGGCGGGCATGCGCGAGCGGCTGGCGGCCGCCCTGCCCGGCGTGAAGGTGCTCGACGGCCATGCCGAGTCCCTGCCGCTTAAGGACGCGTCGGTCGACGCCGGGGTGGTCGGCCAGGCGTTCCACTGGTTCGACCCCGGGCCGGCGCTCGCCGAGCTGCACCGCGTGCTGGCGCCCGGCGGCCGGCTGGCGCTGGTCTGGAACCGGTGGGAGCGCGAAGGCTGGGTGCAGGACGTCTCCGCGGTGATCGAGCCGCTGCGCGGCGACGCCCCCGGCTGGACCGCCGGCGGGGGCCGCGAGGCCTTCGAGGACAGCCCCCACTTCGGCCCGCTGACCGAGGCGCGCTTCTCGCACGTTCAGGACGGCGACCGCGACTCGGTCATCGCCCGCGTCACCTCGATCAGCTTCATCGCTGCGCTCGCGGACGAACAGCGCGCCGGCGTGGTGCGGCGCGTCCGCGCGATCCTCGACACCCACCCCGACACGCGGGGCGCCGAGAGCATCGAGCAGCGCTACACGACCCACGTCTACACCTGCGCGCGAAAGCCGCAGGCGGGGAGCACTCAGGACCCTCTGCCACCATGACCCGATCGCCATCGCCTTCGGCCGCCGCGCCATAGCCCCGCAGCTGCGACCGCACTACGCCGCCTGCCGGCGGGTGCACCGCCGCCACGACCCCACCTTCTTCTTCGCCACCCTGCGGCTGCCCGCCGACATGCGGCCCGCGGTGCACGCGCTGTACGCGTTCGTGCGCCAAGCCGACGAGCTGGTGGACGGGCCCGGCCGTGCGCCGGATCCCGCGTCGCGCCGCCAGGCACTCGACGGCCTCGAGACCGAGCTGTTCGAGGCCGCCGGCCCGGGCTCGTCCAACCCCGCGGTGGCCGCGCTCGCCGACGCCGCCGTGCGCCATGACCTGCCGCTGGCAGAGCTGCGCGCCTACATGGACTCGATGCGGGTGGACTGTGGGCCGGTGCGGATGGCCACCCGAGACGACCTCGACCTCTACATGGACGGCAGCGCGGCCGCCGTGGGGCGGGTGATGGCCCCGCTGCTGGGCGCCCCGCCGGCGGCCTCGGAGAGCTTTGCGCGGCTGGGCGTGGCCTTCCAGCTGACCAACTTCATCCGCGACGTGCGCGAGGATTGGGCGCTGGACCGGATGTACCTCGCCCGTGAGGACTTCGCGCGCTGGGGAGTTCGCGAGGAGGAGATCCTCCGTGGCGAGGCCACCGCCGGGTTCCGGGCACTGGTGGCCGAGGAGGTGGACCGGGCACGCGAGCTGTTCGCCGGCGGAGCGGCAGCGGTGGCCGCCGTGGGGCCGCGCGTGCGCCCCGGGATGCGGATGGCGCTGGCGGTCTACCTCCGCGTGCTGGACCGCGTGGAGCGGCTGAACTACGACGTGCTCGCGCGCCGGGCGGCCCTGAGCCCCTGGGAGGCGGGCCGGACGATGCTGGGCTCGCTGCGGGCAGCGACATGACCCGCCGCGCCACGCTCGCCCGCAACGAGCGCTCGCCGATCGAGCGCCCCGAGGCGGACGTGCTCGTGTGCGGCGCAAGCTTCGCGGGTCTGGCGGTGGCGCGGGAGCTTGCCGGCTCCGGCGCCGACGTGCTGCTGGTGGACCGCTATGAGGTGGGCGAGCGCCAGACCTCGGCCTGCGCCGCCCCCACCCCCTGGCTGCACGCAATGAAGGTGGAGGGCGCGATCCGCCAGGAGCTGCCCTGCATGTCCTTCCACACCCCCCACGGCTCGGTGCGCTACCGGCTGCCGTGGAGCTGGTCCTCGTTCGACTACCGCGAGCTGTGCCGGCTGCTGTTCGCCCAGTGCGAGGCCCGCTTCGAGATCGCCAAGGTGCAGCGCCGCCACGGCGACGCCGTGCTCACCGATCGCGGCGAGCTGCGTGCCCCGCTGGTGGTGGACGCGCTGGGCTGGCGCCGCGTGCTGGCGCGGGAGGGCTACCAGCCTCCCGAGGCGCCGCTGTCACGGGGGCTGGAGGTGCACCCCGACGGCGGCGGCGAGGACCTCGACGTGTGGGTGGACCGCTCGCTGGTACGCCGCGGCTACTGCTGGAGCGTGCCCGCGGACGGCGAGCAGCGGGTGGGCGCCGGCTCGTATGAGCCGCGCCACCACGTGCGCCGGCCCACCGAGGAGCTGGCATCGCGGCTGGACGTGCCCGCGGTGCGCTACCAGGGCAACTGGTTCCCCCACCGCCTTCGCCGCGCCGGCGAAGACGGCATCTTCTTCGTGGGCGACTCGGCCGGCCACTGCCTGCCGCTCTCCGGCGAGGGCATCCGCACCGCGTTCCACTTCGGCATCGCCTGCGGGCGCGAGCTGCGGGCGGTGCTGGCCGGCGAGCGCACGCGCGAGCAGGCGCTGCGGCGCTACGCCGCGTTCAGCGGCAGCCACCGGCGCGCCTTCGCGATCGGACTGGCGTTGCAGCGGCTGGTGCCGGCGCTGCCGCCGCGCGTGCTCGCGCTGGCGCTACGGGCGTTGGGCCGGCAGCGCATGGTCGACGCGCTGTTCGGCTGGTACCTGGGAATAGCCGCGCCCGAGAGCGCGCGCGTGAGGCCTCAGGCAGCCGCGGTCGCGACCGGAGCGGCCTCGTCGGAGCAGGCGTTCAGCCACTCCTTGCCGTAGGCGCGCATGTCCTCGATCAGGGGAAGCAGCGCGCGGCCCTTCTCGGTGAGCGAGTACTCCACCCGCGGGGGCACCTCGGGGAAGGTGTGACGGTCCACGATGCCCTCCTCCTCGAGCGCGCGCAGGCGCAGCGAGAGGGTGCGAGGCGAGATCCCGGCCAGCGAGCGCTCCAGCTCGCAGAAGCGGGTCCGGCCCTCTACGAGGTCGCGGATCACGAGAATCGTCCACTTCCCGCAGACGATGTCCGCCGTCGCGCAGACCGGACAGGTCTCCTCGATCGAACGCTCTGCCACCGCTTGGGCCACGTACCCCACTCTAGCGCAATGCTTCACCAACTGAAGCATGGCGCAGGCACTCCAAACAGCGGCGGCCGGAGCGCATAGGGCGCTCCGGCCGCTCTCCCCCCTCGGGCTCGTGCTCCCGGCGTGCGGCCGGGAAGGGCGTTCAGCTGCCCAGGTTGCCCAGCACCCCCCCGCCGCCGCCACCGGCGGCCACGACGGGACGTCCCTCGCTCGGCTGCACCAGCACCCAGCCGGCGCCCTGGAAGGCCATCTGCAGCGACTCGCCCGAGCCGCGGCCGATGAGGTTCTTCAGCTTCACGTCTGTCTTGATCGAGGTGGCCACGCCGCTGGACCACGTGATCGCGGCCTGCGGGTCGGCGAACGTGGGGGCGTCGCCGGTGTTGAGCAGCACGGGCGGGCCGTCGGAGATGATCGCCACCCAGCCACTGCCCTGCAGCGACATGTTGAACAGGCCGCCTGCCATCATGCCCGCGGCGCCGCCCTGGACCTTCTGGATGTCCCACTCGATGCCCGCGTCGAAGGCCAGCACGTTCTTGCCGTTGCAGGTGACGGCGTCGTTCTCGAGCTTGATCAGATGGATGTCCTGCGCGGTGTCGGCCAGGAAGACCTCGCCGGTGCCGCTCATCTTCATCAGCGTCGTGCCCTCGCCGGACACGGCCTTCTTGAGCATCCGGCCCATGCCGCCGGTGCCGGCGTGCTCGAAGCTCACGTCGCCCTGGTAGGCGACCATCGCGCCCTGCTTGGCCTGGATCGTGATCTGGTCCAGACGGACCTTCAACAGCTTGGAGTTCTGGAGCGCGAACGACTCGGTCGACTGCGTCTCCTGGTACTCGCCGAGGGTGCTTTGCACAGCGCCTCCTTTGAGGTTCGTTTCCGATGGGGTCTGCGACCGCGCACTCTCGGCGGTCGGAGCCCATCAGTCAAGCGAACTTTCGTCGAGGCGGGAGGGCCGAGCTAGGTGTAGGACCCGAGGAGGTTGTTCCCGCTGAGTTGCTGTAGGCGGCTGAGCGGGGGCTGGTGGCTGAGGGCGCCGTGTGGTCTGCGGCGATTGTAGAAGTCGAGCCAGCCGGGGAGCGCGGCGTTGCGCTCCGCTG
>DASROS010000033.1:0-12218 GCA_035646775.1 Thermoleophilaceae bacterium | reverse complement strand
GGCGCTACCGCTACCGAGTCGACGGGCAGCGGCGCGGGGTCGTCGTGGTCTCGGCCCGGCTGGCCCCCGGCCGCGGCGGGAGCGGTGGCGGTGGCGGTGGCGGGAGTGAGGGGGACGACCGGCGCGTCTTTCGCTACAGCGTGACCGTCAACGGCGAGGTGCGATCAAAGACTTACTACCCCAACGACCCTGGCGCGGGCGGGGAGGTCGTCAACCACCGATTGAGGATGGTGTTCCGTGACGTGCGGGTCGTCGTCGCGCGCTTCCCCGGCGTCCCGGTCTCGCTGGGGATCCCAGGAAACTCGGCGCGAGGATCCGTGAGCACGTCCCACAGCTACAAGGACGACAAGCGGTTCACCCCGGAGGACAACCGCCCGGTCTGCGACGTCGGCTTTCACTACCCGAACATGGCGGCCACACTCTCGCTCAGCGGCTCCGCGGCCGGGCGCGGCCTCCCCGGCCGCTTCGCCCTGTACGCGGACCACGCCCAGCAAGACATCCTCAGCGACCTGTCGGAAGAGGCGGCGAACTTCGCCTGCCCCGAGCGGCAACCCGGCTCGCCGCTCGGCTATGGCATCGACCTGGGGCCGATCCTCCTCCGCGGCGCGACCCTCAACGGCCACGCGGCGAACTTCCTGCTCGTGCGCGACTGGTCGCGCCCCGCGCTCCGGAGCCCGCTCGCCGCCCTGATCCGCGGGCGCGGGTTCCGCTTCGATACGGGCCTTCGCACGCAGACGCTCGTGAACAACCAGCCAAGCACTGTGGCGACCTGCCCGGACCCCGGCGAGGGGTGCACGGTCGACGAGGTGGGCAAGCGGCTCAAGATCAGCTTGCGCCGGCGCCGGTAGGAGGCCGCCGCAGGGCTGTTGCGCAGCGACGCGCGGGCCGCGTAGCTCATCGCTCCGACCAGGCCAGTCCCCTTTGCGCCGCCGCGGCAACCAGGCGATCATCGAAGCTCACGATGCCTTGCGCACCCGATTCCAGGCCCGCCAGCAGCATGCAGCAGTCAGGGAGCTTCAGGCCCGTCTCGGCGCGCAGCGCGGCGAGCCTCGGCGCGCTGCCCTCCTCAAGGGTGAGTTCTCGCACGTCCAACGTGCGCAGGGCCTTCCGGGCCTGCTCGATCCGGCCGCTGCGCGCGGGACCCGCGAGAACCTCGGCGAGTGTGATCGTGCTGGCTCTCAGGGGCATGAGGGCGGCCGCCTCCAAGAGGATTCCGGCGCGTCCGTGGTGGACGTCGTTCGCGTCCAGGTGCGCGATCAGCACGCTCGCATCAGCGACGATCAAGCAGGCCAGTCGCCGCGGAGATCCGCGAGGTAGTCCTGGGGATAGACGCCGGTCAGAGCTCCGCTGGTGGCTCGGATGGCGGTGCGGCGAGCCTCGACCTCGGCGTCTCTTTCGGCTTGGATGGCTCGATGGCCCTCGCGGGCCAGCCGCACGAGCAACCGCGCGCGAGCCCCGCGGTCCTCGGGCCACCGCTCAGCAGCGTCATCGAGCGCCTGCTCCAGGTCGTCGCTCTCGGTGACGGAGTGGCGAGGCCGGTCAGTCGGCATGGGGCCGCAGTGTAGCACCGCAAGAGCGAGTGCAGCACCAGAATTTCCGAGCCAGTGGTCAGGCCGCCGCCAGCTCCGCCACCTTGCGCTGCACCTCGCCCGTCTTCACCACGTGCTTGTCCATGCCCAGCTCCTTCGGCTCCAGGCCAAGGGCGAGGCCCACCATCTGCGGCAGGTGCAGCACGGGCACGTCGAGGTCGCGCTCCACGTACTGAACCGCCGCGGGCTGCTGCAGGTCCAGGTTGAGGTGGCACAGCGGGCACGGGGTGACCAGGCAGTCCGCGCCGGCGTCGATGGCGTCGGCGAGGTGGCGCCCGGCCTGGCGCAGCGAGGTCACGCGGTTCATCGTGATCAGCGGGAAGCCGCAGCATTTGTGGCTGCCCGCGTACTCCACGGGCTCGGCTCCCAGCACATCGATCACCTGCTCGAGGTAGCGGTCGCGCTCGGGGTGGCGGTGATAGCCCAGCCGTGACGTGGGGCGGACGATGTAGCAGCCGTAGAACGGGGCGATTCGCAGGCCCTCGAGGGGCCGGACCACCTTCTCGGCGAGCGTCTGGAGTCCGATCTCCTCCACCAGCAGCCAGAGGAAGTTCTTGTTCCACCAGTCGGGGTCGCGCTCGTAGCTCAGGCTCTCGTCCTTGAGGTGCGAGTTCACGTGCTTGCGATAGTCGCCGTCGGCGTCCAGGCGCTCCTGGCACTCGCTCTGCGCGCCCTGGCAGGTGGAGCAGATGTTCATCATGCCGGCGGCGCCGTCCACGGCCTGGGCCATCGCGAACGTGCGGGCGTTGAGCGTGTCCACCAGCTCCTGGTTGTGCTCGGCGATCACGCCGGCGCCGCAGCAGTTGGCGCGGTCCAGCTCCACCAACTCGAGGTCGAGCTTGGGGGCCACCAGCTCCATCGAGCCGTGGAGCTCCGGGGTGAAGCCACGCGAGACGCAGCCGGGCCAGTACGCGAGTTTCATTCCTCTTCACCGTTCTCGCCCACGATGTACATGTTCAGCTCGAGCCGCTCGTCCTTGGAGTGGATCTCCTTGTAGATGCGGCGCACCTGGTCCTGGTCGGGCAGCTTGGGGTGCAGCAGCGCCTTGCGCGGCGTGACCTTGCCCGACTTCAAGCCGCGGATGGCGGTGGGCAGGCTCTCCACCAGCTGCTTCACGGCGCCGGGCTCGGTCTGGCCTTTGACCAGCGAGCCGTCGCCGAAGGACCGCGGGAGCAGCTGAGCTTCGTGCAGCGTGCCGTAGCGCTCGACCAGGTCGACGAAGGCCTTCTCGTGGCCGTAGCCGTTGTTGCGGTCCTTGATGCCGAAGTCGCCCGTGGCGCGGCGGCGCAGGCGCATGATCTGGCTCATCGGCGCCACGTCCTTCGGGCACACCTCGATGCAGGCAAAGCAGTGGGTGCAGTCGTACATGCCGTGCGGGTCCTCCGCGAGGTCGCGCAGGCGCTCCTCGTGCTGGCCGTCGCGCGGGTCGCCCACGAACCGGTAGGCCTTGGCCAGCGCAGCGGGGCCGATGAACTCCGGGTCCACCTCCAGCGACAGGCACGCGCCCACGCAGGCGCCGCACTGGATGCAGGCCATCGACTGGGTCACGTCGATCATCGCCTCGGCGGGCACGATGTACTCGCGCTCGGGCGGCGGGCCGTCGGGCAGCAGCCACGGCACCACGCGCCGCACCTTCTTCCAGTGCACGGCGTCCATGTCCACGATCAGGTCCTTGATCACGGGCATGTTGTTCATCGGCTCGACCACGATCGCCGCGTCGGCGCCGGCCCGTTTGGCCGCGTCGGAGATGCGCGTGTTGCACGCCAGGGCGGTCTTGCCGTTGATGCGCACCGCGCACGAGCCGCAGATCGCGGAGCGGCAGGAGCAGCGGATGCCGATCGAGGCGTCCTCGCGGTCCTTGGCCTGCAAGATCCCGTCGAGCACCGAGCGCTCGGGGTCCAGTTGCACTGCGTACTCGCTCCAGTAGGCCGGGTTGCCCGACTCTGGGTTGTAGCGGCGGATTTGTAGCGTGTAGTTCTCGGCCATCAGGGGTGGGGCGGTGAGCCTAGTAGGTGCGTTCCTCGGGCTCCCACTGGGTCATCGTGACCTCGGAGAACCCGACCTCGGGCACCTCGCCGTTGGCGGTCAGGGTGATGTGCTTGAGCCAGTCGGCGTCGTTGCGCTCGGGAAAGTCGGTGCGGTACTGGGCGCCGCGGCTCTCCTTGCGCTCGATCGCTCCCATCACGATGCACTCGGCGTTGTCGAGCATGAACTGCAGCTCCAGCACGCCGAGCACGTCCTGGTTGAACACCGAGCCCTTGTCGTCCACGGCCACCGTCTTGACCTCCTCCTGGAGGCGCTTGACCGTCTCGAGCGCCTCGCGCAGCCGCTCCTCGTCGCGGAACACGGCCACCTTGCCGTCCATGGTCATGCCCAGCTCCGCCCTGATCTCGGACACGCGCCGGCCGGAGCGGTCGCGGGAGACGATCTCGGAGATCGTGTCGCGCTCGCGCGCCAGCTCCGAGCCCGCCGGGGTCGGCATGCTCACCCCGCGGCCCTGCTCGGCCGCGTGCTGGCCGGCGCGGCGGCCGAAGATCAGCGTGTCCAGCAGCGAGTTGGCGCCCAGCCGGTTGCCGCCGTGCACCGACACGCAGGCGCACTCGCCGGCGGCGTAGAGCCCGGGCACGTCGGTCTGCCCGTTGATGTCGGTCTTGATGCCACCCATGACGTAGTGGTTGCCGGGCTTGATGTGGATCGGTTCGCGCGTGATGTCGGTGCCGGCGAAGTCGCGGCCCACGTTCACGATCTCGCGCAGCGCCTCGTGGATGCGCTTGCGGCCCACCACGGTGATGTCCAGCGCCACGGTGCCGTCGGGGAAGCCCCGGCCCTCGTCGATCTCGGTCTGCTCGGCGCGCGAGACCACGTCGCGCCCGGCCAGCTCCATCGTGTTGGGCGCGTAGGACTCCATGAAGCGCTCGCCCTGCGCGTTGTAGAGGTGCGCCCCCTCGCCGCGCGCCCCCTCGGTGATCAGCAGGCCCAGGCCGGCGAGCGTGGTGGGGTGGTACTGCACCATCTCCATGTCCATCAGCGGCGCGCCGGCGCGGTAGGCCATCGCGATGCCGTCGCCGGTGCAGATGAGCGCGTTGGTGGTGGGAATGAAGAGTTGGCCGTTGCCGCCGGTGGCGAGGATCACCGACTTCGCGGTGAACAGCTCGAAGGCGCCGTCGCGCATGTTGCGGGTGACCGCACCGGCAATGCGCCCCGAGTCGCCGCGCACCAGCGCGGTGGTGAACCACTCCTCGTAGCGGTCGATCGTGTCGAACTTCATCAGCTGCTCGTAGAGCACGTGCAGCAGCGCCTGGCCGGTGATGTCGGCCACGTAGTACGTGCGCGCGGCTGACGCGCCGCCGAAGGCGCGGGTGCCGAGCTTGCCCTCCTCGTCGCGGTGAAAGGTCACGCCCAGGTGCTCGAGGTGCAGCACCTCGTTGGGCGCCTCCCGGCACATGATCTCGATCGCGTCCTGGTCGCCCAGGTAGTCCGAGCCCTTCACCGTGTCGAACGCGTGCGACTCCCACGAATCCTCTGGGTTCAGCGCCGCGTTGATTCCTCCCGCCGCGGCGTTGGAGTGCGAGCGCACCGGATGCACCTTGGAGATCACACCCACAGAGGCGCCCTCCTCGGCTGCTGCCAGGGCGGCGCGCTGTCCGGCGAGGCCGGCTCCGATGACGAGGACGTCGTGCGAGGGCATTGGGGGGTGAGGCGGCGGCAATCCTATTGAAAGCCGTCGTTCTCCCCATATACGGGCCCCGGGGCGTTCTCGGCCACCGTCATTGCGCCCGACCATCCCCGCCAGCGCGGTGCGGGAAGAGATGTCGAGCTTGAAAACACGCGCCCGAGGTGGTTTTCCACCGTCTTCTGCGACAGGTGCAACTCGGCCGCAATCTCGCGGTTGGTGCGCCCGGTGGCCACCGCTCGGCGATCTCGGCCTCCCGGGCGCTGAGCGATCCGATCCCTGTGGCGGCCCGCCGCCGCGCGCCTGCGCCGTTGAGCCCTCCGCGCCCGGCTAGGACCGGACCGGCTGGAGCGCCCGGCGGACCTGGTCCAAGGTGACCACGCCCCGCAGGCGCCCCTCGGGATCCACCGCCACGATCGCGCCCAGGCGCTGAAGGACCTCGCGCCCGAGCAGCGCCTCCAGCGGCTCGTCGAGTCCCACTCGCAGCCCGCCCTCCGCCGACTCGGGCGTGTCCGGGGCCATCACGGACTCCACGGTGCGGGTGGCGCGCTCGGACTCCAGCACCGCGTTCACCGACTCGGAGGTCACGAGTCCGGTGAAGCGCCCGGCTTCGTCCACCACCGGGAACCACGGGTAGCGGTAGCGCAGGAAGAACTCGTCCAGCGCCCGGTCGATCCCCAAGGAGGCCGGGATGCCCACAGGCTGGTCATCCATCACATCGGCCACGCGCAGGCCCTCGATGCGGCTGGTCACCTCGGTCTGAGCCTCGGCCTGGCGGGCAGCCTGGCCGAGGAAGAGGCCCACGAAGCCCAGCCACACCCCGCTGACGAGGTTGTCGGGTGAAGAGAGCACGATCAGCACGCCGCCGGCGATCATCAGGAAAGAGAAGCCCCGGCCCAGCCGCGCGGCGAAGCGCGTGGCGCGGGAGCGATCGCCGGTGATCTTCCAGGCGACGGCACGGGCGATGCGCCCGCCGTCCAGCGGGAAGCCGGGGATCAAGTTGAACACCAGCAGCAGGAGGTTGATCGAAGTGAGGTAGCCGAGCACCGCCAGCGTCTCCTCACCGGCCACCGAGTCGAACCGGATGGCGTCCACGGCCTCGCCGCCGCCGGCGATCAGTGCCCCGATGCCGTAGCACGCCGCGGCGATCAGCAGCGTCACGAACGGGCCCGCGGCGGCCACGCGGAACTCCACCCCGGCGGAGTCGGTGTCGCGGTTCATCTTCGCCACGCCACCGAACATCCACAGGTCGATCCCCGCGATGCCGATTCCGTTTCGCAGAGCCACCACCGCGTGTCCCAGCTCGTGCAGCAGCACCGACAGGAAGAAGGCCAGCGCGGAGACCACGGCCAGCGTGAACGCCGTGCCATCGGCGAAGCCCACGTCGGTGTAGTAGCCGGTGAGCAGGTAGATGATCAGGAACAGGACGAGGAACCAGCTGGGCTCCACGCCTATCCGGATCCCGAATACGCGAGCCAGCTGTATCGAATTGCCGCCGCCGAACATCTGCAGTTGATGGTGGCAGGTGGCGCGCGGTGTGTCCCGTTATCGTCCCGGCGCCCGCGAAGCGAAGGAGCCCGACTTGTCGAAGATCAAGGTGGTCAACCCCGTCGTCGAGCTGGACGGCGACGAGATGACGCGCGTCATCTGGGAGTTCATCAAGGAGAAGCTGATCCTTCCCTACCTCGACGTCGAGCTGAAGTACTTCGACCTGGGGATCGAGAGCCGCGACGCCACCGAGGACCAGATCACCGTCGACGCTGCCAACGCCATCAAGGAGCACGGCGTGGGAGTGAAGTGCGCCACGATCACACCCGACGAGGCGCGCGTCGAGGAGTTCGGCCTCAAGCAGATGTATCGCTCCCCGAACGGGACCATCCGCAACATCCTCGGCGGCGTGATCTTCCGCGAGCCGATCGTGATCTCCAACGTGCCGCGCCTCGTGCCCGGTTGGACCAAGCCGATCATCATCGGCCGTCACGCCTTCGGCGACCAGTACCGCGCGGAGGACATGGTGGTGCCGGGCAAGGGCAAGCTCACGCTGAAGTTCCAGCCCGAGGACGGCGGCGAGCCGATCGAGATCGACGTGTTCGACTTCCCCGGGGGCGGGGTGGCGCTGGCGATGTACAACCTCGACGAGTCGATCCGCGACTTCGCGCGCGCCTCGATGCGGTACGGCCTCGACCGCCGCTTCCCGGTCTACATGTCGACCAAGAACACGATCCTCAAGCGCTACGACGGGCGCTTCAAGGACCTGTTCCAGGAGATCTACGACGCCGAGTTCAAGGACGACTTCGAGAAGGCCGGGATCACCTACGAGCACCGCCTGATCGACGACATGGTGGCCGCGGCGATGAAGTGGGAGGGCGGTTACTTGTGGGCGTGCAAGAACTACGACGGCGACGTTCAGTCCGACACGGTGGCCCAGGGCTTCGGCTCGCTGGGGTTGATGACCAGCGTGCTCATGACCCCCGACGGCAAGACGGTGGAGGCCGAGGCCGCCCACGGGACCGTCACGCGCCACTTTCGCCAGCACCAGCAGGGCAAGGAGACCTCCACCAACCCGATCGCGTCGATCTTCGCCTGGACGCGCGCGCTGGCCGCCCGCGGGCGGATGGACGACACCCCGGAGGTCACCGAGTTCGCCGAGACGCTCGAGCGCGTGTGCGTGGAGACCGTCGAGTCCGGGAAGATGACCAAGGACCTCGCCCTGCTTGTCGGCGATGACCAGCCCTTCCAGACGACCCAGGACTTCCTCGCATCGATCGACGAGAACCTGCAAAAGGAGATGACGAACAGTGAGTGACTCACCCGTACGCGTAGTGGTGACCGGCGCCGCAGGCGCCATCGGCTACGCGCTGCTGTTCCGGATCGCCAGTGGCCAGATGCTCGGCGAGGACACGCCGGTGGCGCTCAGCCTGCTGGAGATCCCCGACGCCGTGAAGGCCGCCGAGGGCACCGCAATGGAGCTCGACGACTGCGCGTTCCCGCTGCTGCACGGGATCGACATCTCCGACGACGCCGGCCAGTCCTTCGACGGCGCCAACGTGTGCCTGCTGGTGGGCGCCCGTCCGCGCACCAAGGGGATGGAGCGCGCCGACCTGCTCGAGGCCAACGGCGGCATCTTCAAGCCCCAGGGGGAGGCCATTGCCGCCGGGGCGGCGGACGACGTGAGGGTGCTGGTGGTGGGCAACCCCGCGAACACCAACGCGCTGATCGCCCAGTCCAACGCCGACGGCGTGCCGGCCGAGCGCTTCACCGCGATGACGCGCCTGGACCAGAACCGCGCGATGACCCAGCTCGCCAAGAAGGCCGGGGCGCAGGTGGGCGACGTGAGCAACCTCGCCGTGTGGGGCAACCACTCGCCCACGATGTACCCCGACGTGTTCAACGCCAAGGTGGGCGGCACGCCGGCCTGGGACGCGATCGATCAGGACCGCGAGTGGCTGGAGTCGGACTTCATCCCCACCGTGGGCAAGCGCGGCGCGGCGATCATCGAGGCGCGCGGCGCCTCGTCTGCCGCCTCGGCCGCAAACGCCGCCATCGACCACGTGCACGACTGGGTGAACGGCACGCCCGACGGCGACTGGGTGTCGATGGCCGTGCGCTCCGACGGCAACCCCTACGGGGTGCAGGACGGCCTGATCACCTCATTCCCGGTCACCTGCTCGGGCGGCGAGTGGTCGATCGTCGACGGCCTGGAGATCGACGACTTCTCCCAGGAGAAGATCGATGCGACCAACGCCGAGCTGGCGGAGGAGCGGGCGGCGGTGGAGAAGCTCGCGCTCCTGGGTTAGGCGGCTAGGAGCGCAGCCCGATCGTCGATCCCTACCTCCGGTAGGACAGGCGGGCGAGCACCGCAGCCCGGCTCTCAGCTCTTGCCGTCCCCGCCGGCGGGGTGCCAGCCCTTGCCGCGCTTGCGCACCTCGCCCTCCTTCTGGAGGGTGGGCATCACGCGGTAGAGGTAGTTGGCCTGGATACTCATGGCATCGGCCAGCTCGGGGATCGTGATGCCAGGCCGCTCGTTCACGAGTCTGCGTGCCTCGGCGGCCCGCTTGCCGCTGCCGCGCGGGCGGCCGCGGCGGCCGGTGCCGCTGCCGGACCGGCGGCGGCCGTTGGAGGAGGAGCGGGCGGCGCGCCGGCGTGAGGAGCGGGTGCCGGAGTCGGTGCCCACGCCGTCGAGTGCCGCGGCGGCCTTCTCCAGGCGGTGGTACTCCTCGACCAGCGGCTTGAGCTCCTTCAGCCGGGAGTCGATCTCCTTGCGCTTCTCATCCAGAAAGTCGGTCATGTGCCCTTTCCCCATGTGTCACCTAACGAATAAAGCGCAGTGTGACACAAACAAGACCGCCACCTAAGTGAGGGTTACTCTACGAGCTTCTTCAACTTGTCCAGTGAGGAGTCCAGCTGGCCGCCCGTTACACGGCGGACCACCGGGCCGGCGGCCCGTCCGAGGAAGCCTCCAGGCAGGTTGAACTCGTTGGCGTAGCAGAAACGGGTACCGCCGGCGTGCTCCTCGAAGTCGTAGATCACCTTGGCCTTGGACCGCACCGGTCCCTGGCCTTCCCACACCACGTGGTTGCTGGAATCGTTCTCGACCACCGTCCAGCGCACCCTGAACTTGCGTCCGGCGAGCTTGAGGCACTGGGTGAGCTTGGAGCCCTTCCGCAACTGGCCGTCGGCGGAGTCCTCCAGTGACTGGTGGATGGTCACCCAGTCCTTCAGCCGCGAGGGATCCATCACCGTCTCGTACACCGCGCGCGGCGGCGCGTCGATCTGGATCTCGCGCTCCACCCTCATCGGGCCGCAAGCTCCTCGGTGCGCTCCCACTCGGCCAGCGCGCGCTCAACGGCGCGTTCGAACGACAGCGGCCTGATCCCGTACATGCGGGGCGCCTCCTGGGGGTCGCGGGGCAGCAGGTCGCGCTCCAGGCTCTCCATCAGCGGGCGCACCAGCTCGAGCGGCTGCTCGGTCACGGCGCTTACCACTGCGCTGGCGGGAGGGGTGAGGGATACCCCGAGGCCGAGCGGCGTGCGCCCGACCCCCATTGACTCGGCGATCTGCTCCATCATCGCCCCGTAGGTGACCACGTCGGGGCCGGTCACGTCGAGCGAGCGTCCCGCAGCCTCGGGCACTCCGGGCGTGCGGGCCAGGAACTCGATGGCGTCGCGCTCGGCGATCGGCTGGGTGCGGTTCACGCGCCAGGCGGGCATCGGGAGCACGCGCAAGCGCTCCACCAGGCGTACGAGTATCCGGAAGGAGGAGGAGCGCGCGCCCACCAGGATCGAGGCGCGCAACGCGGTGGCCGAGGGCGCGGACTCGAGCAGGATCTCCTCCACCTCGAGCCGCGACGCGATGTGCGGCGAGGGCGGGCCGTCCGATGGCGTGAGCCCGCCCAGGTACACCACGCGATCCACCCCGGCCGCCACCGCGGCCTCGGCGAAGATCCTGGCAGCGCGGCGGTCCCGTGCGGCGAAGCCCTCGTCACCGGCTTCCATGGAGTGCACGAGGTAGTAGGCCGTGGAGCAGCCCTCCAGCGCGGCACGGATGCCGTCGCCGCTCAGCACGTCGCCGAGGGCGGGCTCCACGCCGTCGCGCGCGGGCAGCCTCGATGGGTCGCGGGTGAGGGCCCGGACGGGGCGGCCCTCGTCCAGCAGGCGGTCGACCAGGCGGCCGCCCACGTATCCGGTCGCGCCGGTCACCAGCTCCATGTGGCTCCTACGGGTGAGGGTGGCCCCGCGGCCCAGAGGTTCGCCCCCCCGTCGAACCCGCAAAGAGCGGGTGAGAAGGCGAACAGCCTGCAATTTGGGCAGAAACGAAAAGTCACGGTTTTGCGGGAAGCCGGGTGGCGCGAGGGGCCGAGGTGATGGAGGATGGCCGCCGGTCGGGTCAACGCGAGACGAGGGAGTCGTCAGAGCATGCCGAAGAGGGACGTGAAGTGCGTGACGTGCGAGGACTGCTTCTTCAAGCAGAACATGCTGTGCGCGCTCGATCTGGACGAACCCTGCACCACCTTCCGGCACGCCGACCGCGGGTTGGCGCCCGAGCGCCAGCTGACCTTCGTGTTCCGCTCCGAGCGCACCCGCGCGGCGTACGCGTTTCCGGCGCCCGGCCGCGCCTGACGGGCGGGCGGCTGCACGCCGCCCCGGGCCACGTTCGCGCGGGTAAAGTCGCTCCATGCGTCTCACAGTGCTCGGCAAGTCGCCCTCCTGGCAGGACGTGGACGGTGCCTGTTCGGGCTATCTGCTCGAGGAGGACGGCACCACCGTCCTGCTCGACTGCGGCAACGGCGTGTTCGCGAAGATGCGCCGCTTCGTGGACTACGTGGACCTGGACGCGGTGGTGATCTCCCACCTGCACGCCGACCACATCCTCGACCTCGTCCCCTTCTCCTACGCGCTCACCTATGCCCCCCGCCAGCAGCCGGTGGCGGTGGACCGCTGGCCTGGCACCGACCATCCCGCGCGGCCGTGGCTGTACGCCCCGCCGGGCGCCCGCGACCACTTCCGCCACGTGTGTGAGCTGTGGGGCAACGACGCGTTGGTCGAGAACGCGTTTCGGATGGAGGAGTACGACCCCACGGCCTCGATCGCGATCGGCTCGATGCGCGTCTCCTTCAGCGAGGTGCCGCACTTCGTGGACACCTTCGCCGTGTCGGTGGAGTCCGGCAACGGTGGCGGGCGGCTGGCCTACAGCGCCGATTCGCGTCCCGCCGAGGAGCTCGTGGAATTCGCCCGCGACGCCGACCTGTTCCTGGTCGAGGCCACCCTGCCGCGCCCCGAGCGAACGGGCATCCGGGGGCACCTGACCCCCGAGGAGGCCGGGCAGCACGGCAAGCAGGCGGGCGCCCGCCGCGTGCTGCTCACCCACATCTCCGACGAGTTGGACCAGGATCGGGCACGCGAGCAGGCCAGCGAGGCCTTCGGCGGCCCGGTGGAGATGGCGGTGGAGGGCGCGGT
>DASROS010000032.1:0-17257 GCA_035646775.1 Thermoleophilaceae bacterium | reverse complement strand
ACCTCACCCCCGTCCCCGGGCTGCGCCAGGCCGGCGCCCCGCGCCTGGAGACCGGCACGAGCCGCACCAAGGCCTACGTGGGAGCCCGGCGGGCGGTCACCTTCTCCTACCGCATCACCGACGGCCAGCCCGCGAGCGTGCGGGTCGATCTGGTGCGCGCCAGCGACTCCGCGGTGGTGCGCACCTGGACGCCCACCGCCGCCGAGGGCGCCGTGCAGAAGCTCTCCTGGAGCGGGAAGGTGGGCCGCGCCCAGGCTCCCCGCGGGCGCTACTCGTTCCGCCTCACCGTCGACGCGGCCGACGGCGCCCGCGCCCAGAGCTCGCAGGCCGGTGACGCCACACGCGACGCCTTCGACCTCTACGACCACGTCTATCCGGTCCGTGGCAAGCATTCCTACGGCGGCCCCGGCGCTCGCTTCGGCGCCGGACGCGCCGGGCACAGCCACCAGGGTCACGACGTGTTCGCCCGCTGCGGCACCCGGATGGTCGCCGCCCGCGGCGGCCGGGTGAAGTTCAGCGGCTACCACGGCGCCGCGGGCAACTACATGGTGATCGACGGCGGCGCCAGCGGCTTCGACTACGCCTACATGCACCTCACCGCCCCAAGCCCCTTCCGCAAGGGCGATCGCGTGTACACCGGCCAGGAGATCGGCACCGTTGGGGACTCCGGCAACGCCCAGGGCTGCCACCTGCATTTCGAGATGTGGGGTGCTCCGGGCTGGTACACCGGCGGCCGGCCCGTGGATCCCTTCCCGGCGCTACGCGCCTGGGACGCCTGGAGCTGACCAGCGGCGCGATAGCCGTCGCTCTCCGTCGTCCTCGTTCGCTCGCGTGCAGAGCACGGGTCGCTCTCTGCGTCCTCGGATAGCTCGGCTCTCGCGCCGCTGCCTATTCCCACTCAATGGTGCCGGGGGGCTTGGACGTGACGTCCAGCACCACCCGGTTCACCTGGCGGATCTCGTTGATCATGCGCGAGGCGATCCGCTCGAGCAGGTCGTAGGGCAGCCGGGCCCAGTCGGCGGTCATCGCGTCGTCTGAGGTGACCGCGCGGATCACGACCACGTAGCCGTAGGTGCGCTCGTCGCCCTGCACGCCCACCGTGCGCAGGTCGCCCGGCAGCACGCAGAACGACTGCCACAGCTCGCGGTAGAGGCCGGCCTGGCGGATCTCGTCCTGGAGCACGTAGTCGGCGTCGCGGAGGATCTCCAGGCGTTCCTTGGTCACGTCGCCGCCCACGATCCGGATCCCCAGGCCGGGGCCCGGGAACGGCTGGCGCCACACGAGCTTCTCGGGCAGCCCCAGCTCGATGCCCACCTGGCGCACCTCGTCCTTGAAGAGGGCGCGCAGGGGCTCGACCAGCTCGAACTGCAGGTCGTCTGGCAGCCCGCCCACGTTGTGGTGGGACTTGATCGTGGCCGCGCCCGTGCCGCCGCCCGACTCGATCACATCCGAGTAGAGCGTGCCCTGCACCAGGTAGCGCGGGTCCTCGAGCTTGGCCGCCTCCTCCTCGAACACCCGGATGAACTCGGTGCCGATGATCTTGCGCTTGGCCTCGGGCTCGGACACGCCCTTCAGCCGTTCGAGGAAGCGCTCCTGGGCGTCCACGGCCACCAGCGGCACCTTGAACGTGTCGCGGAAGGCACTCACCACCTGCTCGCCCTCGTTCTTGCGCATCAGGCCGTGGTCCACGAACACGCACGTGAGCTGATCGCCGATCGCGCGGTGGACGAGAAGGGCGGCGACCGAGGAGTCCACGCCGCCGGAAAGACCGCAGATCACCTGGCCGTCACCGACCTGATCGCGGATGCGGCGGATCTGCTCCTGGGCCACGTTCGCGGCGTTCCAGCTCATGTCGCAGCCGCAGATGTCCGCCAGGAAGCGGGTGAGGATCTGGGTGCCGTACGGCGTGTGCACCACCTCGGGGTGAAACTGGATGCCGTACAGGCCCCGCTCGGTGTCCTCGAAGGCCGCCACGGGCGACTGGGTAGAAGACGCCAGCGGCGTAGCCCCGGGCGGCGGCTCGTACACCGTGTCCCGGTGGCTCATCCAGCAGCTCTGCTCGTCGGGCAGCCCCTCGAGCAGGCGGCCGTGCTCGGAGACCTTCAACTGCGAGCGGCCGAACTCGCCCACCTCGGCGCCCTCCACCCGGCCGCCCAGCTCGAGCACCATCAGCTGCATGCCGTAACAGATGCCGAGCACCGGGATGCCGAGCTCCAGCAGCTCGCGCCGCAGCGCCGGCGCGTCTTCGGCGTACACCGACGCGGGCCCGCCGGAGAGGATCAGCCCCCTCGGGTTGCGGCGGCGGACCTCATCGAGGTCCACGTGGTGGGGCATCAGCTCGCTGAACACCCCGCACTCGCGCACCCGCCGCGCGATCAGCTGCGAATACTGGCCCCCGAAATCCAGGACGATGACCTCGTCATTCGTCCTCGCCGCCTCCGCCTCGGGCGGCGGGGGTGCAGTGGCGGTGCGGGCCTCCACCTACTCCACGAGAGCGGGGTCGGCGGACGGCGCGCTCCCGTTGACCACGCCGTCAGAGGCCGGGGCCGCCCTGGCCGCGGACTGGGCGCCCATGCCTATCGCCTGGTCGCGCTGCAGCTGCTTGCCCTCGGTCTGCAGCGAGGGCGCCACCATCACCTCGGCGCGGTGGAAGGACGGGATGTCCTCGTACCCGCAGGTGGCCATCGACGTGCGAAGGCTGCCCATCAGGTTGAAGGTGCCGTCGTTCTCGTGCGCCGGGCCGTTCACGATCTGCTCGAGCGACCCGTTCTGCGTGGTCTTCACCCGGGCGCCGCGCGGGAGCTCGGGATGGAAGGTGGCCATGCCCCAGTGGTAGCCGTGGCCGGGAGCCTCGTAGGCGCGGGCCAGCGGCGAACCGATCATCACGGCGTCGGCCCCGCACGCGAACGCCTTCGAGATGTCCCCGCCGTTGCGCATGCCGCCGTCGGCGATGACCTTCACGTACTCGCCGGTCTCCAGCATGTTCTGTGACCGGGCCGCGGCGACGTCGGCGATCGCGGTGGCCTGTGGCACGCCGATCCCCAGCACGCCGCGCGTGGTGCACGCAGCTCCGGGGCCGACGCCCACGAGCACCGCCTTGGCGCCCGTGCGCATGAGGTGCAGGCCCGTGGCGTAGGAGGCACAGCCTCCGACCAGGACCGGCACCGGCACCTCGCGGATGAACTCCTTGAGGTTGAGGGGGGGGCGGGCCTCGTCGGTGGACACGTGCTCGGCGGAGATCACGGTGCCCTGGATGACGAGGATGTCCACGCCGGCCTCGAGCGCCACCTCGTAGTGCTCGCGCACGCGCTGCGGCGTGAGCGAGGCGGCGCAGACCACGCGCTGCTCCTTGACCTCACGGATGCGCTGGGCCATCAGGTCCTGGTCGATCGGCTGGCTATAGATGCGCTGCATCTCCGCCGTGGCCGCCTCCTTGTCGAACCCCGCGATCCGCTCGAGCTGCTCCTCCGCGTCCTCGTAGCGGGAGAAGATTCCCTCGAGGTTGAGCACGGCGAGCCCGCCGAGCTCGCCCATCAGTCCGGCCGTGCGGGGCGAGACGACCCCGTCCATCGCCGATGCCAGCAGCGGCAGCTCGAACCGGTAGTCACCCAGCGTCCAGGTGATGTCGATGTCGTCGGGGTCGCGCGTGCGGCGCGAGGGGACGATCGCGATGTCGTCGAAGCCGTAGGCGCGGCGGCCCTTCTTGCCCCGACCAATCTCTACTTCCATGGCGGCATCCTAGGTTCGGCAGCGGACAGGACACTCGACCTTACCAGTGGGCCGGGGGGCGTCCGCCGCCCCTCCGGAAAGCCTCGCAACGAGCGGGGGGCGGACGCCTGTACGGCGCGTCCGCCCCCCTCACACTCCGGCTTGTCAGCCGGGGTCAGCTCTGGTTGCAGGTGACCGGCACCAGCACGGTCTCCGTGCCGATGTCGACTCGCAGCGAGCCGTCGCCGGTGCATCCGTAGATGCCCTCGGCAAGCCACTCGCCATCCTCCTGGACCGACACCGAGGCGCCGGCGGCCGGCTGCGCGCCTTCCTCACCGGTCACGGTGCCGGCTACTTGCTCGGCACCGGTCCCTTCGAGCGAGAAGTGACACGTCGGCAGCGAGGAGTTGCAGCTGAGGCCCTCGCCGCTGCGCAGGGCGAGCGGGCCGTCAGGGCCGGCGGGTCCAGCCGGTCCACCGGGTCCACCCGGACCGCCGCCGCCCGGGCCGCCACCGGGAACGCCGCCACCCGGCGCTGCCGCGCCGGCCTTGCCGATCAGGATCTTCGTGCAGCCCTTGGCGATCTTGAGCTCGACCCTGTCGATGCGGCAGGTGTTGCGCCCCTTGCCCGCGTTGATCGAGGCGTCCTTCTTGCCGTCCACCGAGTTCAGGATGTCGTTGCCCGAGGCTCCGGCGAGATGGTCCTTGCCCTTGCCGCCGACCACGCGGTCGTTGCCGGCTCCGCCGTTCAGTCGGTCGTTGCCCTTGCCACCACCGACTGAGTCGTTGCCCCCGTCGCCGCTGACCCGGTCCTTGCCGGCATCGCCGGCGAGGACGTCCTTACCCGCTCCGCCCGCGATGCGGTCGTTGCCGGCGCGGCCGCGGGCGCGGTCGTTGCCGCCCCCGAGCCTGATCTTGTCCGCCTTCTTGGTCCCGGACACCTTGTTGGCCTTCGCCGTGCCCTTGTAGGTGCGTGCGACCACCGGCGCGCTAACCGCGCAAAGCGCGACAAGCGCCAGCAGCGCAGCCCTCGTTACCAGTGCCATCCGTACATTCATCTGAAAACTGCCTCCCGCGTTTAATGCTTCCGTGCCCTGTCGCGATGCGCTCAAGGGCCGCACACGAAACAGAAACGGACGACTGTCCGAGGGAAAATGCCTGGAAAACGGACGGTTGTACTACTGGCCGGCGGGGGCCAACGGCGCGTCCAGCACGTCCAGCTGGACCTCGCCTAGGAGACGGTCCACCTCGCGGGGATCGACCACGCCGGCGCCGAAGTGCTGGGTGGACTCGGCACCGGAGGCAACGCCGAAGCGCAGGCAGTCCTCCTCGTCGCGGCCTCCGTACCGGGCGGCGACGTACCCCGCCAGGAACGCATCGCCCGAGCCCACCGACGACACGGGCTCCAGCGGCTCGAGCGTTGCCCGGCAGAGCCGGCGCGGGCGGGTGGCGTCGGTGTCGTCGCCCACCAGGGCGAGGCAGCCGTCGGGCCGGGTCATGATCGCCGCGCGGGCTCCCATCTCCACCATCTCCCGCATCGCGGTGCGGCGGTCGTCCTCGTCGGCGAACTCGTGGCCCACCAGCTCCTCCGCCTCCAGCTCGTTCGGGCTGACCACGCTGGGAGCGGCACGGGTGGCCTGGCGCATGGGCTCGCCCTCGGAGTCGATCACGGTGGTTACGCCGAGGCGGTGGAGCTCTCCCACCAGGCGCGCGTACAGGCCGCTGTCCACGCCCCGGGGCAGGCTGCCGGAGAAGACGCACACCGCGGCCCCCTTCGCGAGGTAGAGCAGCTTGTCGACGAACAGGTCGAGCTCGCCCTCGGAGACGCTCGGCCCGCGCTCGTTGATCTCGGTCTGCTCGCCGGAGGTCGGGTCAACCACCGCCGTGGACATGCGCGAATCCTCGCGAATGCGCACGAAGTCGTTGAGGATCGCCTCGTCGGTGAGCTGCTCGATGATGCGGGTGCCCGTGGGGCCGCCCGCCACGCCGGTGGCGATCACCGGCTGGCCCAGCGCCTTCAACGCGCGAGCCACGTTCACGCCCTTGCCCCCGGACATCGACGTCTGCTCGACCGCCCGGTGGCGGCGGCCCAGGCGGAAGTTCGGGACGGCAAGGGTCTTGTCGATCGCCGCGTTGAGCGTGACCGTGATGATCATGCGACCCCCAGGGTAGTCCCCCCGGCCTAACCCGCGCGGGCGCGGTCGCGCTCGCGGCGGCGGGCGTCGCGGTCGCCACGCCGGGTGCCGGTCTCCGGGGGGTGCCGGCGGCGTAGGACGACCACGAGCGCCGCCACCAGCAGGGCGAGGGCCACGAGAAGCGGCAGCAGCGCGATGCCGAGCGTGTCCACGACCACCCGCAGCGGGCCGGCGCCCGGCACCTCGGTGGCGGTGACCAGCCGCACGCGGCGCACCACCTGGTCGCCGCGCAGAACCGTGATGCGCCCCACGGGGTGGCCCGCCGGCAGCTCGCCCTCGAGCTCCTCGGGCGCGTCCACGCTCGTGCGCACACGCTGGCCCCGCCGCGCGACAACAAGCGCGTCGTTCTCGGGCACCAGGCTGGCGCGCTCGTCGTAGTGCATCACGGCTGCGGTGGCCACCGGCTTGGACTCGTTCAGCGGCTGCACGCGGCGGAACTGGGCAAGCCCGTAGCGGAGCAGCGCCAGCGACTCGGTATCGCGCGCTGTCTCGCTGGGCTCGCCGAGCACCACGCTGATTACCCGCGCGCCCAGCGGCCCGCCGGCCGCGCCCACGAGCACGTAGCCGGCGGTGCCGGTGTGGCCGGTCTTCACGCCGTCCACGAAGTCGTACCGGCCGACAAGGTCGTTGCGGTTGTCCACCGCGCGCGGGCGCGTGCCCGACTCGAGGTTGGCGGCGGGCATGTCCACGATCGACGCGAAGCGCCGGTTTCGCATCAGTCGCCGCGCCAGGGCGGCCAGGTCACGCGCCGTGGAGTAGTTGTCGGGGTCGTCGAGCCCGATCGGGTTCGCGTAGCTCGTGCCGGTCAGGCCCAACTCGCGCGCGCGGGCGTTCATGTCGCGCACGAAGGCCCGTCGCGAGCCCGACACGCCCTGGGCGAGCGTGACCGCGGCGTCGTTGGCGCTCTCCAGCAGCAGCGCCTCCAGGAGGTCGTCCACGCGCATGCGCTCGCCGGCGCGCAGGTCGATCTTCGACTCCGCGGGCAGGGCGCTGTAGGCCGGCGCGCGGTAGACGTCGCCCGGCTTGGCGCGCTCGAGGGTGAGCAGCGCGGTCATCAGCTTCGTGGTGCTCGCGATCGACCTGCGCTCGTCGGGATCGCGCTGGAACATGACGCCCCCGTCGCGCGCGTCGATCAGGATCGCGGCCTGGGCCCCCGGCAGGTCGGGGCGGTCCGCGGCGTCCTGGGCATCCGCGACCGCGGGCGGCACCAGGAGCGCGGCGAGGACCGCAAGGACCACCGCCGCGCGGCCGGTCGCCGGCCGCCGCCTCACTCGCGCAGCTTGATCTTCTGGCCCACCGTCAGCGACTGCGGGTCCAGCTCGGGATTGAGCAGCTGGATCGTCTCCACCTCCACCCCGGTCTTCTCGGCGATCGCGCCGAGGCTGTCGCCCAGCTGCACCGTGTAGGAGCGCTTCCGCTTCCTTCCCGCCGGCCGCTCCCGCTCCGTGGTCTCGGCCGAGGGCGCGGGGGCGTCGCTCGCACTCTCGGTCCCACCATCGCCGCCCCCCGTCACGTCGGAGCCCGCGACCACCACGAACAGGACGAACGCGAATGCCACCAGGGCGATCGGAGCGAGCAGGCGGACGGGGCTGCGGGTTGTCTGCGGAGGCATCGGGCTGGTGGGGAGCCGGAGAATAGAGTCGCGCGAGGCTCAACCGCGCTGCTCTGCGGAACTCTTCCACGCGAGCGCCCTCAACTCCTCCGCAGCGGCTGCGGCGGCCGTCGCCGGATCCCCGCCCCGCTCGGCGTGCGCGCCCACTATCGAGCGCGACGCCGCGATCAGCCCGGCGGCCGGATGTGGCGAGAAGGCCGCCGCCAGCGCCAACGCGCTCCCTCCCTGGGCGCCCACCCCGGGCATGAGGAAGATCGCCCGCGGCATCAGCTCCCGGAGGCGCGTCAGCCGCTCCGGCCGCGTGGCCCCTGCCACCGCGCCGACGAGGGACAGCCCGCAGTCGCCCACGCGCCCGGCCCCCACCTCGTCGACCAGCTCGGCCACGCGCTCGTGCAGCGGCGCCCCACCCGCGTCGATGTCCTGGAGGTCGGCGGCGCCCGGGTTGGAGGTGTTCACCAGCAGGAAGCAGCCCGCGCCCGCCTCGGCGGCCGCGCCGATCAGGGGCTCCAGCGAGTCGCGGCCCATGAGGGGGTTGGCGGTGAAGGCGTCCGCTCCGAGCCCCTGCACCTCGCCGAACGGCGAGGGTGTGGAGCCGACCAGCGCCTGGGCGTAGGCCGCGGCCGTGACGGGCACGTCGCCGCGTTTGCCGTCCGCAAGCACGAGCAGGCCGGCGGCTCGCGCGTGGTCGCGAACGGCCGCGAGGGCCGCCCAGCCTGGCGCCCCCAGCCGCTCGAAGCAGGCCAGCTGGGGCTTCACGGCCACGCAGGCTCCGCCCGCCGCATCGATGGCGTCGGCGCAGTGGGCTCGCACGGCTTCAGCGGCGGCGGCCCCTGCGGCATCCGTGCCGGCGTCTGGCGACGGAATCCCCTCGGCCGCAACAGACCACAGCGCCGCCGGATCGGGATCCAATCCGAGCACGACCTGACTGCGACGCTCTTCTACGAGCGCCGCAAGCCGGTCGGCAAAATGCGTCAACGCGGCCTCTGCGACCGCGGTACGGCTAGCCCCCCTTGACGGCCTTCTTCAGGGACGATCCCGCCGAGAAGCGCGGCACACGGCTGGCGGCGATCTGGATGCGCTCACCCGTCTGCGGGTTCACGCCCTGGCGGGCGCCGCGGTCGGCCACAGAGAACTTGCCGAAGCCGGTGAAGCTGATATCTCCACCCCGCTGCAGGGTCCCCTGGATGACGGTGAGCACAGCGTCGACCGCTTCGCCGGCATCGCCCTTGGAAAGGCCCGACTCCGACGAGACCTGGTCCACGAACTCTGACTTCGTCACTTCTCCTCCTTAGACGGGTGCAGACAGAGAGCCGAACCTAACAATGGGCGCGGACGATCTGCGGCCCGACCCCCCTCTGGAATGCGGTTTTCGGAGCGAGAAGCCGCAAATTACGGCGTTTCGTCCACGTCCCGCCGCGCCCGCGGTCGCCCGCGGCCCGGGTCCTCGCCATCCACCAGGGCCACCATGCGCTCGGCCGCGTCCAGCACCGCGTCGTGGCGCTTGGCGCCGGGCGCGAGCACGAAGGGGTCACCGGCGCGGCGGTAGAGCAGCACGCGCGGCTCGCGGTCGCGCTGGCGGCGGCGCACCGCCGCGGCCACACCCTCGGCCACGGCCGTCGCGCGGCCGAGCGGCCCCTTGGGCTGCTCCTTCACGCGTCCCCGCCCAGCGACCGCAGGGTCTGGCGCAGGTCGTAGAGCACGAGCGACGGCAGCGCCAGGCGCTTGGTCACGCACGCCAGCACGTGACGCGCGTCGCGCGCGGCGAAGGCAGCGCCGTCGCCGGTCTGCGCCTCGATCTGCTCGATGGGCTCCGCCGCGGCGGCGTCGGAGGCCACGACCAGCTCGTGCGCCAGCCCGGCCAGCGAGCGCTCGGCCTCGCGGCCGGGCAGCCCGGCTGCGGCGATCAGCCCACCGGCGGGGTCCAGGAGCACCGCCGCCCGCACGTCGTCGGAGCGCTCGACGAGCGTCTCGACGGCGTCTGAGCCCGTCACGACGGCCATGGAGGTCACAATAGGATACGTGCCCCTCCCGCGAATCTCATGGATCGTGACGGTCGGGATATGCCTGATCGCGGCGCTCCTGCTGCTGCTCAGCGACTATTACGGCTATTCCGGCGTGCTGCTCGCCGTGGGCGCGGCGGCGGCGGTCAACCTGATTGGCGGCCCGTCTTCGGGCGCGAACTAGGGCACTAGGTGCCCGGAGGCGGTTTTCCCCCCGGGCCCTCGGGCTCCAGGTGGATGAGCACGTCGGTGCCGCGCAGCCGTGCGCCGATGGCCCGCTGCAGCTCGTGCGAGAGGTCGTGGGCGCGGCGCAGCGTGGTCCCTTCCGCGAACTGCACGTGCAGGTCGATGTAGCGGCTGCTGCCAGCCCGGCGGGCTCGCAGCTTGTGGAACCCGATGACCTCGGGGGCGTGGTGGGCCTCGATGGCGGCGCGCACTGCCGCCAGCTCGTCGGCCGGCAGTGCCTCGTCCACCAGCACGCGCGAGGAGCGCATCAGGATCCGCACGCCGGCGCTCACGATCGCCACGGCCACCAGCAGGGCGGTGATCGGATCGAGGATCTCCACGCCGGTGATCTCGACCAGCACGAGCGCCACGAGCACACCCGCCGACGTGGCGGCGTCGGTGCGCAGGTGCGCGGCGTCGCCCTCCAGCGCCGGCGACTCGGTGAGCTTCGCCTGTCGGTACAGGTAGGACGAGACCACGAGGTTGGCCACCGCAGAGAAGCCGATCACGCCGATGCCCACCCCGAGCGACTGGACCTCGGGCGGGTCCGCCAGTCGCCGCACCGACTCAAACACGATGATGGCCGCGCCGACGAGGATCAGCATCCCCTCGATCCCCGCCGCCACGTTCTCCACCTTCGCGTGGCCGTAGGGGTGGTCGGCGTCCGGCGGCTCGTCGGCCTTGCGAACCGAGAAGAAGGCGATCACCGACGCGAGCAGGTCGATGCTGGAATGCACCGCCTCGGTGATGATCGCTATCGAGCCGGTGATCGCGCCTGCGGCGAGCTTCAGCGCGATCAGGGTCGCGTTGGAGAGGATCGACAGGCCGGCCGCGCGCGTCTTGGTCGGCCTCTGGGCGGCGGGCCCGATGCCGCGGGAGGGGCGGATCATCCGGGGCTCAACTCCATCAGGGCCCGCGCCGCGCGCCCCCTGTGGCTGATCGCGTCCTTCTCGGCCGGGTCGAGCTCGGCCATCGTGCGCCCGTCGGAGAGGTCGTCGGGGACGAAGCCCGGGTCGTATCCGAACCCGCCGTCGCCGCGCGTGTGGTGGGTGAGCCGCCCCTCGCACCGGCCCTCGACCACGACCTCCTCGCCGCCGGGGTGCACCATCGCCAGCGCGCACACGTACGCCACGCGGGTGTCGCCGTCCGCGGGCGCCTCGTCCAGCAGCTTGGCCAGGTTCTCCTCGTCGGTCGCGTGCTCGCCCGCGTAGCGCGCGGAGCGGATCCCCGGCGCCCCACCGAGCGCCGCGGCCTCGATGCCGGAGTCGTCGCCTACGGCCGTCTGGCCCGTGGAGGCCGCCGCGGCCCGCGCCTTGCCGAGCGCGTTCTCGGCGAACGTGGCGCCGTCCTCGGGAGCCAGTTCCACGTCGTCGGGGAGGGCGACCAGCTCGTTGGGCGCGAGCAGCAGGCCCAGCTCGCGCACCTTGTGGGCGTTGCGGGAGGCGAGCACCAGCCGCATTGTCCCTAACCGGCGGGGGCGGCTGCGGCGCTCTGGGCCTCGCGCAGGCGCTCGATGCCCACGGCGGCCAGCGCCAGCAGCTCGTCGAGCGACGCGCGCGAGAGCGGGGTGCGCTCGCCGGTGGCCTGCACCTCCACGAGGCCGCCCTCGCCGGTCATGACCACGTTCATGTCCACCTCGGCGTTGGAGTCCTCGGGGTAGTCGAGGTCGAGCACCGGGGTGCTGTCCACCACGCCGCAGGAAACGGCGGCCACCGACCCGTTGAGCGGCACGGCGTCCAACAGGCCCTTCTCCACGAGTCCGCGCAGCGCCAGGTCCAGCGCCACGAACCCGCCCGTGATCGCCGCGCAGCGGGTGCCGCCGTCGGCTTCCAGCACGTCGCAGTCGATCCAGACGGTGCGCTCCCCCAGGCGCTCGAAGTCCACGACGCCCCTCAGCGCCCGCCCGATCAGCCGCTGGATCTCCACGGTGCGGCCGTCCGCGCGGCCCTTGGACACGTCGCGCTGCTTGCGGTCGCCCGTGGACGCGGGCAGCATCCCGTACTCGGCCGTCACCCAGCCGCGGTCCTTCCCACGCATCCAGCGCGGCACCTCCTCGTCCACCGAGGCGGTGCAGATCACGCGGGTGCCGCCCATCGTGATGAGGGCCGAGCCGCTCGCCGTGCTCATGAAGCCGGGCTCGATCCGCACGTCGCGCAGCTCGTCGGCCGCGCGACCGTCGTGGCGGGGACCGCCGCTCACACCGCGGCCTCGGCGGAGGGCGCGGCGGGAGCGCTGGCCACTTGCACGTGGGTCACGCGCGCGATCGGAAGCTGCAGGAAGCGGGTCCCAAGGCGGCGGAACTCCTCGGGGTCACCGGACGAGAGGAAGTGGTAGCTGCCGCGCCTGTCACGGGGGGCCGCGAGGCGCGAGCTCATCAGCTGGCCGTGCACCTCGGCGGCGATCGCCTCGCCCGAGGAGATCACCGTGACGCCCCGGCCCAGCGTGCGCTGAAACAGGGGCCGCACCAACGGGTAGTGGGTGCACCCGAGGATCACCGTGTCCACGTTGGCCTCGCGCAGCGGCGCGCACGCCTCCACCACGCACGCCACCGTGCGCTCGTCCACCTCGCCGCCGGCTTGGATCAGCGCGGCCAGGTCGGGGGACGCAACGGCGTGCAGCTCGCTTCGACCGTCCATGGCCGCGGACAGCTCGCGCTCGTAGGTGCCGCTGGCCACCGTCGCTGGGGTGGCCACCAGCCCCACGCGGCCGCTGCGCGTGGCGCGCGCCGCCTGCCGGGCCTCGGGGCCGACCACCGTGACCACGGCCACGCGCTCCTCGAGCTCCTCCCTGAGCGCCGGCAGGGCGGCCGCCGTGGCCGAGTTGCAGGCCACCACGAGGAGCTTCGCGCCGCGCTCCAGCAGCACGTCCGCCAGCTCGCGGGCGAACCCGGCGAGTTCCTCACGCGAGCGCGTGCCGTAGGGAAATCGCGCCGTGTCGCCCAGGTAGACCCAGTCCTCGTGGGGCAGCGACACGAGGCATTCGTGCAGCACCGTCAGGCCCCCGACGCCGGAGTCGAACACGGCGATGGGCAGCTCCCGGGGGTCAGAAGTCACCGCGCAATCGTGTCACGCGCGGCGGCTCGCAGCAGGCCCCCTCCCCTCCCGACGCCAGGTGCGCCTTGACGCAATGTCAGAACTGGACCTTGCGGACGGCCTCCTTGATCTTGCCGAGGATCACGTCCCCGAGCTCCTTGCCGTCGTCGGAACGGAAGCCCTTCATCGCCGCCACGACGCCCGCCATCACGAGCGCCACGAGCAGGATCAGCGCCACGTACTCCACCGTGCCCTGGCCTCGCTCCCGCTGGAGCGCGGCCGCCGCGCGGGCGGCCCGGGCGTGAACGAGCCCCATCAACCGGTACATCACGACCTCCTCCTTCTCGCTTGTGCTCCGACGCGTCAGCGTCGTAGTGCTTGTGCTCCGACGCGTCAGCGTCGTAGTGCCATCGGATCTCGATGCGATCGTCCGCCCCTACGGCGCACGGCTCCAGACCCGGGCGCGACGACTTGGCGACGGTTGTGTGACGGATCGGTGCGCCAAGATGCAGCGCATGTGCGGAATCGGAGCCCTGCTCGATCCCGGCGGCTCGACCACGTCCGATGCCGGCGCGCGGATGACCGCCGCGCTGCGCCATCGCGGCCCCGACGGCGAGGGCGTCGCCCGGATCGGGGCGGCCACACTGGCCCACACCCGGCTGGCGATCATCGACGTGGCCGGCGGCGACCAGCCGCTCACCTCCGAGGACGGCGAGGTCTCGGTGATCGTGAACGGCGAGATCTACAACCACATCGACCTCCGTGTCGAGCTCGAGCGCGCGGGCCACCGTTTCGCCACCCGGTCGGACTCCGAGGTGGTGGTGCACGCCTACGAGGAGCACGGGCCGGACTGCGTGCGCCGGCTCAACGGCATGTTCGCCTTCGCGCTCTGGGACAACCGCAGCCGCACGCTGGTGGCGGCCCGGGACCCATTCGGAGTCAAGCCGCTGTACTGGTGGACCGACGGCCGGCGGGTGGCACTGGCCTCGGAGGTCGGCGCGCTCCTGGCGGCGGGGCTCGTGGAGCCGCGGGTGGACCGCGTGGCCCTGGACCACTACCTGGCCTGCCGCTTCGTGCCCGCGCCGCGCACGCTGTTCGAGGGCGTCTCCAAGCTCCCGCCCGCCACGCTGCTCACCGCGCGCGAGGGCGAGGCGGCGCGGGTCGCCAGCTACCGCGAGGCCCCCGGGCCGCCACTCGACGGGCTCGAGGGCGAGGAGCTCTCCGGCGAGCTGGCCGAGCGCTTCACCGACGCGGTGGAGCGCCAGATGATGTCCGACGTTCCCTACGGCGCGTTCCTCAGCGGGGGTGTGGACTCGGCCGCGATCGCCGCGGCGATGGCCCAGCGCGGCGACCGCCCGCCATCCACCTTCACGATCGGCTTCCCCGGGCACGGCAACGTGCTCGACGAGCGCGAGTACGCCGCGGGCACGGCACGCGCCCTGGGCACCGACCACCGCGACACCGCCATGGAGGAGGGCGACTTCCTGTCCGAGCTCGAGCGCTGCGTTCACCACCTGGAGGAGCCCTGCGGGATCCCCTCGGCCCCCGCGCTGATGCAGCTGTCGCGCTTCACGGCGCAGTCGGTGAAGGTGGTGCTGTCCGGACAGGGCGCCGACGAGCCCCACGGCGGCTACGGACGCCACCAGGCCGCCGCCGCACTGGGCCTGGCCGGACGCCTGGGACCGGCGGCGCGCCCGCTGCGCGCCGCTGCCGGCCTTCTGGCCGGCAATGAGCGCGCGCGCCGCGCCGCCCGCCTGCTGGGCGAGATGCCGGAGAGCGAGCGGCTGGTGCGGCTGGTGGAGATCACCGACGACGCGACGCGCTCGGGGCTCGTGGGCGGCATCGGCGGCGAGGCTGCGACCGAGCGCCGTGCGCTCGCCGAGGACGTGCTGTCAGACGTGGGCGACCGCGGCCTGGTCGAAAAGGCCCTCTACCTGGACACCCGCATGTTCCTGCCGGACGGCCTGCTGGTGTGCGCGGACAAGATGTCGATGTCCGCCAGCCTCGAGCAGCGCGTGCCGTTCCTGGACCTCGAGCTGATGCGCTTCGTGGAGCGGATCCCCGTGCGCGAGCGCGTGAGGGTGCGCCAGGGCAAGCGCGCGCACCGCGCGGCGATGGAGCGACTCGTGCCCAAGCGGATCGTGGAGCGGCCCAAGCACGGCTTCTCCACCCCGTACGACTCCTGGCTGCGCGACTCGCTGGGCGAGGAGGTGTCGCGGCGCTACTCGCGGGGGTCGGCGCTCGGAGAGCTGGTGGACCCCGGAACCGTGTCCTGCCTGGTGGCCGCACACCGCTCCGGGCGCGCCGACCACAAGTCGATCCTCTACTGCCTGCTCGAGCTGTCGGAGTGGCATCGGGCCTATCTCGAGGGGCCGCGAGCCGCGCTGGCGGCGGAGGCCGCCGGCCGATGAAAAGGGAGATCGTGCGCAGCCGGCCGAGCCGGCTGCTTCGCAAGAGGATCCTCTACGTGCACAGCCGCAAGGCCAGCTTCGTGGTGATCGACCGCGAGATCCTCGCCTCCCGGTACGAGGTGGAGGACCTCTACCAGCCCGGCCGTGTGCCCAACCTCCTCAGGATCGTGCCGGCCGTGCTGCGCGCCGACCTGGTGTTCGGCTGGTTCGCCTCCTGGCACACGTTCTTTCCGATGACCCTGGCGTGGCTGCTGCGCAAGCCGTCGGTTCAGATCATCGGCGGCTTCGACACGGCGAACATGCCCGACATCGGCTACGGCTACCAGCAGGGCGGCCTGCGCCGGTGGGCCAGCCGCTGGATCATGAGGCGAGCGAAGCGGCTGGTCACCAACTCCGAGTACAGCCGGTCGGAGATCGCGGCGAACACCCCCATCCCACCCGCATCGGTGACGGTGGTGCACCACGGGGTGCCGGACCCGTTCGGCCCCCTGGACGAGAGCCGCGCGCGCGAGCCGATCGCTCTCACCGTGGGCCACCTGGTCAAGACGACTCTGATGCAGAAGGGCCACCAGCCGTTCGTGGAGGCGGCGCGCGAGCTGCCGGACGTGCGCTTCGTGTTCGTCGGCAAGGCACACGACGACGCCATCGATCACCTGCGGTCGCTCGCGGCGCCCAACGTGGAGTTCACGGGGTGGATCTCCGACGAGGACCTGGAGGAGCTCTACCGGCGCGCATCGGTGTACGTGCAGGCCTCCCGCCACGAGGGGTTCGGGCTGGCGGTGGCCGAGGCCATGCTCGCCGGTTGCGTGCCGGTGGTGATGAACGTGACCGCGATGCCCGAGGTGGTGGACGGCGCCGGCGTGCTGATCTCCTCCCAGGAGCCCGCGACCGTGGCGCAGGGCGTGCGCGACGCCCTGGAACTGGGGCCGGAGGGAGCCAAGCGGGCCCGGGAGCGGATCGTGCAGACCTTCCCGATGACGGTACGCCGCGAGGGCATCCTCAGGGTGGTCGCCGAAGCTCTGGGCGAGGCCCCGAAGTCGGCCGAGCGGCCGGTATAGTCGCAGCGGTCGGAACGCGCCCATGACCGAGGACGCCGAGACCCACGCCGGCGAGGAGAGGGACCCGCCCGCGCCAAGCAAGCCGAAGGCCCGCGAGCGGGGCCGGATGCGTCGCCGTTTGCGGGCGCAGTCGCGCATCCGCGAGGCGCTCCTGCTGGACCTGGGAGCCACCGTCTGGGAGCTCCACCGCCACGGCCGCCGCGAGCCCGAGCTGCTGCAGGCAAAGGCCTCGCACCTGGCCGCGGTGGACGACGAGGTGCGCGGGCTCGTCGAGGCCCTGGAGGGCGGCCACGGAATCGAGGCCCTGGTGGACGGGGGCGTGGCCGGCAGCTGCGCGCACTGCGCCTCGCTGCTCACCCCCGGCTCGCGCTACTGCCCCGCGTGCGGGACCGCGGTGAGCATGAACGGAGCACTGAAGCCGGAAGAGGAGGAGCCGCCACCGGGGCCCGAAGCGCAGACGGAGGTCGTGGAGGCACCCCTCCCGGGACCGCCGAGCGTCTCGGGACGGCCCGCGGGGGGGCCGTCGCTGCGCCGGCGCGTGAGCCGCCGCCTGCGCGGCACCCCGCCCCGATGACCGAGATCGTTTGCCCCGAGTGCGGCGCTCCCGCGGAGAGCGGCCAGCTGGTGTGCCTGGAGTGCGGCGCGCGGATCGCGCTCGGGCGGCCACACCAGACGGGCTGGAAGCGGCCCGCCGCGATCGTGGCGATCGTGGGACTGCTCGCGGCCGCCGGCGGGACCTTCGGCTACCGGGCCCTCGTGCACGAGGCCGAGGACGAGGCAGCCGCCGCCCCGCCGCGCGTCGGCGGCGAGGCGAGCGGACGGGCTCCCGACTAGCCGAGGGCCGCTACGAGCGGCACCCGGCGAAGGGCGGCTAGGTGTTCTGCCTTGGGAGGTTCCGAACGCGGCTGATGGGTGGCCGGTTGCGGATTCCGCTGTGGTTGCGGGTTGTGTTGTAGTGGTTGAGCCAGTGTGGCAGTGCGCGGGCTCGGTGGTGTGAGGAGCGGTAGCGCTGGCCCA
>DASROS010000031.1:0-2306 GCA_035646775.1 Thermoleophilaceae bacterium | reverse complement strand
AGCGCAGCAGCCCGTAGTCGCGGTCGATCAGCAGCGCCACGAGGCGGTAGGCGCGCTCGAGGTAGCCCAGCGGAGTGCCGGCATCGGTGGCGCCCTCCCCGGGGAGAGCCGCCGAGTACGGGGTGGGCCCGCCGTAGAGCGCCTCGTTGATGCCCACGAAGAACGCCAGGCTGAACAGCGACACCTCCACCGACCCCACGGCAAGCACACGCCGGCGGGCGCGGTACAGCGAGCGCGCGGCGTAGGCCCCGAGCACCACCCCCGCGGGCACGAACTTCAGCCCCAGCCACGGCAGCAGGCCCAGCAGCGCGAAGCAGGCGAACGCCCTCCGGCGCCCCACCGACTCGTCCAGCTCGAGCGCCAGCAGCGCGGCCCCGGCCAGCACGGCGCCTGCGGCCAGCTCGGGATACACGGCCGTGGAGTGGGCCAGCACCGGGGCCGAGACGCCCACGGCCAGGGCCCCGCCGAGCGCCCACGGGTCGGGCGCCACGCGCAGCGCCAGCCGGTAGGCCAGCGTGATCGCCAGCGCGGCCAGCGCCGCCAGCAGCAGCTCCACGCCGGTCGCGCCGCCGATGGCGAACGCGGGGGCGGCGATCACCGCCAGCCCGCCCGCGTGCGGCTCGCGCAGCCGGCCGTTGGTCTCCTTGGCCTGCGGCTCAAGGCCGCCGGACACGAACTCCCGCCACTCACGCGCGGCGAAGTCGTCCTTCACGTCGAGATCACCGTCCTGCACGAGCGACTTCGCGGCGAGCAGGTAGTGCGGCTCGTCCCCGGCGTAGTCGGCCTTCCCGAACGCGTCGAGCCCCAGGGTGGAGGCGTAGACGGCGAAGAGCAGGAGCCAGAGGGCAGCCGCGCGCCGGGTCACGGGCGCGGAAGCTAGCGATCGCCGGCGCTCAGCTGCGGCGGCGGATCGACCACTCGGCACCGTCCAGGCCCCCGGGCACCGATTCAGGTCCGACGGCCGCTCTGCCGATCTATTGGGTCATGCGGCTTCGCCTTCCCTTGCTGATCGCTGTCGCTGCCGCGCTGCTGCTGGCGCCGGCCGCGCACGGCTGGGTGCGCAAGGAGTCGCAGCGGTGGGTCTGGTACGTGCCGAACAACAGCTGGGTCGACGCCCAGTCCGACAACGGCATCGACATCTCCTCGCCGACAGGTGTCCTCTATGTGGGGCACGGCTTCGGCCCGACAGCCGGGCCCACGACCCACGCCGAGGTCGTCGACTACCTGGTGCGCAGCCGAGGGCTCGACGTTCACCCTCTGCGCCGGGTGCGCTTCACTCGCCGCGGCCGGCCTGTCGCGCACGAGGGAATCGTGCGGCGCGTCTACCACTGGCAGGCCCGGCGCACCGACAGGCGCGAGCCCGTGCGCGGCGTCCTGACGGTGGACGTGATGAGCAACGACGCGACCTTCACCTACGGCTTCTCCACCTACGGTCGTGTGGCGCCCACGAGGGTGTTCCAGCGCTGGAACAAGAAGCTCGCGTTCATGGAGCGACGCATCCTGCTCCAGCCGCGAACCCCTGACTGGGGCTTCTAGCCGCTCGGCTAGCAGCCCAGCTGCCGGGCGATCACCATCTGCTGCACCTCGTCGGTGCCCTCGCCGATGGTGAGGATCTTCGCGTCGCGGTAGAAGCGGCACACCGGGTACTCCTCGATGTAGCCGTAGCCGCCGTGGATCTGCACGGCCTCCTCGGTTGCGCGCACCGCCAGCCGGCCGGTCTTCAGCTTGGCCTGGGCGGCCGTGAGGGTGAAGTTCTTGCCCGCGTCCTTCTCCAGAGCACATTTGTAGGTGAGCAGCCGGGCGGCCTCGATCTCGGCCGAGAGGTCGGCCAGCTTGGCCTGGATCGTCTGATACGAGGAGATCGACTTGCCAAACGCCTTCCGCTCCTTCGCGTAGGCCAGCGCCTCGTCCAGCGCGCCCTGGGCCAGGCCCACGCCCATCGCCGACACGCTGATGCGTCCCCCGTCCAGGGTGTTCATGAACTGCCGGAAGCCGGCGCCGCGCGGGCCCACCAGGCTCTCCTCGGGCACGCGGCAGTCGTCGAATGACAAGGGGTGTGTGTCTGACGCGTTCCAGCCCATCTTTCGGTACGGCTCGCCGATCTCATAGCCCGGCGTCCCGTTCGGAACGAGGATGTTCGAGACCTCCTTGTCGCCCGTCCGCGCGGTGATCGTCACGAAGCCGGAGATGTCGGTGCCCGAGTTGGTGATGAACTGCTTGGCGCCGTTGATCACCCAGTCGCCGTCCTGGAGCTTGGCGGTGGTGCGCACGTTGCCGGCGTCCGAGCCGGCCTCGGGCTCGGTGAG
>DASROS010000030.1:0-8615 GCA_035646775.1 Thermoleophilaceae bacterium | reverse complement strand
AGCCGGCACCGGCACCCCGGCCCACACCGGCTCCCACCCCCGCGCCGGCGCCAACGCCAGAGCCATCGCCGGGTGGCGGCGGCACTGGTGGCGGCGCAGCCCCCGGCTAGCCAGGTCGGCTACCGGACCTTCACCTTGTAGGACCTCCGCGCCGCGGCCAGGGCCGAGTTGCCGTTGAACCGCAGCGTCATCGAGAGGCGGCGGGCCTTCTTGACCTTCGAGCGCTTCAGAGTGAGCGTTTTGGCGAAGCGGCACTTCCCGGTGATTTTGAGCCTCTTGGCGAAGATCGTGCGCTTGCCGCGCTTGATGGTCACCGACACCTTGCCGCGGCAGCCCTGCGCCGGCGTCACGGACGCCGGGAGCGTGATCTTCCCCTTGATCGCGAAGCGCACCGCGCCGCTCTTGAGCCGGCGGGCCGTCGCGGGCGGCTTCTTGGGCAGGCCCGTTGCCGGCTTTGCGGCGCTCGGTCCGATCCGCACGACGCGGATCTCGGCCACGCCCGACTTGGTGGTCCTGTAGGCCGCGATGCCCAGATGATCGGCCGCGACGGCTGCCCGGAGCTCAAACAGGCCCGCGCCCCCGTCCGTTTGGGTGAGGAGGTCGATCGACCTCCAGGCCGTGCCGCTGTCCGAGGTGGCGTATCTGAGGTGCCGGCCGTTCGCGTCCAGGCGCGGGAAGACGGCGTGCAGCCGCCCAGCGGCATCCTGGAAGAGATGCTGCTGCGCGTCGTCGCCGCCGCTCCGAGCGATCGTCACGCCCTGCGTGAACGTGGTGCCGTTCCACTTGCGCGCCACGATCGCGCCACTCTCGGTACCCGCGATCATGAACAGTCCCGTCGGTCCGCCCGCCAACCGGGCGTAGTCGGCGTAGCCGATGTCGACGGCCGGAGTCCAGTTGGCCTCGCTGTTAAGCGACCCAGTCCCGCTGTAGCGGCGGAACTGCGCGAGGCTCGAGCCGTTGGCGAACACCACGAGCGGGGTGGCGGCGTCAATCAGCCCGACGCTGCCGTTGGAGAGGTGGTCGCTGGACAGGACCGCCCGCGCGCTGCCGGCCGAGGACCCGTCGAGCGGCATGTTTTGGAAGACGAGACCCTCGGAGAACACGTTGGTGGCAACGGAGACGGTGTCGCCCGGGCCGGCGGCGCTCTCGTCGAACGGGGGATAGCCGATCGGCCGGCCCGAGTCGAAGCTCGTGCCACGGTTGGTGGAGATGAACCCGTAGACCTGAGAGAACGGGTTGCCCGTCAGCCCGTAGCGGTAGGAGACCACGACGACCCTGTCCCCGCTAACGCTCACGAAGGGCCGGCTCAGCGAGGTGCCTGGAGTGGCGATGTTCTGCGTCACGTCGCAGGCGCCAGCCCCGCGCGGCAGGCGGCAGAACCGGAGCGTCGAGGTGTTGGCCTCGGGTCCGTACCAGGCGATGTACGCCGTGCCGGCCGCATCCACGGCTACCCCCGGCTTGGAGCCGTTGCCGATCGCGATCGAGGTGGCGGCTTGAGCCGACGAGGGCGCGGCTACGGCTACGGCCAGCGTGGCGGCAATAAAGAGGCGGGCGGGCAACGAGCGCAAAGGGGCATCCTCCGGTTTGGTTGGTCTGTCCACTCTCGCACGTCCGCTCGCGGCGGTGCAAACGGGCTCTCACGCTGTCGCGGTGCGGGGCCTATCAGGCAGCTCGGCGGGCGTTGGGGGCCATCCCCGGAGGCCGGGGCCGCGAGACGCAGCGGCTGTCGGCGTCGCAGAAGCGCCACGGCAGCTCCACGGCGCGCGTGATGCCTATGCGCTCCCCCACCGCGATCCGCGGCGCGGCCGCGCCGGGCGGCGGCGCCACGACTTCGATCGGTCCGCCCAGCCGCGTGGCGTTGAGCTCCAGCCCGATGCCCATCGCCTGGGTGAGCTTGCCTGGCCCGGAGCAGAGCTCCTCCGGACACTCCAGCCCGCGGCGTGCGCGCATGGCGTCGAGGCCCGTGAGCGGCTCCAGTGCGCGGATCAGCACCGCCGCGCCCACCTCCTCGTCCTCGCACACGGCGTTGAGGAGTGCGTGGATGCCGTACGAGCGGTAGACGTAGGCGGTGCCGGGGGCCCGGAACAGGACCGAGGTGCGGGCGGTGAAGCCCACGTAGGCGTGGCAGGCGGGCTCCGACTCGTGGTAGGCCTCGGTCTCCACGATGCGCCCGGAGCAGCCGCCGTGGCGCAGGACGCAGCCGACCATGTCCGGTGCCACCTCCGCCACCGGCCGCCGGTAGAAGGCGAGATCGGCCGGGTCGGCGGTCACGGCTGGGCGGGCTCGGCCAGCTCGGCGAGGATGTGCCGGGCCTGGGAGAGCTGATCCTTGACGCGGGCGCTCGAGGTGCCGCCCTCGGAGACCTTGGACTCCAGCCAGGCTCCGTCACGCAGCAGCTCGTAGTAGCTCGAGTCGAGCTGGGGGACCAGGTCGGCCAGCTCGGCCTCGGTGAGCTCGGACAGCCGCTTGCCGCGGTCCACCGCGGCCCGGACCAGCCCCCCGACGACGCCGTGGGCCTCGCGAAACGCCACGCCCCGCTTCACGAGGAGGTCGGCCACGTCGGTGGCGGCCAGCAGCTCGTCGCTCGCGCCGGCGGCGAGGCGCTCGCGGTCGAACGAGATCGTCTGGAGCATCCCGTCGGCCACCGCGAGGCAGAGCTCCACGGTGTCGATCGCGTCGAACAGCTGCTCCTTGTCCTCCTGGAGGTCCTTGTTGTAGGCCAGCGGAAGGCCGTGGAGGACGCCGTGGAGGGTGACGAGGCGGCCGGCCACGCGCGGGGCCTTCGCGCGCAGCAGCTCGGCGGCGTCGGGGTTCTTCTTCTGCGGCATGAGCGACGACCCCGAGGCGAAGACGTCGGCGACCTGGCAGAAGCCGAACTCCTCGCTGGACCACAGCACGATTTCAGCGCCGAGCTGGGAGAGGTGGGTGGCGCACGTGGCAGCGGCGGAGAGGTAGTCGAGCACGAAGTCGCGGTTCGAGACCGCGTCCAGCGAGTTCTCGGCGATGCCCCCGAAGCCCAGCTCCTGCGCCACGAACATGCGGCTGGTGTCGAAGTTCACCCCGGCCAGGGCCCCGGCGCCGAGTGGCAGGTCGTCGGTGGCGGTGAGGCAGAAGCCGAAGCGCTGCAGGTCGCGCCGGAACTTCCAGAAGTAGGCCAGCAGGTGGTGGGCGAGGTACACCGGCTGGGCGTGCTGGAGGTGGGTATATCCCGGCATCGGCCAGTCGAGGTGGCGCTCGGCGAGATCCACCAGCGTCCCCATGAGGGTGGTGAGCTGATCGCGGGCAGTGAGGCTGTGCGCGCGCACGAGCATGGCCACGTCGGTGGCCACCTGGTCGTTGCGCGAGCGGGCGGTGTGCAGGCGCCGGCCGGGGTCGCCCACGAGCTCGGTGAGACGGCGCTCGATCGCCATGTGCACGTCCTCGTCGTCCGGCTTGATGTCGAAGCGGTCCTCGTCCACCTCCTGGCGGACCTGCGTCAGGCCGCGCTCGATCTCCGCGAGGTCGTCTGCGGAGATGATCCCGCTGTGGGCGAGCATGCGCGCGTGGGCGAATGACTGCTCGAGGTCGTACGGCGCCAGGCGGAAGTCGAAGGAGATCGACGAGTTGAGCGCCTGGAAGAGCGGGTGCTGAGGCTCGGAGAAGCGGGTCATCGCCCGCGGAGCCTAGCCCCCGAGCGGTCCTTAGGATGCTGCGTGTGGAGGCGAGGGTCCGTCCTTTCCGCAGCGACGACGCCGAGGTGGCCGTCCCGCTGCTCTACGAGAGCGCCGGCGGCCTGTACGACCGCTACACGGGCTCCCCCCGGCTCGCCAGGCGGACGCTCGCACGCGCACTCCAGCACGAGAACACCACCGCCAGCGCAGATGTGGTGTGGGTGGCAGAGCTCGACGGGCGCGTGGCGGGCGCGATGGCGGCGATGCCGGTGGACTGGTGGGCTCCGCGGTCGCGCGTGTTCCTGTCGGTCACCCTGCGCGCGATCCCGCCCTGGCGCTGGCCGGCCGCGCTGTGGCTCTACCGCACCGGGGCGCGCTCCGCCCGGGCCCTGCCGGCAAACAGCCTCTACGTGGACTCGCTGGCCACGGCCGCGCATGCCCGGCGGCGCGGGGTGGCCGGGGCGCTACTTGCCGAGGCCGACCGCCAGGCGAGCAGCCGGGGCCTGCCGCGGGTGGCGCTCGACGCCTTCGCCGACAACCGCGCCGCGCGCGCCCTCTATCTCAGCGCGGGCTTCCGCGAGACGGGGTTCACGCCCGCCACCGGGGCGATGCCCGCGGGGGTCTCGCTGGTCAAACAGCTCGACTAACCGGCTCGAGCAACTCGGTCAGGGCGGATGTCACGCGCTCCACCTGTCCTTCGGACAGCTCGGGGTAGAACGGCAGCGCCAGCGAGCGAGCGGCCACGTCCTCGCACACCGGGAAGTCGCCCTCGCGGTGGCCGAGGAGGTCGCGGTAGAAGCTCATCAGGTGGATCGCGGGGAGATAGGGCTTGGAGTCGATCCCTCGAGCGCGCAGGCTCTCGATCGTGGCAGCACGGTCGGAGCCCGGCGGCAGCTGAACCACGTACACGAACCAGCTGCGCCTGTCCCCGTCGGAGTCGGGACAGGGCAGGTCCAGCCCTTCGACGTCCGCCAGCCCCTCGCCGTAGAGCCCGGCCACGGCCGCACGCGCGGCGAGCATCTCGTCCAGGTGGGCCACCTGGGCCACCCCGAGCGAGCAGGCGAGATCCGACAGCCGGTAGTTGAACCCGAGTCGGTCGTGGTCGAGCCAGCCCATGTCCGGCGCGCGGCCCTGGTTGCGCTCGGAGTCCACGCGCGCCTTGACGGTCCCGTCGGGGCTCACCAGCGCTCCCCCCTCCCCCGTGGTCAGCTGCTTGTTGGGGTAGAAGCCGAAGGTGGCGAGGTTGCCCCTGGCGCCCACCGCCGGGCCGTCGCCGTGGCCGGCCCCGAGCGCCTCGCACGCGTCCTCCACCATCCACAAACCCTGCTCGGAGGCAAGCCGCTCCAAGGCGGGCATGTCGGCGGGGTAGCCGAAGATGTGTACCGGCAGCAGGCCCGTGGTGCGCTCGGTCACAGCCGCGGCGGCGGCCTCGGGGTCGATGTTCAAGGTCCGCGGGTCGATGTCGCAGAACACCGGCTTGGCGTTCTCGTACAGCAGGCAGTTGGCGGACGCCACGAAGCTGAACGGCGTGGTCACGACCTCGTCGCCGGCCTCGATGCCGGCGGCGCGCGTGGCCAGGTGCAGCGCGGCCGTGCCGCTGGAAACCGCCGACACGTGCTGCACGCCGAGCCAGTGCCCCAGCTCCGCCTCGAACTCGGGCAGGCGCGGACCGAGCGTGAGCATCCCGGAGTGCAGGGTCTCCAGCAGCAGCTCCTCCTCGCGGGCGCCGATGTCGGGGCGCGCCAGCGGGATCCGGTCCGGGGACGGGTCGGTCACGTGCCCGCGGGCGCCGGGCCGGCAAGGGGGACGCGCTTCACGCCATCGGCCCGACCGGGGAGCATCCCGGCCTCGAGGGAGTCCACCAGCGCCTCCCAGCTCGCCTCGATCACGTTCTCGGACACCCCGATCGCGCCCCAGGTCTCGCGACCGTCGCTGGCGTCGAGCAGTACGCGAGTAACGGCGTCGGTGCCCTTGCGCTCGTCGAGGATGCGCACCTTGAAGTTCACGAGCTCGATGTCGCGCAGGTGCGGGTAGGTCTCGCCGATCGCGGCGCGCAGGGCCGAGTCCAGGGCGTGGACGGGGCCGTTGCCTTCGGCGGTGCGCACGTAGCGCTCGCCGCCCACCCAGATCTTGATGATCGCCTCGGTCTCGACGTGGCCGTCGGCGCGCTTCTCCACGATCACGCGCCAGGACTCCAGCCGGAACAGCGGCTCGTAGTCGCCGGTTTCGCGACGGATGAGCAGGTCGAAGGACCCGTCCGCCGCCTCCAGCTGGTAGCCGCGGTGCTCGAGCTCCTTCACGCGGTCGGCCACCCGGGCGGCGGCGTCCGCGTCCAGGTCCACGCCAGTGTCGTCGGCGCGTGCCTGAACGGTGCCGCGGCCCGAGAGCTCTGAGATCAGCAGCCGGCGGTCGGCGCCCACCTCTGCGGGATCCACATGCTCGAAGGTGCGCGCGTCGCGCGCCACGCCGGCCACGTGCATGCCGCCCTTGTGGGCAAAGGCGTTGGCGCCCACGTAGGGCTGGTTGGGGTCCGGCGCCACGTTGCACAGCTCGTCGACCAGATGCGCCGTCTCGGTGAGGCGCGCGAGCAGGCCGGCGGGCACGCACTCGTACCCCAGCTTCAGCTGCAGGTCGGGGACGATGGTGGTGAGGTTGGCGTTGCCGCAGCGCTCGCCGTAGCCGTTCATCGTGCCCTGCACCAGGCGGGCGCCGCGGTCTACGGCCACCAGCGAGTTCGCGACGCCACAGCCGGCATCGTCGTGGGTGTGGATCCCGATCGCGACCTGCGCGCCGAGCTCCTCCACTACTGCCTGGACGGCCTCGGCCAGCCGGCCGGGCAGCGTGGCGCCGTTGGTGTCGCACAGCGTGAGGTTCTCCGCGCCCGCCTCGACGGCGGCGCGCAGGCAGCGCAGGGCGTAGCCGGCGTCGTCGGCGTAGGCGTCGAAGAAGTGCTCGGCGTCATAGACCACGCGCTTGCCCTGGGCCCGGAGGAAGGCCACCGAGTCGGCCACCATCCGCAGGTTCTCCTCGGGGTCCACGCGCGTGACCTTCTCGAGGTGCAGCGACCACGTCTTGCCCACCAGCGTGCACACCGGGGCGAAGCAGCCGGCCAGGATGCGCAGGCCGGGATCGTCCTCGGCCGCCACGTCCCGTCGGCGGGTCATTCCGAAGGCTGCGATCTCGGCGTGCTCGAAGGGCTCGCGCTCCAGCAGCTCGAACAGCGCCACCTCCTTGGGGTTCGAGCTGGGAAAGCCCGCCTCGATGTAGTGCACGCCCAGACCGTCAAGGGCGTGCGCCACCCGGATCTTCTCGTCGACGGACAGGGACATGCCCTCGCCCTGCATCCCGTCGCGAAGGGTGGTGTCGTAGAGGTGGACCTGCTCGGCCATTGGGAGTGAACGCCTTTCTGCTGCTGATGGTTCGAGGAAACCAGATCGTGCGCAGCCGGCTAGCCGGCTGCTTCGCCAAAAATGGGCAGGCGCCTGCGTGCTCTAGAAGAGCTCAGGCGCCCCCGTAATTCGCTGGAACCGTGCTGCGTTCACGCCTTCGATGGTACAGCGACCCGGTCGAGCCACTTCTCGTAGCGCGGGCTGCGGCCGTGCAGCGCGTCGTCGTAGACCGACTGGATCTCGCGCGTGAGCTCGCCGGGCGGGCCGATCTCGATGTCGTCGATCTCGCGCACCGGGGTGAGCTCGGCGGCCGTGCCCACCAGGAACACCTCGTCGGCGAGGGCGAGCTCGGCGCGGGCCACGTCGCGCTCCACGACCGGGCGGCCCAGGTCGGCGGAGATCTCCATCACCGACTTGCGGCTGATGCCGTCGAGGATGCTGGCCGTCTGTCCGGGTGTGGAGATCTGGCCGTCCTTGACCATGAAGACGTTCTCGCCCGAGCCCTCGCACACCCGGCCGTGCTCGTCGAGGAGGATCGCCTCCTCGTACCCCGCCCGCTTGGACTCGATCTTGGCCAGCACCGAGTTGAGGTACTGGCCGCCGGCCTTGGAGTGCGGTTGGAGCGACTGCGGGGAGATCCGCCGCCACGAGGACACCTTGGCGCGCACACCCGTGCGCTTGGCCTCCTCGCCGAGGTAGGCGCCCCACTCCCAGACGGCGATCATCGCCTCCACGGGGTTGTCCTCGGGGTCGAGCCCCATCGGCCCGTGGCCGCGGTAGATCAGCGGCCTGATGTAACAGCTGGAGAACCCGTTGCGGGCGATCAGCTCGTGGGTGGCCTCGCGGAGCTGCTCCTTCGAGAAGGGCAGGTCCATGTAGTAGAGCTTGGCGGAGTTCTCCATCCGCTGGAGATGGTCGTGGTGGCGGAAGATCGCCGGACCGCGATCGGTCTCGTAGGCCCGCTCGCCCTCGAACACGCTCGTCCCGTAGTGCAGGGCGTGGCTGAGTACGTGCACCTTCGCGTCCTCCCAGGCGACGAACTCCCCGTTCAGCCAGATGAGGTCCGCTGTGTTCACGTGCACGCCCTCCCTTGGTCATCTATAGGTTCGAGAGGACGGCCTTCGTGGCGTCCTCGGTGGTGGCCTCGCCTCCCAGATCGGCCGTTCGCAGGCCGCCCTCGAGCGCGAGGTCGATGGCCGATTCTATGCCAGCCGCGGCGTCCTCCATGCCGATCCCGTGGCGCAGCATGAGCGCCACCGATCCGAACATGGCCAGCGGGTTGGCCTTGCCGGTGCCGGCGATGTCGGGCGCCGAGCCGTGCACCGGCTCGAACATGCCCGGCCCGTCCTCTCCCAGAGAGGCGCTGGGAAGCATGCCCAGCGAGCCGGTGAGCATCGCCGCCTCGTCGCTGAGGATGTCGCCGAACATGTTGTCGGTGAGGATCACGTCGAAGTGGCGGGGCGCGGCGACGAGCTTCATGGCGGCGCTGTCGACTAGCTGGTGCTCGAGCTCGACGTGGGGGAACTCCTCGCCGTGGAGGCGCGTGACCACCTCGCGCCAGAGCCGGCTCGTCTCG
>DASROS010000029.1:0-9895 GCA_035646775.1 Thermoleophilaceae bacterium | reverse complement strand
GGAACCAGTAGTCGAAGCAGCCGATGCCGACGATGAAGCCGAGCGGCATTGCGAGCAGCGCGACCGTGGTGATCGCGCTCCAGTCGAACAGCGGGTCGTAGCCGTAGGCCGCCCGGACCGCGACTACGAGCAGCAGCTCTCGCCGGCCGAGATCGACACGCTGGTCGAGTACCTTCTGACCGTGAGCAACGGGAAGGAGGCTCAGTGAGCGTCGCCGCCAAGCTCCGCGCCCCCGGCTGGTACCGCGTCGCGGCCAGCCTGCCGCTCGCCTTCGGCTTCGCGATCGCCCTCACCGCCGCGATCCGCGCCGCCTACGGCTGGGACCCGATCGACTGGGACGCGATCGCGACGGTCTCGATGATCGCGCTGCCGCTGGCATTCCTGGTCGCGATCGGCTGCTTCACCTACTGGTTCGACTGGGCGCTCGGCAAGCCGACCGTGCCTGACGACCACTCCAGCCACGGCGCGACCTCATGGAAGGACTACTTCAAGGTCAACACCGATCACAAGGTGATCGGCGTCCAGTACATCGTCACCACCTTCTTCTTCTTCATCCTCGGCGGGCTGATGGCGATGCTGATCCGCGCCGAGCTGACCCAGCCCGGCACCCAGTTCGTCGATCCGAACACCTACAACGGCCTGTTCTCGGTCCACGCCTCGCTGATGATCTTCCTGTTCATCATCCCGGTGTTCGCCGGGCTGGCCAACTTCGTGCTGCCGCTGATGATCGGCGCGCCGGACATGGCCTTCCCGCGCCTGAACGCGCTCTCCTACTGGCTGCTGCCGATCGCAGGGATTATGATGCTGGCCTCGTTCTTCGCCCCCGGCGGGTCGTTCGCCACCGGCTGGACCGCCTACGCGCCGCTGTCGACCGAGACGCCGATCGGCCAGCAGTTCTTCACGATCGGCGTGCAGTTCGCGGGCGCGTCGTCGATCGCCACCGCGCTCAACTTCCTGGTCACGATCATCACGATGCGCGCGCCGGGCATGACCTTCTGGCGCATGCCGCTGCTGGTGTGGGCCAACTTCACCACCTCGCTGCTGGTGGTGATCGCCACCCCGTTCATCGCCGGCTCGCAGTTCTTCGTGCTGCTCGACCGCTCGCTCGGCACCCACTTCTTCGACCAGGCGGCGGGGGGAGACGTGCTGATGTACCAGCACGTCTTCTGGTTCTACTCGCACCCGGCGGTCTACATCATGATGCTGCCGGGCTTCGGGATCGTCAGCGAGGTCATCTCCACGCACGCGCGCAAGCCTGTGTTCGGCTACCGGATGATGGCGTTCTCCCTGGTGGCGATCGTGATTCTGGGCTTCACCGTCTGGGCGCACCACATGTTCGTGTCGGGAATGTTCGACTGGCTGCGGGTCCCGATGATGGTCACCACCATGCTCATCGCCGTCCCGACGGGCATCAAGATCTTCTCGTGGCTGGCCACGCTGTGGAGGGGCGTGATCCACCTCACGACGCCGATGCTGTTCGCGCTCGGCTTCATCACGATGTTCACCCTGGGCGGGATCAGCGGGATCATCCTCGCGGTCATCCCGGTGGTGATCCACGTGTCGGACACCTACTTCATCGTCGCCCACATCCACTACGTGCTGTTCGGCGGCAGCGTGTTCACCATCTTCGCGGGCCTGTACCACTGGTTCCCGAAGATGACCGGGCGCATGTACGACGAGCGCCTGGGCAAGGTCCACTTCTGGCTCTCGTTCATCTTCTTCAACCTCACCTTCGGCCCGATGCACTTCGTGGGGATCGACGGCATGCCCCGCCGCGTGGCCGACTACGCGGACCAGTTCGCCACGCTCAACGCGCTGATCTCGGTGTCGAGCTTCATCTTCGGGCTCACGTTCCTGATCTTCCTCTACAACATGATCACCAGCGCCCGCAATGGCCCAAGGGCCGTCGCCAACCCCTGGCGCGCGCACTCGATCGAGTGGCAGGTTTCCTCCCCGCCGCCGGTCTTCAACTTCGACGAGATCCCCACGGTGGTCGGCGGGCCCTACGAGTACGGCGTGCCCGGCGCGGTGCACGCCGTCTGGGGCGACGACAAGGCGCCATCGAAGACCAAGGTCTCCCACGACGCCACGCCCCAACCGGCCGGCGGCGGAGCCCCGCCACCGAATGAGTGACGCCCAGAACATCCTCGTGGTGGCGAACGAGACCGTGGTCGGCCGGGAGCTGATCGACGCGGTCAAGCGCCACGCCGATACCCTCAAGGGCACAGGCGAGGGCGAGGTGTCGGTGCACGTGATCTGCCCCCAGTCGGCGCCCCGCCACGGCTACGTGATCCACGAGGGCGACGTCCGGATGGCGTCCGAGAACCGCGTGGCCACTGCTATCGCACACCTGGCCGAGGTCGGTATCGAGGCCACCGGCGAGGTGATGGACCCCGACCCCTACGCGGCTATCACCGACGCCCTGAGCGAGCGCCGCTACGACGCGATCATCGTCTCCACGCACCCCGAGACCCGCTCGGGCTGGCTGCGCGAGGATCTGATCACGCGCGTGACGAACGCGGTGGACTGCCCCGTGGAGCACGTGGTCGTGGACCTCGACGCCGAGAAGGACCAGGCCACCCGCACGCTGGTGGTGGCGAACCAGACCGTGGGCGGCCAGGCGTTGATCGACCAGCTGCGCGAGCTCTCCGAGGAGGGCCCGCGGCGGTTCATCGTGATCTCCCCCCAGTCGGGCGAGGACACCGACGAGGCCCACGAGCGGCTGGCGGCCACGATCAGGCGCCTCGAGGAGGAGGGCATCCGGGCCATCGGCCAGGTCACCCACCCCGACCCCTACACCGCGATCCAGAACGCGCTGGACTTCTACGGAATCGACGAGATCGTTATCTCCACCTTCCCCGAGACCCGCTCGGGGTGGCTGCGAGGCGACCTCGTGGGCCGCGTGCAGACGGCCACCTCCAAGCCCGTGCACCACGTGGTGTCCGAAGACGACGGCGAGACCGCGGAACCCCAGGAAGCGCACCCCGCCTCCGGAGGGGACAGGCAGAGCTGATGGAGTCGGCCTCGATCGCCGCCGGCGCCCACACCGCCGAGCACGACCACCACGGGCCGCCGGAGGCCAACCAGAGCTCCCGCGTGGAGGCCCAGTTCCTCGGGATGCTGCTGTTCATCATCTCGGAGATCATGCTGTTCGGAGCGTTCTTCACGGCCTACTTCTTCATTCGGGTCGTGGCCGACGACGGCTGGTTCCCGATGGACGGGAACGAGCTGCCGAAGCTGATCGCGGGCGTGAACACCGCGATCCTGATCTCCTCGAGCTTCACGATGCACTGGGCACTGGAGGGGGCGCGCAACGAGAACCGCGCCGCGCTGCGCACCGGCATGCTGACCACCCTGCTGCTGGGCGCCACGTTCCTGTCGGTGCAGATCAACGAGTACGTGAACGTGGGCTTCGCTCCCGCCGACAGCGCCCAGGGGACGATCTTCTACGGCCTCACCGGCCTCCACGGTGCGCACGTGTTCATTGGCCTCACGCTGCTCTCGTTCGCCACCATCCGTGCCTACCGGGGCCACTTCACGCCCAAGGAGCACCGCGGCGTGGAGGTGCCCGGCATCTACTGGCACTTCGTGGACGTGATGTGGATCGTGGTGTACACGACGATCTACATCCTCTAGCCGGCCCGGTGCTCAACCCACTCCGATCAGAGCAGGAGGCCTTCCGCTTCCTGCTGTACGTGGCGGCGGTGTTCCTCGTGATCATCGCCGTCGTGCTGGTGGCGCGGGCGCTCTGAGGGCGCTCTCGGAAGACCTGGACCTGGCCGAGCGCGCTGCGCGCGCCGCCGGGGAGCTGCTGCTGGAGCGCTTCCGCGAGCCGGCCCGCAGGGTGGAGCGCAAGAGCTCGCGCACCGACATGGTCTCCGACGCCGATCGCGACGCCGAGGCCGCGATCACCGGGCTGCTCGCCGCCGAGCGGCCGGACGACGGCCTGCTCGCCGAGGAGGGGTCCGAGAGCGAGGCCTCCAGCGGCCGCCGCTGGGTGATCGATCCGCTCGACGGGACCACGAACTTCCTCTACGGCCTGCCCGCCTGGGCGGTGAGCATTGCCCTGGAGGACGGTGACGGCGTGGCGGTGGGGGTGGTGCTGGACCCCGTCCGCGACGAGCTGTTCACCGCCGTCCGCGGCGAGGGAGCGTGGCTGGGCGAGGAGCGGCTGGCCGTGAGCGGCTGCGAGTCGCTGGACCGTGCCCTGGTGGCCACCGGCTTCTCGTACGAGCCCGAACGGCGGGCCGCCCAGGCCGAGGTGCTGCTGCGAGCCCTCCCCCGCCTGCGCGACATCCGCCGGCCGGGCGCCGCCGCGCTGGACCTGTGCTCGGTGGCCGCAGGGCGAGTGGACGGCTACTTCGAACGCGGCCTGAAGCACTGGGACTGGGCCGCGGGCAGCCTGATCGCGGCGGAGTCGGGCGCGGTCGTGCGCCCCCTGCCGGGCGACCCGGCCGGACTGGTGGCGGCCGGACCGGCGATCGTGGACGAGCTGATGGCGCTGGTGGGGTGATGGCTCGGTTCTGTGCTCTACTCGCAATATGACGCGCGCGCTCGCGCTAGGCGCCCTCTTCGCAATGGCCTCTGTCGTGCCGGCAGCTGCCGGGAAGGTCGACTCGGGCGTGCGGGGGACCGTTACGTTGGGGCCGACGGCGTCGGTCTGCAGGGTGGATAAGCCCTGCTCGCGGCCGTACGCCACACGCATCGTAGTCCGCAACGCGCGCACCGGGCAGCGGGTCAGCGTGGTGCACAGCGACGAGCAGGGTCGGTTTCGCGTGCGCTTACGCCCCGGGCGTTACCGCCTGCGCGCCATGGGTGATCGGCCGTTTCCGTCTTGCCAGGAGGTGACCGCGCGGGTGCACCGCCACCGCTTCAAACAGGTGTCAATCGACTGCGACACCGGCATCCGCTAGCAGCAGCGCGATGCGCGGCAGCGCCTCGGACCGCCGCTTCGCGCGAGGAGCAGGCGCGACTGCTTTCACGCGAAGCGCTCCCGGCCGGCCGGCTACTTCTTGACCGTCAGCTCGCCCTTCATGCCGCCCTCTTCGTGGCCGGGCACCGTGCAGACGTAGGTGAAGGTGCCGGCCTTGAGGTTGGCCGTGAAGGTGGAGGCTCCGCCCTGGCCCACGACATCGCCTTCGCCGAGGATCTGGCCCCCCTCGTCCTTGAGTGCGATGTTGTGCTGTACCGAGGACTCGTTGGGCATGTTGAACTTGATCGACCCGGGGGGCGCGGTGGCCTTCGTGCTCGCGAACGCCAGGCCGCCGCTGGGATTGGCCGGCATCTCGACCGTCCCGCCCTTGGCGGCGATCGGCTTGGTGGAGACCTGCACGCCCGCCTCGGCCAGCGCGCCCGTGTCCTTACCCGGCTGGCCGGCCACCGCCGCCACGTAGGCGGCCACGGCACGAGCGTCCTCGCCCTTGACCAGGTTTGCGGGCATGACGCTGTTTCGCCGCACGTTGGCGATCTGGCGCTCCACCACGCCCGCCACCGTGCCCTCGCCGAGGCCGTCGCCGCGGGCGGGCCCGAAGGCCTCGTCGAGGTCGGGGCCGACGTTGGCGCCGCCGCCCGCGCGGGCAAGCGAGTGGCAGCGCTGGCACTTCTCGACGAAGAGCGTCTTGCCCTCGACCAGATCGGGCTCACTGCGCCCGCAACCGCCCGCGGCGAGTGCCACGACGACGGCTGATCCGAGCACTGCGAGCCTCTGCGAGCCACCCCTCACGGGCGGGAACACTACCCGCTCCGCTCCCCGGAAGCCCGCGCTGATGCGCCAGGCTTCCCGAGCCCTTCGAGGCGGCCCTGGGCGGCCGCGATCACCCCCTCGGCAACCGCCTCCCAGCCGTAGGTCCGGCGGCCCGCGGCGGACAGCGAGGCCGCCGCCCGCTCTCGCTCCGCGGCCGGAAGCGACAGCCAGCCGAGCAGCTTCGCGGCGATCTCCTCCACCGCCCCCGGGCCCCGCTCGAAGCTCAGCAGCGGCCGGATCGCCGGCTCCACGGCCTCGGCCAGCGTGGCGGTCACCTCCGCCAGGCCCGAGTGGGAGGCCGACAGCGGCAGGGCGCCGCAGCAGGCCGCCTCCGCGGCCACCATCCCGAATGCCTCGGGGAACGTGCTGGGCACCACCTGCGACTCGCAGGCGGGCAGCAGCAGCGGCAGGTCGCCATGCTCCAGGCGGCCCGTGAACACCACCCGCTCGGCCGCCCGGGGGGCGGCGGCCAGGTAGGCCTCGCGCCGGGCTCCCTCGAGGCCGTCCAGGAACGAGGCCAGGTAGGTGAGCTCACCAACCGGGCCGCCCTCCGACTCGCGGCCTCGCCTGGCGATCTCGCGCACCGCGTCCAGGTCGGCGCGGCCGAGGGCGGCCACGATCTCGGCCAGCGTCTCGCGGTAGGTACCGAAGCCCACCACGCACAGCCGGGCGTCCGGCACCCGGCCCACCACGAGCGGCCAGGCGGCCAGCAGCAGGTCCACGCCCTTGGACACGATCAACTTGCCCACGTAGGACACGATGCGGTCGCCGCGCGTGGGGTCGAGCTCTCGCAGCGCCAGCGCCGCCGCCGGGTCGCCGCCCCAGCCCGCCGCCTCACCCTGCTCCAGGCGGTCGGCCAGCAGCTTCAGGCCCTCGGCGGCCTCGTCGGGCGACCGCGGGCGGAACTCCTCCACGTCCACCCCGGGCGGGCCGAGCCGGGTGCGCTGCGGGAGCTGGGGGTCGCCTGTCACCTCCCACAGGCTCTCCGCCGTGTGACGAGAGCCCACCAGCACCCCGCCCGCCTGCTCGAGGCCCTCCAGGGCCCACGGCAGGAACCGCTCGCGGTGCGGGCGCACGGTGTACTCCAGCGCGCTGCCGTGCACCTTCACGGCGTAGGGCACCCGGCCTCCGATCGCACGGGCCAGGATCGCCGGCCCGAGCACCAGGTGGTTGGCCAGCGCCACGTCGGGCTGGACGCGGCCGGCCACTTCCCGCACGGCGTCCACGTTGGCCTGCACGTAATGCTCGATCGCGGCGTCGTCCAGCTCGGGGAGGGGGACGGCGTCGAACCCCTCGTACTCGTCGGCCACGTACACAGGCAGCGTGCGGCCGATGTCCGGGTTGTAGACGGTGACCCCCTCCGGAAGATCGACGGCGTGGCGCTCCTGACAGAGCAGGTGAACCTCGTGCCCGAGCGCCGCCAGAGCCCGTGCCAGGCTGGCGTTGTAGATGTTGCTGCCGGTGCCGCGCAGCAGGTAGCCGTGGAACACGAGTACGCGCATCGCGTCCGATAGATTGCCGCACCGATGGCAGAGCGTCAGAGATACCGCCTCCGGGCCCGGTCGGACCGCGAGGTGATCCGCGAGGTGGAGCCCGGCAAGACCTACGTGGACTCAGAGACCGGCGAGCCGTTCGAGGTGGTCGGCAAGGTGACTCCCCTGGCGCCGTCCCCGAGCGACCTCCCCTACTCCGTGGAGAACCTGCGGCTGTGCGGGTGCTCGCTGGAGCAGCTGGTCCAGCGCGACCTCAACGACTGTCCGCACTGCGGGCGCCGCCTGCCAGCCCTCGGGAGCTGACCCCTCTTGCGCAGGCTGGCCGTGGCACTGATGTGCTTGGCGCTGGGCGCTGCCGGCGCCGGCTGCGGCGGCGACGATGAGCCCACCGACACCACCGAGCCGCCCCTGCCCTCGCTGCCCCAGGGCAGCCCCGCGCCGGACACCGGAACCGACACGAATGGGGACTCCACCGACGGAGCCACGGACACGACGCCCTCCACCGACACCGCCCCCACCGAGCCGAGCGGCGGCGCGCCGGCCCCTGCTCCTGACGCGCCGGCGGACAGCCCTACGAACGACGTAGCACCCGAGCCGGGCTCGCCCGAGTCGCGCTTCGAGGACGCCTGCGAGCAGAACCCGGCCGCCTGCGGCTAGCCGACGCCGGCTAGGACCGGCGGGTGACCCGCGCCGGCGACCCGGGCGAGCGCACGCGTGCGGGCAGCGGGCTGGGTACGGGCGGCACGTGGCGTCTGGGCTGGGGAGTGCGCGGGGTCCTGTGGCCGTCGCGGGCGCGGTCCTTGCCCGTGGGCACACGGCCGACCGGAAAGCGAAGGCCTCCGCCACCACCCGGACTGCGGGGCTTGTCGGGGCCCTTGGCGCCGCCACCGCCGCCGCCCTCGTCCTCCGGCTGATCGTCGTCGGAGTCGCGCAGACGGAAGAACCACACCAGCCACAGCACCAGCAGGCCTACATCGAACACGCGGAAGCCGACCATGAAGATCCATCCCTCCGGACTCACAGGTCAATGCTACCCCGCTCCCGAAGCGCCTAACAGAGGGATGCGCGCCAGTCGGGCGCCGCCGGCTACTCGGGCTTGGAGGTGCGGTTGGCCGGCACGTAGGTGGCGGTGTAGAGCAGCCGCGCGCCGGTGTAGTTGCAGCCCCAGGTCACGAGCTGGCCCACGCGCTGCTGCGCGGAGCGGGGTGCCAGCCGGGTGCCCTCTCCGCAGCGGTTCTTGACACGGGAGCTGCGCCACACCGTCTGCCTGCCCTGCTCGCCGGCCAACACCGGCGCCCACGTGGGCACGGTGAGGGCCACCACGCTGCCCAGCGGCGCGTTCAGCGGCTTGTCGAGCACGAAGGTGGGGCTGTTGCCGAAGTAGTTATCGACCTCGAACACCTCGCTCTGGGCTAGCACGCGGTGGTCGTTGCGGCGCGAGCGCTTCTTGCCGCGGCGCAGGATCGTGAGCCGCACCGACGCCGGGGCGCCGAACTGCTGGTCGAAGGTCTGGACCTGGTTGGCCGACAGCTTGCCGAGCTTGACCGTGAACGCCACGACCTTGCCGGAGCGCTTGATCAGGAAGCGGTTCTTCTTGTTGTCGGCGCTGTCCTGGTAGCCGGTCACCTGGTACGCGGCCAGGCAGGGGTCGTTAGGGCACTTGGACGACGGCAGGAAGGGGTCGCCGTCGCCGAGCTGGACGATCTTGCCCGACGCCACGCCGGCCAGGGCAAGGACGAGCACCGCGCTGAGGATGAGGGCCAGTCGCTTCACGCTGTGAATTCGAACACTTCGGGCGGACAGAGTTGCGCTGCGCTCACTTGTACCTGCTCCGCCGCATACGCCCGGCTTCGCCGGGCATGGCGGCTTCGCTAACTACCGGTGTGGACAAGGAGCTCACTTCGTTCGCTACTTGTACCGGTAGGTGATTCGCCCGCGATCCAGGTCGTAGGGCGACAATTCGATCTTCACGCGGTCCCCGGGCAGGATGCGGATGTAGTGGCGGCGCATCTTGCCCGAGATGTGCCCAAGCACCTCGTGCTCGTTGTCCAGCCTGACCTTGAACATCGTGTTGGGGAGGGCCTCGAGGATCTCGCCCTCCATCTCGATCTTCTCCTCTTTTGCCAAGGCGCCTTTCTTCGTTTCGAGCCGGCCCAGGAGAGTCCCGGGACCGGCGTACCGCGCCGAAACGCTACCAGCCGGACGCCAGGAGGCCGCGCGCGAGCTCGACCGCCTCGTCGCGCGTGGTCGCCTCGCCGGTGTAGGCGGCCTCGCCGAGCCGTGCCAGCAGCCGGCCCAGCTCCGGTCCGGGCTCGATGCCCACCGCCGCTGCCAGCTCGTCTCCGCGCAGCGGTGGCCGCGGCGGGCCCTCGGCGTGCCAGCGCAGCGCCGGCCCGATCAGCTCCCGGGCGACCTCGAGGTGGGCGGCGATCGCCCGCTCGGCATTGCGGCCGCGGGTCGCGAGGCGGTCGGCGCAGGACAGCACCGACACGTCGACCTCGACCGGATCGCAGCGCGAGAGGTAGCCGTGGACGGCGGCTCGGTCCAGCGGCCGCTCGTGGACCAGGAAGCCGAGCGCGAGGTGGTGGCGGGTAAGCGCGCCGACGTGGCTGCGCAGTCGCTCGCTGGCGCGCAGCCGGCGGAGCACGTCGCGCACGAT
>DASROS010000028.1:0-21872 GCA_035646775.1 Thermoleophilaceae bacterium | reverse complement strand
ATCACGAAGAGGGCGATGAATGCGAGCGCGAAGAGCATCGGCGCCGTGAAGCTCAGGTTGCCCTTGTAGAGCGTCGCCAGCCAGTTGAAGATCTTCACCCCGGTCGGCACCGCGACGCAGTACGACGCGATCATGAACCAGCTCTGCAGGTAGTCGGACATCCCGACCGCGAACATGTGGTGCGCCCAGACGAGCATCGAGACGAAGGCGATGCCGATCGTCGAGAAGGCGACCGCCTTGTAGCCGAAGATCGGCTTGCGCGCGAACACCGGCAGGATCTCCGAGATGATCCCGAAGGCGGGCAGGACCATGATGTACACCTCGGGGTGGCCGAAGAACCAGAACAGGTGCTGCCAGAGCACCGGATCGCCGCCGCCGGTCGGGTCGAAGAAGTCGGTGCCGAAGTGGCGGTCCGTGAGCAGCATCGTGACCGCCGCGCCGATCGCCGGGAGGGCGATGATCAGCAGGTAGCTGTAGACGAGGATCGTCCAGATGAACAGCGGCATGCGGCCCCAGCCCATTCCCTTCGCGCGCATGTTTTGGATCGTGGCCACGAAGTTGATCGCGCCCAACATCGAGGACAGGCCTGTGAGGTGGATCAGAAAGATCCAGGCGTCGATGCCGCCGCTGGGCATGTAGGCGTCATCCGACAGCGGGGCGTAGGAGGTCCAGCCGGCCTGGGGCGGCTCGAAGAAGATGCTCGCGTAGAACGCGATGCCGCCGAAGGCCAGCAGCCAGAACGACAGCGCGTTCAGCCGCGGGAAGGCCATGTCGCGCGCACCGATCATCAACGGCACCATGTAGTTGCCGAACCCCGCCAGCACGGGGACGATGAACAGGAAGATCATCGTGGTGCCATGCATCGAGACCAGGCCGTTGTAGGTCTCGGGGGTGACCAGCGTGCCGTCCGGCACCGCCAGCTGCAGGCGCATGATCAGCGCCTCCACCCCACCCACGATGAAGAAGATGAAGGTGAGGAAGAGGTACATGATCCCGATCTTCTTGTGATCGGTGGTGGTGAGCCACCCGAGCCATCCGCGCGGGCGATCGCGCAGGCCGCGCATCACGATCTCGGGGCTGCCCACTCCGTTCACGCCCGTGGGCGCGTCGCTAACCGCCACTCTGGTCTCCCTCGGTGGCTCCCTCGCGCTGGCGCCGCTGCTCGGCAAGGCCCGTCTGGGCTTCCTTGATGCCCTGCGCGCGCTGGTCGAGGTATGCCTGGTACTCCTCGGGGGTCACGGCGCGCACCTGGGCGCGCATGTCGGCGTGGTTGTCGCCGCACAGCTCGGCGCACTGGCCCTTGTAGATGCCGGGCTTGGAGATCTTGAACCACGTCTCGTTGATGTGGCCGGGCACGGCGTCGGCCTTGCCGCCCAGCTCGGGGATCCACCAGGAGTGGATCACGTCCGAGGCGGCGATCTTCAGCGTGACGGTGGTGTTGATCGGCACCACCATCTCGTAGTAGTCGAAGACGCCGCCGGGGTAGTCGTAGCGCCACAGGTACTGCTGGCCGTTCACGGTGATGTCGAGCGTCTTGCCGCCGCTGGGGGGCGGGCTGGGCTGGTCGATTGAGGCCACCTGAACGCCGCTGGCCAGGCCGCCCGGGTCCGACGCCGGCGGATTATTGATGTCGCCCAGGTAGACGAAGGTGATCGCCGCGAGCACCACGAGGATCACCGTGGCGCCGACGGTCCAGCTCAGCTCGAGCGGCGTGTTGCCGCGGATCTGGGCGGGCTCGGGGCCGCCGCGGCGCTCGCGGTATTTGATCAGCGACCAGATCAGCGTGCCCTCGACCACCAGGAAGATCGGGATCGAGACGTACAGGACGATGCGGTAGAGACGGTCGATGTCGTCCGCGTTGGGCGAGCCGCCGTGCTCCGGCGTGAAGATCCCGGCCGAGGCGGCGGGGGTGAGCGCCAGCAGGGCGACGCCCGCCGCCGCTAGGGCGAGGGCGATCTGCCGGCGGCGAAAAGCTTTCGGGCGGTCCTGCAAGGCGGCGGGATCATATCCCGCAGTCCGCCGGATCAACCACTTCGTTGCGCCGTCTGCGACTGGCTATCCCGAGTGGCGACCACTTCGCCTGGGGTCAAGCGATCGAGGCCGAGGCTCTGCTGGATCGTCGCGAGGCGACTGAGCTGCGGATAGCTTCATGTGAGGCTAGGGACTGTCGCGCACAAAGGTGTAGTCGAAGAACTCGATGTGCGCCAGTTCGTATCCGGTGCGGCGGAGCGTTTCGACCGCGGACATCGTGCGACGCAACGGCTGTGGCTGATCGAACTCCACGCACAGTGCCCGCGGCAGCGGCCCCCCCCGCGCAAGCTGGCCGAGTACGACGTACTCGGCCCCCTCAATGTCCATCTTGATGATGTCCACGCGCTCGTCACCGAGTTCAGTCATCAGCTGTCGCACGGGTTTGACCGGCGCCGTGAAGAAGTCCGTGGTGCCCTGAAGGTTCACCGCCGAGTGCGACACGTGTTCGGGTATACGGGGCGCGTAGAACCGCAGGATGGTGTCCTCGTTCCACCAGCCGACTGGGACGAACCGAAAGTCGTTGCCCGACGGCGCGTTGGCCTCGACGTGGGCGATCGCGCGCGGCGTTGGGTCGAACGTTGTCACCTGGCAGCCACGCTCAACCAGCGCCAAGTCGAACGTGATGTCTTCCCCTGCCCCGGCGCAGTAGGCGACCGTACCTGGTGCTGCAAGATCCTTGGGGATCCACCAGCCGCCGTACTCGCTGCCGATCCGTACGAGGTCGGCGCGTCCGACCGGCCGCAGAAGCGCTCGCAGTGCCCGGCTGACGATGTGGAGGCGTGCGTTCGATACGACTATGTGCATCGCAGCACCCTATGGCGGGGCGCTGGTTATGAGCAGGTACGGCCACCCGTCGAAGGACGCGGCCTTGGCGCGGCTTCTGACCGGGTTTGGTGACCATACCGGTAGCAAGGTGGCTGTATGAGCCCCACACGGCCAAATCTGCACCTTCGTTGAGATAGTGCCGAGGGTTGGCGTGGGCGCACCATCAGGCGCCCTTGAACGACGGCTCGCGACGCTCCACGAAGGCGCCGACGCCCTCCACGAAGTCCTCGGTCCGTGCCAGCGCGTGCTGGAGGTCGGCCTCGAGCGCCAGCTGGTCGTCGAGCTGCGGGTAGATCATCTGGTTCAGAGCCTGCTTGGAGCCCGCGTACGAGCGCGTCGGCCCCGCTGCGAACTTGGCGGTGAGCTCCTCCGCTGCAGGCAGCAGCTCGTCGTCGGCGTAGACGTCGTTGACCAGGCCCCAGTCAAGCGCGCGGGCGGAGTCCACCCGCTCGCCCAGGAGGGCCATCTGAAAGGCGCGCGCCTTGCCCACCGCCGCCGGCACGAACAGGGTCGAGCCGCCGTCGGGCATCAGGCCGATGTTCACGAAGGCCAGGCCGAAGAAGGCCGACTCGGCGGCCAGGACGATGTCGCAGGCCAGCGCGAGCGAGCAGCCGATGCCCACCGCCGGCCCGTTCACGGCGGCGACCACGGGCTTCTCCAGCCGGCGGATCCCGGCGATGATCGGGTGGTAGACCTCGTGGAGCTCGCGTTGGACGTCGGGCATCCCGTCCTCGGGGTGCGGCGAAAAGCCCGCCTTGAGGTCGGCGCCGGAGGAGAACCCGCGCCCCGCGCCGGTGAGCAGCACGGCGCGCACGCCCTGGTCGGCGGCCCGTCCGTTGACCACCTCGCCCAGCTCGTGGCCGAACTGCTCCGTCCAGGCGTTCAGTGAGTCGGGACGGTTGAGCGTGATGCGCCCTACGCCGCCGTCTTGCTCCCACTTCACGGTCTCATAGCTCAAGGCGCGTCCTTTCTCTCTGGCGGCGGGGTCGGGAGCCTATTCTCAACCGATGCTCCTCGATTCTCTCGAGTGGCTCGGGCACTCCGGCTTCCGGCTGAGCACCGGACGCTCCACGCTCTACATCGACCCCTATCGCGTGACGGACGGACCCAAGGCCGACCTCATCCTCATCACCCACGGGCACTACGACCACTTCTCACCCCAGGACGTGGAGCGGCTGTCGCACCCCGGCACCTGGCTGGTGGCGCCGGCGGCTGTGGCCGAGCGGGCGCGCGGGATGGTGGCCTCGATCGCGCCCGGCGAGGAGCTCGAGCTGGAGCCCGTGCCCGGCGTGGAGGTGGCGGCGGTGGCGGCGTACAACACCTCCAAGCGCGATACCGAGGGGCGCCTCTTTCACCCCCGCGAGGCGGGCGGCGTCGGCTTCGACCTGAACGTGCGCGGCGAGCGGCTCTACCACTCCGGCGACACCGACGTGATCCCGGAGATGGACGCCGTGGCCGGCGTGGACGTGGCGCTGCTGCCGGTGAGCGGCCAGTACGTGATGACCGCCGGCGAGGCAGCCGAGGCCGCCCGGCGGATTCAGCCGCGGGTGGCCGTGCCGATGCACTGGGGCGAGCACATCGGCACGCGCGAGGACGCCGAGGCGTTTGCGGCGAAGGCCCCCGTGGAGGTGCGGATCCTGGAGCGGGCGGGCTAGCGGCGCTCAGCGATCGCTGCCTCGTACACCTCCGCCACGCGCTCGGCCAGCGTGTCCCACGAGTAGTCGCGGTGCGTGACCTCGTAGCCGTTGCGCGCGCGCTGCTCGCGGGCGGCCGGGTCGTTCACGGCCTCCACCATCGCCTCGGCAAGCGAGTCGAGGTCGTCGGGCTCGACCAGCCAGCCGTTGGGCCGACCGGGCTCTGTGTTGATGAACGACGGTGGGCCGGCGGCGTTCGCGGCGATCACCGGCACGCCGCAGGCCATCGCCTCGATGAACACCTGGCCGAAGGACTCGGCTATTGAGGGCATCACCATCACGTCGGTGCAGGCCAGTCCGGCGCCCAGCTCGGTGTGGCCGCGCCAGCCCACGAAGAACACGTTCTCGATGCCGTCGCGCTCGACCACCGTGTGCGGGTGCTCGCCCTCCCACTCGCCCGGGAAGCCGCCCCAGATGACCAGCGGGGCGCGGCGCTCGAACCGTTGCATCGCACGCGCGTATGCGCGCACGAGTAGAGGTATCCGCTTGACCTCGGTGAAGCGGCCGATGAACAGCAGCACGGGGGAGGGCTCGCCGCTGGCCGGGTCGGTGAACGCCTCGAGGTCCGCCTCGGTATACGCCACGCTGCCAGGATCGCCGCCCTCGGCCCAGCCCTGGGGCTGTTCCACGAGCCACTCCCGCCAGCGGGCGGTGCGCTCCTCCTGCGAGGGGTCGGCGCGGTCGAAGCGCTCGAGGTCCACGCCGTTTGGCACCCAGGTGATGCGTTGCTGCTCCACGCCGAGCAGCCGCTGCGCCTCGGCGGCGTCGTCGGGGGAGATCACGATCACGCGGGTGCTGCCCTGCGCCCAGCGGCGCATCTCCGCGAGCCAGTGGGCGGCATGGACCCAGCTCTCCGGCCGGGTGCCCTCAAGCTGCTCGCCCGCCGCCAGGCGCTCGGCGCGGTCGATCATCTTCAGCTCGGTGCCGTGCAGGTGGGTGACCAGCGGCAGGTCGGGCAGCTCGCGCGTGGCGGCCTCGTGGATGGGGGTGAGGTGGTGCAGGTGGAGCACCTCGGGCCCCTCGCGGGCGGCCGCCGCCAGCAGCGGCCGCCACGCCTCGGCCAGGTGCTCGCCCAGCTCGGGCGACACCGCCGTGAGGATGCGGTCCGGCGCGCCCGCGCGGTCCTCGTAGGAGGGGTGCATGGGCACCGGCTCTACGATCGGGTCGCGGCCCTCCTCGAACGCCCTTATCGCCGGGCGATAGTCGGCCACCGCCAAGTCGAGCCCCGCGAAGAAGCTTTCGGCGTGGGTGCGCTCGCCGGGCTCGCCGAGCGAGCCGCAGGCCAGGCTCGTGTCCCAGCCGGCGCGTTCCAGCGCGCGTGCGAGGTAGCGCACCACCTGGGCCGACCCCCCGCGCGGGTAGAAGAGCAGCCCCATCTCCACGCGTCGGCCCATGGCGCGGCCACCCTATCCGGGCGACCGCCGCGCTACCGCGCGCGGGACGCAATAGCCGGCGCTCGTCGCGTTGCGGCTGCGCCGGGGCGTGTAACAGAGCAGGAAAGGGAGGGTGGCTGGTGGGTGCGCGTCCCGGGAGCCCCCATTTCGTGACGATCGATCGGCCATTCCGCCGGTGCTCCACGAAGTGGGCGCCAGAGCCGCGCTCTGTGGAGCACCTCTTGCGAAGAGGATCGCGCGTCACGCTTTGGGGGTTCGCGGGACGACGTGGTCCGATCCGTCCACCGTTTACCGAGCCGTTTGCCCTTCGGCCAGCGCCCCGCCGCTCCTACCCCGGCATTCGAGGCGCGGGTGGGAACCAGCCTGGCGGGTGCTCTGGACGGCGCCGAACGCGCCTATATGCTCCCGCGGCCTTGCGGAGTTCGCGTGCCCTACGGAGCCTTGCCTGGGGCGCGGTCTGCGTCGGGGTGGTCGCGCTGCCGATGCGCCGCCGCTTGGGTCTGAGGGCCCCCGTGGTCACGGCCCTGGGCTTTCAGGCGCCGGTGGCGCTGGCCGTGGCCATGCCGCGCAGCCGCCTGCGCGACGCGGGCATCTACACGTTGCAGATGTGGGCCTACTACGCCCATTACGACATGCCCGACGATGACCCGATTCGCCTGCTGCGCCGCACGCGAGTGAACTATCCAATCGCCGCCGACCGCGCGATCGGCCTGGGCGAGCTGCCCACGCATCGCCTGCAGCGCGCGCTCGGGCGGCCGGGGGAGGTGCGGCCCCACGACGTGGCGCTGTCGTGGGTGCACTGGAGCTGGTTCTTCTTCCCGCACGGCACACTCGTGTACATGCTGCTGCGCCACCCCGACCGCTTCCCGCGCGCGGCGGCGATCATGGCCGGGGCCTTCGACACCGGGCTGGTCTTCTATTGGGCGATCCCAACGGCGCCGCCCTGGTATGCGGCCGAGATCGAGCGGATCCCGCCCGTCAGGCGCATCATGGTGGAGACCGGCGAGCGCTTCTGGAGACGCTTCTGGAGGCCGCTCTACGATTCACTTGAAGGCAATCCGTTCGCAGCCATGCCATCCCTCCATTTCGGCATATCGGTGGTGGCCGCCCGGTTGCTGTCCGATGTGGACAGGGGCCCGGGGGCGTTGGGCTGGGCCTATGCGCTCACGCTGGGCTTCGGCTTGGTCTATCTGGGCGAGCACTACGTGATCGACCTCGTCGCCGGGCTGGCGCTGGCCGAGGGCACCCGGCGCGCCGCGCCGTACGCCGCCAGACCGCTGCTGGCGGCCGCCCGCCAGGTGCAGCGGCTGGAGCCGGGAAGGGCATGATGGAGGGGGACGGACGCCGCACGCGCAACGGCACGACGCCCGAGTCCGAGCCGCTCGACGTGGACCTCCAAGGCAACGAGACCACCGCCCAGGAGGACCACGAGGAGGACCTGCGGGTATCCGGCCTGCTGGCCGACAAGCGGCGCCTGGTCGGCATCGGCCTGGTCTTCCTGCTGGCCATCGGGGGGATCTACTTCATCTTCCCCAAGGTCCTCGGCCTGGACGAGGCCATCGACGGGCTGGACAACGCCGTCTGGTACTGGGTCGTGATCGCGGTGGTCTTCAACGTGGCCGCCTTTGCCGCCTACGTGGCTTTGTTTCGCGGCATCCTCGGCGGCCGGGACTCCAGCGACGTGCGCGAGCGGCTCGACGCCAGGGCCTCCTACCAGATCACCATGGCCGGGCTGGCGGCCACGCGCATCTTCTCCGCCGCCGGTGCCGGCGGGATCGTGCTCACCTACTGGGCGCTGCGCAAGGCCGGCATGTCGCGGCGTCGCTCGGCCTGCCGGATGGTGGCCTTCCTCGTGCTCACCTACTCGGTCTACCTCGGCGCGCTGGTGCTTTTCGGCGTGCTCCTGCGCACGGGAGTCCTGCCGGGTGACAACCCCGTGGGCGGCACGATCGTGCCCGCTGCGGTAGCCGGCTCATTGATGCTGCTGCTGGGGCTGGTGGCGCTGATTCCAGGCGACTTCGAGCGCCGCCTGTCTGGCGTCGCGGGCGAGGGCAGGCGCGCGCGCCTGGCCCAGCGACTGGCCAGCGGGCCGGCCACGCTGTCAACCGGCGTGCGCACCGCCGTCGACTACCTCAGCCACCCCAGCCGCGGGGCGCTCGCCGTCTCCGGGGCGATCGGCTTCTGGGCCGCTCAGATCGGCGTGCTGTGGGCCAGCTTCGAGGCCTTTGGCGGGGAAGTGGCGTTCGGTGTGCTGGTGCAGGGCTTCTTCGTGGGGATGGCGGCCAACCTGATCCCATCGCCGGCGGGGGGCGTGGGATCGGTCGACGCCGGGATGATCGGGGCGTTCCTCCTGTTCGGGGTACCGAGCGGCGTCGTCTTCCCCGCGGTGCTCACCTATCGCGTGATCGCCTTCTGGCTGCCGATCCCACCCGGCGTGGTGGCCTACTTCCAGCTCCGTCACACAGTCGCAAGCTGGGAAGCCCAGCGCCGAGGCTATACTTCAAAAAGTAAAGTGACAGCGGAGGCCATGTGAGCGACGACGAGAACGGCCACAGCCGGGTCGAGAACGTAATCATCATCGGGAGCGGGCCCGCCGGGTATACGGCGGCGCTCTACACCTCGCGCGCGGATCTCAACCCGCTCGTGTTCGAGGGCTTCCAATGGGGCGGGCTGCTGCAGCAGACCACCGACGTGGAGAACTACCCGGGCTACCCCGAGGGGGTCATGGGCCCGGAGATGGTGCAGCAGTTCCGCGATCAGGCCGAGCGCTTCGGCACCCGCTTCGAGACCGACGACGTGACACGCGTGGAGCTCTCGACCGACGGGGGCGTGCACAAGGTCTACGTGGGCGACGAGGAGTACCTGGCGCGCTCGGTGATCCTGGCCATGGGCGCTGAGCCCACCAAGCTGGGTGTGCCGGGCGAGGAGGAGTTGGCTTCGCGCGGGGTGAGCTACTGCGCCACCTGCGACGCCGCGTTCTTCCGTGACAAGCCCACGATCGTGGTCGGTGGCGGGGACACCGCGATGGAGGACGCCACGTTCCTCGCCAAGTTCGCCAAGGACGTCAAGGTGATCCACCGCCGCGACGAGTTCCGCGCCTCAGCGGTGATGCTCAACCGCGCGAAGGAGACCGAGAACATCGAGCTGCTCACCCCGTACACCGTGGACCGCTTCGAGTCCGGCGACGGCGGGATGCTGACCAAGGCCGTGCTCGACCACACCGGCGGCGGCGAGGACCGCGAGCTGGAGATCGCCGGCGCGTTCATCGCCATCGGCCACCAGCCCAACTCGGCGATCGTCGAGGGGCAGATCGACACAGACGAGAACGGCTACGTGGAGGTGGAGGGGCGTTCCACGCGCACCAATCTCGACGGGGTGTTCGCCGCCGGCGATGTGGTGGACCACATCTACCGCCAGGCGGTCACCGCTGCGGGCTCGGGCTGCGCCGCGGCGCTGGACGCCGAGGCCTACCTGCGCGACACGCCGGTGGACGCCGAGGCCCACTGGGAGCCTGACCCGGACAAGGTCGAGGCGGCGGCCGAGAAGGCCGCCAGCGGCAGCTAGGCGTCTGGAAGCGGCTCAGAGGAAGCAGCGGCCCTCGCCGCGGTAGGTGGGCACCTCGTCCACCACCTGGCCGCCGCTCACGAGGTGCAGCGTCTCGAAGCGCTCGCACAGCTCGCCCGCCTTGGCGTGGCGCAGATAGACGTTGTCGCCCACCTGCAGCCCGGCCGCCGCGGCCCCGGTCACCGGGGTCTGCACCTCGCCGGCTCCCTCCCGCGAGTCCAGCTTCAGCCCCTCCGGCAGGTGTGGCTGGGGCAGGCGGTCCGGCCCGGCCGCTCCGGAGGCGAGGTAGCCACCTCCGAGCAGCGTGGCCGTGCGCCGGCCGGGCCGCCGCACCACCGGGAGGGCGAACATCGCCGCCGGGCGCAGCCGGAAGGCCGAGTAGCGGTCGAAGAGTGTGGGGGCGAAGAAGCCCGATCCCGCCGTGAGCTCGGTGACCACCGGCTCGGCCGAGGTGGTGTGAAGGCTGCCGGTGCCGCCGCCGTTGACCAGAGCCAACGGCGCCACCGCGCGCACGGCCTCCACCACCTCTGCCCGCCGCCGGGCGATCTCCTTCGCGGAGGCGCGCTGCATCCGGCGGATCACGGGCCGCTGGAGCGGCTTGCCCAGCGGCCGGTCGCCCACGCCGGCGATGTGGCCCTCGTAGCCCATCAGGCCGGCCAGCTCCAGGGCCGGGCGGCGGACGATCTCCCGCGCGATGGCCACCGCCTGCTCGGGCGTGCGGATCGAGGAGCGCTTGGGGCCGATCTTCACCCGGCCGCCGGCGAGGTGAAAGCCCACGTCGAGCTCGATGCACACCCGCACCGGCTCGGAGGCGCTCGGACCGGCCGCGGCGATCAGCTCCAGGTGGTCGATCGAGTCCACCATCACGATGGGGCGGCCTTCCCCCTCGAGCCGTGCGAGGTTGGCCAGCGCCGCGCGGTCGGCGGTCGGATAGGCCAGCAGCAGGTCGCGGAAACCATTGCCGTACAGCCACAGCGTCTCGTCGAGCGTGAACGTCATCAGCCCGCGGAAGCCCTCGTCCCGGGCCATGATGCGCTCGAGGACCGAGCGCGATCGCACCGACTTGCTGGCCACGCGGATGGGCTTGCCGGCGGCCCGGCCGGTCATCTCGGCCGCATTGAGCCACATCGCGTCGAGGTCCACGAGGGCGAACGGGGCGTCCAGCTCTTCGAAGAGCCTCTCCAGCGCGGCGTGGTCGAGCGGCTCCGCGGCGGCGGTTGCCGCTCCGCTGGCGGTGTCGGTGGCGGCCACGCCCGAATGATCGCGCGCGGGTAGCGTCAGCGCAATGAGCGAGAGCGCCAGCCGGAGGTCGCCGGCCGACGCCGTGCCCTCCACGGTGCTGGTGCTTGGCGCGGTGGCCTCGGTGCAGACGGGCGCATCGCTGGCCAAGTCGCTGTTCGACGAGGTGGGGCCGGGGGGGACGGTGCTGTTGCGCGTGCTGCTCGCCGCCGTGGTGCTGGTGGCCATCTGGCGCCCGCGCACGACGGGCATCGAACGAAGGGACTGGCTGCTGGTGGTGGCCTTCGGCGTGGCGCTGGCCGGGATGAACTTCGCCTTCTACTCCGCGCTGGACCGCATTCCGCTCGGCGTGGCCGTGACGCTGGAGTTCGTGGGGCCGCTGGGGGTCGCGGTGGCCGGCTCGCGGCGGGCGCTTGACGTGCTGTGGGTGGTGATGGCCGGGGCGGGCATCCTGCTGCTCTCAGACCCGTTCAGCGGCGGCGGCACGGACGCAGGCGGCGCGGCCCTCGCCCTGCTCGCCGGGGCCTTCTGGGCCGCGTACATCCTGTTGAGTGCCCGCGCCGGCCAGGTGTTCCCGGGCGGCTCGGGCCTCACGCTGGCGATGGTTGCCGCCAGCGCGGTGCTGCTGCCGTTCGGCATCGCGGAGGGCGGTTCAGACCTGCTCGATCCGGACGTGCTGCTCGTGGGCGCGGGCGTGGCGATGCTTTCCTCGGCCATCCCATACTCGCTGGAGCTGGAGGCGTTGCGGCGCCTGCCCGCCCACGTGTTCGGAGTGCTCATGAGCCTGGAGCCCGGGATGGCCGCGCTGGTGGGGTTCGTGGTGCTCGGCGAGGTGCTGGGCGTGCGCGAGGTGGTGGCCATCGGGCTGGTGGTGGCGGCAAGCGCGGGAGCGGCGAGAGCGGCCGGCGCGGGGCGGCCGCCAACGGTCGACTAGCGCGGAATCCGCCGTGATCGCCTCTTTGACCGCTCCTACGTGCGGCGCGCTTGACTCCGGCGGCTCAGCGCAGGTAGATCGGGTTGGACAGGATCCATGTGCGCTCGGCGCCGTGGGAGCGCAGGCGCGCCTCCACCCGGTAGACGCCGGGTCCCTCGGCCTCGTGCAACAGCGCCTGGGTGTCGGCCTGCGCCACAACCTCGCCGTCACGCAGCAGACGCACGTCGGCCACCCGGGGCAGGCGCGTGTGCAGGGTCCAGCCGGCGGCGCCGGCCTCGCCGCCCATCTCCAGCCGCTCGCCGCGGGAAGGGGATCGTGCGCAGCCGGCCGAGCCGGCTGCTTCGCGCGAACGCTCGGCGAAGAAGCGAAATCCAGTCGCGGGGGCCGCGGCGTTGAATGCGATGTAGCAGCGCCCCGCCCGCAGGGCGGAGTACACGAGCTCGCGGTCGTGATCGAGCTCTCCCCGCGGCTCGCCGGCCACGAGCACGTGCGTGCGCAGCTGGTCGAAGGAGCGCCGGTAGCCCATCAGCCGCACGGTTCGCCCCGCCACGCGCAGCCCGAACTGGTGCGCGTCCAGCCCGCCGATGCCCACCACCCGCCGGGCGGCCCCCAGGCGGTCCCACTCGCGCAGGTTGTGCACCGGCGGGTGGGTCACGGCGCGCTCGGGTCGTGTGATGAAGCGCACGGCCTCGCGGATGCTGCGCAGGGCCTGACCGTTGTCGGCGAGGAAGCTCCACAGCTCCAGTCCGTCGAGGCACCCGAGGTCCTCCCAGCGCATGTCCGCCGACACGCGGCGGAAGCGGCCGGACCCGGCGGCGAACGGGTGGGCGGCGAAGCCGAAGCCGCCGCGCTCGCGCACCGCGGCCACGATCTCCGCCGGGCTCAGGCCGCGGTGGTCGACCTCCTCGTCCAGGCCGAAGGCGAGGTAGTGGTTGCGTTCCGGCGGGCTCACCTCGTGACCGGCGAGCACGAGCGCGCCACCATGCCAGCCCTCCTCGCCGGCGCGGCGCGCGGCGAGCGTGTCGTGGTCTGTGAGCAGCACCACGTCGGCGCCCGCCCGCTCGGCGGCCCGTGCGATCTCGGGCACCGTGCCGGTGCCGTCGGAGTGCGTTGAGTGCAGGTGCACCACGCACGAGAGGTCGTGCAGGCGGTCCATCCCGGCGAGCCTAGGTGCTCCCCGCCTCAACTACCGTCGCGCTCGGCCGGCCAGGACCGCGCCTGACGGCGCCCGCGATGCTCGCCGATGCTCTGCATCGACTGCGCTCGCGTGCTTGTCAGCCACGGTCCTGCCTCGCCCGATCATCGACGGTACTTCGGCGGGAAGCACTAAGTAATGTTGAAGCCGTGAGCCACCCCGACAGCTTCGGCGCGCGCTCCACCCTCGAGGTGGGCGGCGAGACCCACGAGATCTTCCGCCTGGACGCACTCGCCGACGCCCACGATGTGGCGAGGCTGCCCTACTCGATCAAGGTGCTGCTGGAGAACCTGCTGCGCAACGAGGACGGGGACGCGGTCACTAAGGAGTCGATCGAGTCCGTGGCCGGCTGGCAGCCCGGCGACGAGCCCTCGAAGGAGATTGCCTACAGCCCGAGCCGCGTGCTGATGCAGGACTTCACCGGCGTGCCGGCCATCGTGGACCTGGCGGCCATGCGCGACGCGATGGAAAATCTGGGCGGGGACGCCACCGCCATCAATCCGCTGGTGCCGGTGGAGCTGGTGATCGACCATTCGATCCAGGTCGACAGCTTCGCGGAGAAGCTCGCCTTCCAGAAGAACGCCGAGCTGGAGTTCGAGCGCAACCGCGAGCGCTACGCCTTCCTGCGCTGGGGCCAGGGCGCCTTCGACGACCTCTCGGTCGTGCCGCCCAACACCGGCATCTGCCACCAGGTGAACCTGGAGTACCTGGCGCGCGTGGTCGAGTCCCGCGATGGGCAGGCCTTCCCCGACACCCTGGTGGGCACCGACTCCCACACCACGATGGTCAACGGCCTGGGCGTGCTTGGCTGGGGCGTGGGCGGGATCGAGGCCGAGGCGGCCATGCTGGGGCAGCCCGTGTCCATGCTGCTGCCGCAGGTGGTGGGCTTCCGGCTGGTGGGCGAGCTGCCCGAGGGATCCACCGCCACGGACCTCGTGCTCACCGTGACCGAGACGCTGCGGGAGCGCGGCGTGGTCGGCAAGTTCGTGGAGTTCTACGGCCCGGGACTGGCCACTCTGGCGCTGGCCGATCGCGCCACGATCGGCAACATGTCCCCCGAGTTCGGCTCCACCTGCGCGATCTGCCCGGTGGACGCCGAGACGCTGCGATACATGGAGTTCACGGGGCGCCCGAAGGAGCGGCTGGAGCTGGTAGAGGCCTACGCGAAGGAGCAGGGGCTGTTCCACGACGACTCGTCGGTGGATCCCGAGTACTCCGACACCCTGGAGCTCGACCTCTCCACCGTGGAGCCCAGCCTCGCCGGCCCCAAGCGCCCCCAGGACCGCGTGGCGCTGTCGGCCGCCGCCAGCGACTTCCTCGGCGAGCTGGCCGATCAGGCGAACGGCAAGGACTCCGACCACGGGGGCAACGGGGCGCGCCATACCTTCCCGGCAAGCGACCCGCCTTCCTCGATGGCCGGCCAGGACGATGGCGAGGACGACGGCGAGCCCGCCCATCAGCACCGTCAGATCGACCGCGACGAGGTGGCCCACTCCAGCGCCCGCGTGAACCTCGACGGCGCCGAGTTCAATCTCGAGGACGGTGCCGTGGTGATCGCCGCGATCACGAGCTGCACGAACACCTCCAACCCCTCGGTCATGCTCGGCGCCGGCCTGCTGGCCAAGAAGGCCGTGGAGGCCGGCCTACAGCGCAAGCCGTGGGTCAAGACCAGCCTGGCGCCCGGATCGAAGGTGGTCACCGAGTATCTCGACCGCGCGCAGCTCACCGAGCCGCTCTCAGCACTGGGCTTCGACCTCGTGGGGTATGGCTGCACCACCTGCATCGGCAACTCGGGCCCGCTGCAGGACGAGATCTCGGCGGGCATCGAGGCCGAGGACCTCACCGTGTGCTCGGTGCTGTCGGGCAACCGCAACTTCGAGGGGCGCATCCACCCCGAGGTGAAGATGAACTACCTCGCCTCGCCGCCGCTGTGCGTGGCCTACGCGCTGGCGGGCCGGATGGACCTGGACCTCTACAACGAGCCGCTGGGCCAGAGCAGCGACGGCGAGGACGTCTACCTGCGCGACATCTGGCCCTCGGGCGAGGACGTGAAAGCAGCGATCGAGTCGGCGATCGAGTCCGACATGTTCCGCAAGAGCTACGGCGAGGTATTCGAGGGCGACGAGAACTGGAATGAGCTGGAGGTGCCCGAGGGCAACCGCTACGCCTGGGGCGACGACTCCACCTACGTCAAGCGCCCGCCCTACTTCGAGGGAATGGAGCCGGAGGCGCCCGAGGGCTTCAAGCAGATCACCGGCGCCCGCGCCATCGCCCGGCTCGGCGACAGCGTCACGACCGACCACATCTCACCCGCGGGCGCGATCAAGAAGGACACCCCCACGGGCCAGTACCTGATCGACCACGGCGTCGAGCGGCGCCAGTTCAACTCCTACGGCTCGCGCCGCGGCAACCACGAGGTGATGATGCGGGGCACCTTCGCCAACGTGCGGCTGCGCAACCAGCTCGCCCCGGGTACCGAGGGCGGCTACACGCTCAAGGATGGACAGGAGCGCTTCATCTACGACGCGGCGATGGAGTACGCCGACGAGGGCGTGCCCCTGTGCGTGCTGGCGGGCAAGGAGTACGGCTCGGGCTCATCGCGCGACTGGGCTGCCAAGGGTCCGCGCCTGCTGGGCATCCGGTTCGTGATCGCCGAGAGCTACGAGCGCATCCACCGCTCCAACCTCGTGGGGATGGGCGTTCTGCCGCTGCAGTTCCCCGACGGCGCGTTGGCCGAGTCGCTGGGCCTGGACGGCAGCGAGACCTACGACCTTGCCGAGCTGGAGAACGGCGCTCGTGAGCTGAAGGTCACGGCCACTCCCGAGGGTGGGGGAGATCCCATCGAATTCGACGCCCGCGTGCGAATCGACACCCCCAACGAGTGGCTGTACTACCGCCACGGGGGCATCCTGCACTTCGTGCTCAGGTCCCTTCGAGACCGCGCCTGACGGCGTCGGTTTGCAGCGGTCAGCTCACGGTACGGCGGAACAGCAGGCCGCAGATGGCGGCCGCGATCAGGGCGAGGATCGGCAGCCCGAGGCTGATCACCCCCACGAGCGCCAGCACGATTCCGCCCACGGCGATCATGCCGAAGGTGGCGGTGGCGAGCGCGAAGCGGTAGGCGCGCTGCTCGCGGACGTTGCGGGACGGGCGGCGCTCGAGATCGCTCATGGGGCCATCCTGGCAGGCTTTCCCTACAGCCGCTCCTCCACCGAGCGCACCTTGTCCGCCAGGGTCTGGTCCGGGCGGTCCCTGCGCTCGTCGAGCTTGAGCACGGTGTAGACGCGGGGAGCACCCTGCTCGAAAGGCACCGCGTGCAGCTCGCCCACCACGGCGAGGATGTCCGCGACCGCGCCCTCGAGCGAGGTGCCCATGGCGTGCATCTCGTAGCGCACGCGGTCCTGCGCGGCCAGCCGGCGCTGGATCTCTGCGATGTAGCCGCTGGCGCTCGCGTCGGGGCGCCCGAGCGTGAGCACGGTGAGGTCGGCGGTGGCCATCAGCGCTCGGCGGCCGCGGCCAGCGAGATGCCCAGCGACGCCGCACGGCGCAGCAGAGGCGCCGCCCGGTAGCGCTCCTCGTGGCGCTCCTCCCACAAGGCGTCGATCGTCTGCAGCACCTTCTCGGGGCTCAGCACCTCCGCCCAGGCGAACGGCCCGCGCGGATGGTTCAGCCCGAGCGTCACGCCGGAGTCCACGTCCTCCGGCGAGCCCACTCCCTCGCCCACGGCGAAGGCCGCCTCGTTCACCAGCTGGCAGACGATTCGCCGCAGCACCAGGCCGGGCGAGTCCCCGACCCACTCCACGTGCAGGCCGAGGGCGGTGAAAAAGGCCTCCGCGGCCTGGGCGGACTCGTCCGAGGTGGCAGGGGTGCGGGTGAGCTCGGCCAGCCGGGCGGTGTCCATCGGCGGGCCGACCATCATTCCCACGGCGTCGGTCATGCCCCACTGCTCCGCCAGGCTCGCGGTGCGGCAGGACACCAGCTCGGGGCCCACGTCGCCGTCCACCTTCAGCCCCAGCTCCTGTGCGCGCTCGCGCAGGTCGTCCGGCGCTCCCCGGAGGCGCACCGGCGGCGCCTCGGCCTTGGCCTCGATCGGCTCGGGGTCGTCAGGGCGGTAGGGCCCGTCGCCGTACTCGTACCAGCCGCGCCCGGTCTTGCGGCCCAGGCGGCCGGCGTCCACCATCCTCGCCTGCAGCGGGCTTGGCTTCCAGCGGTGCTCGCCGAAGGACAGGTCGTTGAAGGACTTGGCCACCTCGAAGCCAACGTCGATGCCCACGAGGTCCATCAGCTCGAACGGGCCCATCCGGAAGCCTCCGCCCACCCGGCAAATGCGGTCCACCTGCTCGGGGGTGGCGATGCCCTCCTGGACGATGCGCAGTGCCTCCGCGCCGAACGGACGCCCGCAACGGTTTACGAGGAAGCCCGGGCCGTCGGCGGCCACGATCACGCGGCGTCCCATCGCCTCGCCGGTGGCGGTGGCCATCGCCAGCGCCCGCTCGCCGGTCTGCTCGGCGGGGATCACCTCGAGCAGCTTCATCAGCGGTGGCGGGTTGAAGAAGTGCATGCCCACCACGTTGTCCGGCCGGGCGGCGGCGCCGGCGAGCGAGGTGACCGGGATCGACGAGGTATTCGTGGCCAGCACGGCGTCCTCGCCGCAGATCCCTGACAGCTCGGAGAACAGCTCGCGCTTGAGGTCAGGGCGCTCTGGCGCGGCCTCGATCACCAGCTCGCACCCGGCGAGGTCGTCCAGGGACGCCGCCGCGGTCACACGCGCCGCCGCCTCGTCGGGGTCGCCATCGAGGCGTCCCTTCTCGGCCAGCTTGGCCAGGCCCTTGCCCAGCGCCGCGATGCCCTTCTCGAGCGCGGCCTCGTCCGGGTCGTGCAGGCGGGTCTCGATGCCCGCCGCGGCCCCCAGCTGAGCGATGCCCGAGCCCATGGTGCCCGCGCCCACCACGCCTATCACCGAAGGCAAGGCGCTCACTCGACGGGCTTCCCGGCTTGCCGCTCGGCCAGTGCGCGCATCGCCGCTGTGTGCTCCTCGCCCTCCACGGCCCGGCGGTGCAGGCGCTGCTCCTCGGCCAGGCCCTCGTGGAGGTGGGTCTCCTCGGCCGCCAGCACGGCCCGCTTGGCCAGGGCCACAGCGCCCGGCGGGCGCCGCGCCACGACCTCGGCCAGCTCCACCGCGCGCTTGAGCCAGTCGCGCGTGCCGGCCACCTGGTTCACCAGTCCCAGCCTGGTGGCCTCCAGGGAGTCGATGCGGCGGCCGGTGAGCACCAGCTCCATGGCCCGGTGGCGGCCCAGCACCCGCGCCAGCCGCTGCGTCGCGCCGCCGCCGGGGCTGAGCCCCACCGTGATCTCCGGCAGTCCCAGCTCGGCCGTCTCGGAGGCCACGACCATGTCGCACAGCAGTGCCAGCTCCAGCCCGCGGTCCAGCGCGTAGCCCGACACCGCCGCCACCGTGGGCGTGCGGCACGCGGCCAGGCCGTCCCACAGACGGCGGCTCAACTCGTCGTTGAGCGCCCCTCCGCCGGTGGCGAAGGCGCCGCTCGTGCCGGCGATGACTATGCATCGCACCTCCTCGTCGGTGTCCAGCGCGGCGACCTCGCTGGCCAGGGCCTCGAGCAGCGCGGGCGTGAGCGCGTTGCCACCGGCGGCGTCCTCGAGGCGGACCACCGCCACCGCGCGGTCGCGCTGCACCGAGACCGCGGAGCTCAAGGCGATCACCTCAGGTCATCGCGTTCACGCCGGTCATGGCGCGACCGATGATCAGCTGCTGGATTTGTGAGGTGCCCTCGTACAGGGTGGTCACGCGGGCGTCGCGCAGGTAGCGCTCGACCGGGTAGTCGTCCACGTAGCCCGAGCCTCCGTGCACTTGGATGGCTGTGTTGGCCGAGCGGATCGAGGCCTCGGTGGCGTAGAGCTTGGCCACCGAGGTCTCCATCGTGTTGGGCTGGCCGGTGTCCTTGAGCCAGCCGGCGCGCCATACGAGCGCCCGAGCGGCTTCGACGTCCACAACCATGTCGGCGATCATCGCCTGCACCAGCTGGAACGCCGCGATCGGGCGACCGAACTGCTCGCGCTCCTTGGCGTAGTCCACCGAGGCGTTCACGCAGCCCTGGATGATCCCCACGCAGCCCGCGGCCACGCTGAAGCGGCCCGAGTCCAGCGCGGTCATCGCCACCTTGAAGCCCTCACCCACGTCGCCGATCATCGCGTCGTCGGGAACCTCCACGCCGTCGAGGGCGATCTCTCCCGTGTCCGAGGCGTGCAGGCCGAGCTTGCCGTGGATCTCCGCGGACGAAAACCCCGGAGAGTCGGTGGGCACGGCGAACGCCGCCAGGCCCTTGTGGCCCGTGCCGGGCTCCGTCTGCGCGAATATCAGCGCGAATGCGGCGTGGTTGACCAGCGAGATCCACTGCTTCTGGCCCGTGAGCTTCCAGCCGTCGCCGTTGCGCTCCGCGCGCGTCTTGAGGTTGGCGGCGTCCGAGCCGGTGTCGGGCTCGGTGAGCCCGAAGCAGCCCATCGCCTCGCCGGAGCACAGGCCCGGGAGCAGGCGCTGCTTCTGCTCTTCCGTCCCCCAGCGGGCGATGGCTGAGCCCACTAGCGACGTGTTCACGGACACCACCGTGCGAGCGGAGGAGTCGGCGCGGCCGATCTCCTCCACGATCAGCCCGTAGGTGCGGTAGTCGATGCCCCGGCCGCCGTACTCCTCGGGGAGGATCGGCCCGATGAAGCCCATGTCGCCCAGCTTCTTCACCAGCTCCGTGTCGAACCGGCCCTCACGGTCGCTCTCGCGCGCCCGCGGCGCGATCTCGTTGTCCGCGAATTCGCGCGCGGTGTCGCGAATCAGGCGCTGCTCGTCCGTGAGTTCGAAGTCGATCATGGGTTGAGGTGGCGGGAGGGCGGTGCATTCTCCATGATCCATGTGGTGGGCGAGCGCGAGCATTCGAGCTGGGAGTTCGAGGAGGGGGCGGAGATCGCGCCCGGACGCTCCGTGCTCAAGCACCTGGGGGGCGGCAATCGCTTCGAGGTGATGCTGGTCTGGGATGACCGGCTGTTCGCCATCACGGTGGCCAAGGTGCTTCGGCCGGACTACGCGGAGGACGAGCGAGCGCTCGCAGAGCTGGCAGAGGAGGCCGAGGCGCTGGAGCAGTTGGCCCACCCCGTTCTGGTGCGGGGCTTCGATGCCGTGCTCGACGGCCCCCATCCGCACCTGTTGATCGAGCACCTGGAGGGACCAACCCTCAGGCGGCTGCTGCGCCGCCACGGCACGCTGCCCCTCGAGCAACTCCTGCCGCTGGCCGCTCACGTGGCCGCCGCGCTGCACTACATGGGCAACGAGGAATGGGTGCACCTCGACGTCAAGCCCGACAACATCGTGATGGGCGTGCCCCCTCGGCTGATCGACCTGAGCATCGCCCGCCCGCTCGAGCGGGCCGCGCGCCTGAGCGGGCCGATCGGCACCGACCCCTACATGGCGCCCGAGCAGTGCGCACCCGGGGAGCATCCGGGCGAGGTGGGGCCCCCCGCCGACGTCTGGGGCCTGGGCGCCACCCTCTACCGGGCGGTCGAGGGCCGGGGCGCGTTCCCGCGGCCGAAGGGCGCCGCTGACAGCGCCGATCCGGCTGTTCGCTTCCCGCAGCTGGTGGAGCAGCCCGTGCAGCTGTCCGACGACGTCCCCACCGAACTGCGCGAGCTCGTCGAGCGCACGCTTGCCAGGCCGCCCGAGGAGCGTCCGACCGCGGCCGAGCTGGTCCTGGAGCTGGAGCCGCTGGTGGAGGAGCTGCCACGCAAGCTCGCTTTCTCCCGCCGCGGCACGCGCAGCCGCGGCTACTAGTGGTCCTCGCGCAAACGTTGCGCCGGAAGCTCCATCGGTCAGGCCACCCGCGTGCGGCGTTCGATGAGATCGATGCGCGCGGTGCGCCGCGAGCCGTTGCGCGGGCGGATGTAGTCGGCGAGGGCTTTCTGGAGGGTGGGCCAGTCGGGGTAGTCGGCGTTCTTGACCACGAAGTCCGAGACGGCGGCGAAGTTCGACTCGATCCGGTTGAGGAAGCTCGCGTAGGTGGGGGTCGGGACGAGCTCGACGTTGCTCTCGTGCGCCCACGTGCGGATGTCGGCCGTCCAGTGGGTCGAGAGGTTGTCCATCACCAGGTAGATGCGCTGGCGCGGCGGGTAGCGCATCCGCACCGTCTTCAGGAATCCGAGCACGTCGAGGGCCGACTTGCGCTCGCGCAGCCGCCCGAACAGGTGGTCTGCGTGGACGTCGAGGGCGCCGAAGAAGTAGCGCACCCCGTGGGGGCGCTTGTAGGTGGCCCGCAGACGCTCGGGCCGCCCGACCTCTGCCCAACCCGTGCCGTGGTGGGGAATCAGCTGGATCGGGCCCGTCGGTGGGCGGCGAGCGGTAGAGCGACAGCATCCGCTCGGCCTTGGCCGTGAAGTCGGGGTCGGGGCTCCACTTCCACGAACGCGTGCGCTGGAAGGAAAGTCCGGCCTGCTCGAGCAGGCGCCGCAGCGCCGTCTCGGACAAGTCGGCCACCCCGCTCCTAACGAGATGGGCGCGGAGCTTGGGGACCGACCAGCGGGTGAGCGCGACGCCTTGGCGGTCGGGGCGGGTGCGCGCGACCGCGATCACGCGGTCGCGCTCGGCGGGCGTCGTCTTGGTGGGGCGCCCGCCCCGGTAGTCAGGGTCAAGCGAGGGGAAGCCGCGCTCGTTGAACTCATGGATGACCCGGCGCACGTGCGACTCGTCGGTGCGGAACAGCCGCGCGATCTGCGGGGCATCCATGAGCGTGGCCGAGGCCAGCAGGATGTGGGCTCGCTGGCGCTTGGATTGGTACTTGGCTCGGCGCGAGATCGACTTCAACCGATTGCCCTCCTCGGGCGCCAGCTCGCGGACGAAGACCTCAGGGGGACGCATGGCCACCTCCAGCTTCGGGTACATGCGCGCCCCTTCGACGTCGGGACCCGGTTTCCGGTCAAACGTTTACGCGAGGACCACT
>DASROS010000027.1:0-17681 GCA_035646775.1 Thermoleophilaceae bacterium | reverse complement strand
CGGATGGCCCAGCGAGAAGCCCACGATGCGCTCCTCGATCACCGCGGGCATCTGATTTGGCATCGCCGGGCGGCGGCGCTCACGCGGACGCAGCATCTCTAGGCCCGAGCGTTCCACCTGGGCGCGCCAGCGGTAGTAGGTGGAGCGGTGCACCCCGAAGGTGCGGCAGGCGTTTGTGACCGTCGTCCGCGCGGCGAGGTCAAAGAGCTGCAGGCGGTAGCCGAACAGCACGTCATCCTGGGTCATGCGACTCCTCTCCGAACTTCATTGGCGTGAAGCCGGACCCTGAGTCGCGACGCGAACGACCCCGGCCGATCGGCCGGGGTCGTCGCACGTCAAGACCTATTCGGTGCCCCCGCGACGTGTCGCGAGGACTCGGAGTCAGTTCAGGTTAGGCGGCGGCGAGGGAAGCCAGCGCGGCCGGCGGGGCGGCGGCGGGCTCGGCGAAGTAGAAGCCCTGCGCGAGGTCGCAGCCCAGGCTGCGCAAGATTGCCACCTGCTCGGCGCGCTCCACGCCCTCCGCCACGACGGTCAGGTCGAGCTTGGAGCCGAAGTCGATCACCGCGCGCGCGAACATGTCGTCCTTGGTGGAGCCGCCCACGCCGTCGATGAAGGTCTTGGGGATCTTGATCGTGTCGATCGGCAGGCTGCGCAGGTAGGCCAGCGAGGAGTAGCCGGTGCCGAAGTCGTCGATGGCCACGCGGTAGCCGCGCTCGCGGGCGGCCTCGAGGGTGGCAAGGGCCAGCCGCTCGTCGAACACCAGCACGTGCTCGGTGATCTCGATCGTGATCTGGTCGGGGCACAGGCCGTGCCCGAGCACCAGCGTGTCGAGGTGGGTGAGGAAGCCGGGGTCCAGCAGCTCGATCGTCTCGTCCACGTCAGGCGTCCCGGGGTTCAGGTCGCCCGTGTCAGCGAGCTGTCCGGCCATGTGCTGGTAGTCGTTGATCTCGAAGCGATCGGAGTCCAGCTGCGTCTCACCGGTGGAGCCGCGGTTCTGGTCGTCCACGAAGCCGCGCGACGTGTAGGTGAGCACGGCGTAGCCGCGGGATGCGAACCAGGCGTTGTTGTAGTGCCAGTTCTCCTTGCCGCCCGGGTCGATGGTGGCGCCCTCCCAGCTCGTCTTGTTGCCCGAGCAGCAGCCGTGCATCATCACGACGAGCGGATAGCCCGCGCCGGGAACCGGGAACTTGGCCGGATCGGGCAGGGAGAGATCCGCGTCGATGGTGATGTCGCCGTCGGCGTCCTCTCCGGGCACCACCGCGCTCGCGTCCTTGGCCGGAAGACCGGCCGCGCCCGTGTAGGCGCTCGGCACCTCGATGCCCTGGAGGCCCGCCGGGTTGGGGTTCCTGCCCCCGAATGCCGGCACTCCGTCGTCGCAGAAGTAGTAGGGCAGCGCGTTGTCGCTCACGACCTCGCCGTCCTCGGCGTCCCGCTCGGCGCAGGTGGCCAACAGCTGCGGCAGGTCCGCCGACGCCGTGGGGGCCCATGCCAGCATCGCCGCGAGTGCAAGCGCTGCGGCCACCAGCCGAGCCGATCGGATCAGGCAGACCATCCCCGCCGGGCAGGCTAGCTGCGCAGCAGTGACGCGGTCGCAGTCAGTCGGCGGCTGTGGGGGTGGGGCTCAGCGATCCAATCCCGGTGATGCGGTGAAACGTGGGCAGCAGCGGCACCTGATAGAGCCCCTGTGCGTCGGCGCGGGCGGCGGTGATCTCCTCGGAGTACCAGTAGCGCTCCCAGTCGGCCTTGTTGGGAAAGAAGGCCAGCTGGGTGAAGTCCAGCAGGCCGTCCTCGGACCGGAACAGGGCCCAGCCGGTGGCGCCGTAGTCCAGCACCGCCTCCGCGGCGGGCAGCCAGGCGGCCTCGAACTTGTCGCCGCGGAACGGGTTGGCCACCCAGGCCACCTGCACCACGATCCCGTCGCTGTCGCTCATGCCCCGACCTCCGCCTTGATCGCGCCCGGGCCCTCCTCGGTGCGGCCGTCCTCCTCGTTCTCCGCGCCCACGAGGATGGAGATCTTGCCGAGGTGCTTGTTGTCGCGCATCAGCTGGTGCGCCTCGGCGACGCCCTCGAAGCCCAGCGTGCGCCAGAGCACCGGCCGGATGTGGCCGTGCTCTACGAGCTCGTTGGCCTTGTTGCACTCCCACGCGTTGGCGAAGTGCGAGCCGATGATCTGCTTCTGCTTCATCCACAAATAGCGCACGTCGAAGTCCAGGTTGAACCCCGTGGTGCCGGCGCAGATCACGACCTTGCCGAACGGCTTGACCACGAACACGCTGGTGGGGAACGTGGCCTGGCCCACGTGCTCGAACACGATGTCGGGCGAGTCGCCGAGGATCTCCTTCACGGCCTTGCCGAACCCGCGCGACTCCTTGAAGCGGGCCTTCTCCTCGTCCGGGGACTCCTCGCCGGTGCGCATCATGCCCTTGAACTCGTTGCGGTTGATGTAGTCGACCGCTCCCAGCCGCTTGACGAGCTCCCCCTTCTCGTCGCTGGAGACCACGCCCACGCACTCCGCGCCGGCGAGCTTGCACAGCTGCACGGCGAACACGCCCAGGCCCCCGGCGGCGCCCCATACGAGCACCTTGTGGCCGGCCTGGAGACTGCACTGGTCCATCAGCATCCGGTAGGCGGTGAAGTAGACGAGGCCATAGGAGGCGGCCTCGGACCAGCTCAGGTCCTTCGGCTTGGGCAGCAGCTGCTGGGCCTGGACCTTGGTGAACTGCGCGAAGGAGCCCCAGGTGGTCTCATAGCCCCAGATCATCTGGCTGGGGGCGGCCATGGGGTCGAGGCCGTGCACCTCGGGGTCCTCGTAGGAGGCCTGGTTGCAGTGCATCACCACCTCGTCTCCCGGGTTCCAGCGCGTCACACCCTCGCCCACCTTCCAGACGATGCCGGAGGCGTCGGAGCCGCCGATGTGGTGGCCGTACTCGGGGTGGTCGCCGTAGCGCATGACCGACACGGGCTCGCCGAGGGCGGCCCAGACGTTGTTGTAGTTCACGCCTGCGGCCATCACGCGCACGATCACCTCGAAGGCCCCGGGCTGGGGCACCTCGATCTCCTCGAGCTGGAAGGCGTCCTCGGGCTCGCCGAAGCGCTCCTCGCGGATCACCCACGCCGCCATCGTCTCCGGCAGCGTGCCGGGCTCCACGTCCAGCTCGGACACCTTGCTCACGTCTACGGCCATGTCTGAATCGGTCCTCCGCGATCTCTTTTGGCGAAGCAGCCGGCTCGGCCGGCTGCGCACGATCCCCTTCCGGGGGCCGGGGGAGGTTACCTGCGCCGCTAGAAAGGGTCCCATGCGTACCGAGCGCGCGGCGGTGACGACCCTCTTCTTCGTCAAACGGGGCTATGTTCAGCTCCTTCTTCGCGCGCCTGCCCGCGATCAAGAACCGGCTCGAGGCCACCGACGGCGAGCTGGGCCTCGCGCTGTTCGCCGCCACGCTCGCGCTGAGTGCCTGTTGACGGCGGTCTTGGCGAGACGGCTGGGAGGCCGCCAGCGAGAGGCCGGGGGGTGTGAGAAATGGGTCTCCATGACCCAATAGCCACGCACTCCCACCCCCCCGGTGCGAGAGGCCGGGCTACGATCGCCGCGATGCGCGCCAAGCTCTACGGCATTCCGGGCTCCCACCCGGTGCGGGCGGCTCAGCTGATGCTCGACCACAAGGGGATCCCGTGGGAGCAGACGGACGTGCCCACCGTGCTCTGCCGGCCCTTCCTGCGGGCCCGAGGCTTCCCGGGACCGACCGTGCCCGCGATGGTGCTCGACGGCCGCAAGGTGCAGACCACCCGGGCGATCTCCCGCACGCTGGACGAGGTGCGCCCCGAGTCCGCGCTGTTCCCGGCAGATCCTGAGCGGCGGCGGGCGGTGGAAGAGGCCGAGCGCTGGGGCGACGAGGTCCTGCAGCCGGTCCCCCGGCGGATCGCAGTCGCCACGGTCGTGCGTGACCGCTCGGGCGTCGCGACCTTCCTCGAGCGTCCGCTGCTGGGCATCCCACCGCGGGTGGTGGCCGCCACCGGCGGGCCGATCTTCGCCATGTCGCGGCTCATCAACCGGGCCGACGACGACACGGTGCGGGCCGACATCGCCGGGCTGCCCGCCCTGCTGGACCGCGTGGACGAGCTGCTCGCGCACGGCACCATCGGCGGCGAGCAGCTCAACGCGGCCGACTTCCAGATCGCGGTGAGCGTGCGGCTGCTGCTCGCGTTCGAGGACGTGGCGCCGGCGGTCGAGGGTCGTCCCGCCGCCGAGCACGCGCACCGGGTCGTCCCGCACTATCCGGGCCGGATGCCCAATGCGCTGCCGCCCGCCTGGCTGGTTCCCCTGGGCGCCTGAGACATCCCGCCCATTCCGTCGGGTCCCAGGCGTAACGTGCGACGACTCTCCCATGGAAGCCGCCACACATCTGCGCCGCGCCACCGTGTCCGCTCATGGCGACCGCGTGGCCGTGGACGGCCTCGTGGTGCAGGACGAGACCGCCGCGCGCCTGGTGCGCGAGCGCGAGGAGGCCGGGGCCGACCCCGCCGAGATGGTGGCCGATGCCATCGAGATCGGCGCACGCGTGCTCGACCGCGAGCAGACCGGCGCCAACGCCGAGTTCGTCAAGACCGAGTTCGAGAAGGTGTCAAAGAGCGTGGAGGCCGAGTTCGGGGACCGTGCCCGCGCGGTGGCCGAGCAGCTCGGCGAGAAGGTGGATGCCGTTTTCCACCCCGACACCGGTCACCTGTCCAAGTCGCTCGATGAGCTGTTCTCCGACGGCAGCTCCACCGCGGTGCAGCACCGCGTGAAGGAGCTGGTGGCCGAGGCGCTGCAGCGCTCGCACGCCGACCTGCGCAAGCAGTTCGCGTCCACCGACGAGGGCGTCAACCCGCTGGCGGACTTCAAGGCCCGCACCGTGGACGCCATCCGCCAGGCCGACGATCGTCAGAACAAGAGCCAGCGCGCCCTGCTCGCCCAGATGCACGAGCTCGAGTTACAGCTCCAGGGGCTGCGCGACGAGAAGCAGAAGCTCGAGGAAGTGGCCGATGAGCGCGAACGCGGCACCGCCAAGGGCCGCACCTACGAGGAGGCGGTGGCAGAGGCGATCGACCGCGTAGCCGAGGTGCAGGGCGACTCATGCGACGCCGTGGGCGACGAGCCCGGCACCGGCGGCAAGAAGGGCGACGTGGTCGTGGGGGTGGACGGTTGCCTGGGCCCGCCACGCGGCCGGATCGTGTTCGAGGCCAAGGACCGACGCCTGTCCAAGCCGCAGTTCCTGGAGGAGCTCGACAGCGCGCGCGAGCAGCGCGACGCCGACTTCGCAGTGCTTGTGGTGCCCGGCGACGACGAGGTGCCGGCGCGGCTGCACGCGCTGCGCGAGTACCAGGGGGACAAGATGATCGCCGTCTTCGACCCCGAGGACGGGTCGTCGCTGGAGCTGGAGTTCGCCTACCGCGTCGCACGCGCGCGCGTGACCGCCCTGCGCGAGGGCGCGGACGAGATCGACGCCGCGGCCGTGCGCTCCACGGTGGCCCGAGCCGTCTCGGCGATGGCCGACGTTCGCAAGATCAAGTCGCAGCTCACCACGGCCCAGAACGGAATCGGCGGCGCGCGGGAGATGATCGAGGCGCTTGAGGCCAAGGTGCGCGCCGAGCTCGCGCAGATAGACGCCGCGCTGGCACCCGCCGACGCGCACGAGGGCACAGCCGCACCGCCCGAGCCGGCTAGCGAGCCCGCTGACGATCGCCAGAGCGCGCTCGGCGAGCTCTGAGGCGTTCGGCGCGTGGGGGCGCCGGGTAGGATCGACCGCATGATCGGATTCCTCATAGCCGGGTTGATCGTCGGCGCGCTGGCGCGGCTGCTCGTGCCCGGGCGGCAGAAGATCGGTCTCCTGCTCACCCTCCTGCTTGGGGTCATCGGCTCCGTGGTGGGCGGCACCATCGCCAACGCGCTGAACACGGGCGACGTGTTCGAGCTGAACTTCATCGGCTTCGTCGCTGCCGTGGTCAGCTCGGTGGCTCTGCTGACGGTGGCGGAAACTGCAGGCCTGGGCGACGGAGGCCGAGGCAAGCGCCGCGACTTGCCGCGCGGGCGCTAGCAGGCCGTTCCTGTCGACTGTCGACTGTCGACTGTCGACTACGGAAGCAGCAGCTCGTCGTTAGACGACTTACGGTCCTCGCCGACGGTGAGCTCCGCCGGAGGGATCTCGCTCTCGACCGCCTGCGAGGAGCCGGCTCGGACCTCGTAGGTGCCGGGCGGCAGCGTCTGCTGGATCGAGCCGGTGTCCCTGGGCTGGATCGGCCCGACCATCTCGCGCACCTCGCCGCCCTCGAGCGTGACCGTGTGCGGCTCCTTGGTCTGGTTGGAGATCGTGATGAGGAACGGCCCGGCGCCCTCCTTGGAGGGCGACACGGTCACGCCGCGGTCCTGGATCACCCCGGTGAGCTCCTTGGCGACTGCCGGACGGGGCTCGTTGGCGAAGTCCTCCTCGCCGCATCCGGCGACCGCGCCGACCGCGCCGACAATCGTCAGGGTCCCCACGAGCCAGCGCCTCTTGCGATCCATCCTCATCCCTCGGGGCGGAACCCTAACCGAACCACACGGACGTTCGCGACCCTACGAGTGAGTCGACCTCCTCCTGGATGCGTGCCCTGACGTCCTCGGCGATCCCCTGGACGAGTGACAGGTCCTCCGCGTCGTCGGGTCCGTACCCGGACAGGTCGACCGGTTCCATGAAGGTGATCTTGAACTTAGCGGGCAGGTACATCGCGGCCGCGGCGGCGCCGAAGTGGGGGAAGGCGTGGTTCACCGGGAAGTAGATGAGCCCGGTGAGCCGCTGCATCAGCGGCAGGTGGGCGAAGACCGGCATCGCGTCCTCGGCGCCCACCACGGCGATCGGCACGATCGGCACTCCGGCGCGCATCGCGGTGCGCACGAAGCCGCCGCGCCCGAAGCGCCGCAGCCGGTAGCGCTGCCAGTACACCTTGCGGGTGGCCTTCAGGCCCTCGGGGAACACCAGCGCGAGCTTGCGCTCGTCGCGCAGCAGCCGGGTGGCGTTGGCGGGATGGGCGGGCACCATCCCCATCTTGTTCGTGAGCAGGCCCACCCCGGGGTAGCCCTTGAACCAATGCTCGGCGAGCATGTAGAGCGGCCGCGGGTGGGGGTGCTCGTGGCGGATCGCCTGCATGATCATCGGCGCGTCCGGTGGCAGCGCCCCGGAGTGGTTGGACGTGAGCAGCGCGCCGCCCTCGCTCGGCACGTTCTCCACACCCGTGGTCTCCACCCGAAACCAGTAGCGGTAGTAGAAGTCCAGCAGGGGCTGCATGAGGTCGAACACGCGCTCCGAGCGCCCCCAGTCGTCCAGCGCGCGCCCCGGCTCCCGCACAGGGATCAGCTTGCGCAGCTCGCTCAGGTCGGGCGAAGCGGGGGCCGTCTCCTCCGGAGGCGGGCGCGGCAGGCCCAACTCGTCCTCGCGCGCGTGGTACGACGGCTCAGCGGCGGGCACGGGGTCCGCCTCCGGCTCATCGGCGGTGGAGACCGACCCGCCCACCAGGGGGCTGTCGGCACTCAGCCGCGGGCGGCTCCCCGGCGGGCGGCGTTCGCTCACCGCCAGACCACTTGCCTAGGCTCCGGCGAACGGCAATTCGACCACGGTGGCGGGCACGCCGCCCACCACCACGGAGTCGCCCGGCGCGGCCTCGCGGCGCACCAGCGCCAGCGCGATCGGCCCGAGGCGGGGAGAGACGCAGGCGGACCCCACGGTGCCCACCTCCTTCTCGCCGAGCACGATCGGGGCGCCGTGCTCCACCGGCTCCGACAGCTCCAGCCCGCGGAGGTGGCGGTTGGGCTTCCCGCGGTAGTGCAGCCGCGCCACGGTCTCCTGGCCCACGTAACAGCCTTTGGTGAAGCTCACGGCGCGGTCATTGAGACCTGCCTCCTGGGGGATCGTGCTCGAGCCCATGTCCATGCCCAGCCGCGGGCGTCCCGATTCGATCCGCACGCCCTCCGCGGCCTCCTCGGACACCGCGGGCGCCAGCTCTCGCGCGGCGTCCAGGCCGGCGGCGTCCACGATCACGTCAACGCCAAGATCGGTGGCCACATAGAGGCCGTGGGTGCCCTCGACGGAGGAGTGCTCGGCCTCCGCGGGCGCGGCGTCCAGGCGCTCGCGCGCCTGTGGGCCGATCAGCGAGAGCACGGTGCGTTCGTCGGTGAGGTCCGCGATGCGCACGTCACGCCCGAGGCTGTAGGTGGTAAAGGTGTGCGACAGGACCGCGCGGCCGGCCGGGTCGGCGTCCACCAACAGGCGGTCCGGCGCCAGTGCAAGGACGCGCATGTCGGTGCGCAGCTTGCCCTTGTGGTCCAGCAGCGCGGCGTAGCAGCCGGTGCCCGGCTCGAGCGACTCCACGTCGTTGGTCACCTGTCCCTGCAGGAACTCGGCGGCCTCGGAGCCCTCCAGCTGGAGCACCGCACGGCCGGGGCGCTCGAGCAGCCCGGCGTCACGGGTGAGCAGCTCGTAGTCGTCGGTGGCGATCACTGACTTCGAGTGTAGGCGGCGGCCCGGCCTAGTGGTGTGGGGGATGGGAGAGTTGGATCAGCTCGGGCTCGGGGTTCTCCTCGTGCTCCACCTGCAGGGTGGTGTGGTCGATCTCGAAGCGCTCGTGGAGCAGGTCGCGCAGCTCGCGCCGGCGGGCGTGGCAGTCCTCGCCGGCGGGTACCAGCACGTGAGCCGACAGCGCGGGGAAGCCCGAGGTGACCTCCCACAGGTGCAGGTCGTGCACCTCGCTCACGCCCGGATGGGCCGCCATCGCGGTGCCCACCTCCTCGGCGTCCATGCCCTTCGGCGCCCCCTCCATCAGCACGCGGGCGGAGTCGCGCAGCAGGCCCCAGCCGCCGTAGACCATCAGCGCGCAGACGGCCAGCGCGGCCAGGCCGTCCGCCTCGTTGAAGCCGGTGGTCACGATCACCAGGCCGGCCACCGCGGCCGCAATCGAGGACCAAAGATCGGCGAGGTTATGCATGAAGGCGCCCTCCACGTTGAGGCTCGTGCGATTGGCGCGGCCGAGCGCCATCGCGGCCGCGCCGTTGGCCGCCGCGCCCGCGAGCCCCACGGCGATCACGAACCCGCCGTCCACGTCGGGCGGGTCGAAGATCCGGCGCACCGACTCGAAGCCCACGATCCCGGCGAGCAGCAGCAGCGACGCGCCGTTCACCTGGGCGCTCAGGATCTCGCTGCGCTTGAGGCCGAACGTGAAGCTGCCCGAGGCCGGGCGCCGCGCCAAGCCGACCGCCACCAGTGCCAGCCCGATCGCGGCGCCGTCGGTGAGCATGTGGGCGGCGTCGGAGAGCAGCGCCACCGAATTGGCGAGCAGTCCCACGACCACCTCGACCGCCATGAAGCCGAGGTTGATCGCGAGCGCGATCCAGAGCCAGCGGGGCTGGGATGCCTCGCTCATGCCGTGGGAGTGGCCGTGGTCGTGGGCCATGGTCCGAGCGTACGCCCTGGCCCAGCCAGTGGTCGCTACCGTGCCCCCGGTGAGGCCCTTGACCGCGATTCTGCTGGCCGCGGCCCTGCTCGTGGCGGGCTGCGGGGGGGACGACGGCGACAGCCCTGGCGCGCCAGGAGGCGCCGCCAAGGCCGTCGCGCCGTCGAGTGCGGTGCTCGAGCGTGCCCGCTCCCCCAAGCGCTCGGACTTCCCGGCGGCGAAGGGCCGCACCCTTGAGCAGATCTCGTCGAAGCTGCCGGCAGTGAACATCGGGCTCGCCACATCGGTGTTCACGCCGGGCGAGAACCGCCTGGCGTTCGGAATGCTCGACCGCGAGCGCAGCTTCCTCTACGGCCGCAGCGCCGTCTACCTCGCGCGCACGCCGACGGGCCGGGCGCTCGGGCCGTTCCTCGCACCGGCGGACCCCCTCGTGGTGGAGCCGCCCTTCCGCAGCCGCGGCGCGGCCGAGCCCGGTGGCGACATCGCGGCCATCTACGACGCGCGCGTGAAGCTCCCCTCACCCGGCCGCTGGTACGTGCTGGCGGTCACCAACGTGGATGGTCAGCTGTTCGGCGCGCCATCCCGGATCCAGGTGAACGCGCGCGAGAACATCCCAGACGTGGGCGAGCCTGCGCCGCGGGTCAAGACCGACACGCTGGCCTCGGCCGGCGGCGACATCGAGTCGATCGACACCCGCGTGCCGCCGAGCGACATGCACGAGGAGAGCTTTGACGAGGTGGCGGGCAAGAAGCCGGTGGCGCTGCTGTTCGCCACGCCGCGCCTGTGCCAGACGCGCGTATGCGGCCCGGTGGTGGACATCGCCGAGCAGCTGCGGCGCAGCTACGGCGACCGGATGACGTTCATCCACCAGGAGGTCTACAACGACAACATGGTGGAGAAGGGCCTGCGACCGCCGTTGCAGACGTTCCGCCTGCGCACCGAGCCGTGGCTGTTCACGATCGACCGTGACGGGAAGGTCGCGGCTCGGCTGGAGGGGTCCTTCGGCACGGAGGCCTTCGAGGAGGCCGTGAAGGCCGCGCTGTAGCCCTCACCCAAACTCAAGAGTTAGATCCGTCTAAGTTTGCTGTTAGGCTTTGGCGGAGCAAATGTCGAAGCCGACGAAAATCTCGCGCCGCAAGCTCCTGGGCAGCGCGGCCGGCGCCACGGCGGCGCTGCCGCTGCTGCACGAGACGGTTCCCCATCAGGTCGCGCACGACCAACTCGCCCGGGCGGGGGGCACCGACGAGTACGCCGGCCACTCGGCGGGCGGGACCGCGCACCCGGCGGGTGTCCAGCGCCGCACGGTCGGCCGGGTCGACCCGCGCGTGAACGGGTTCGATCCGGCGGAGATCGTGCGCGACTTCGACCGCGGCACGGTCACGCGCGAGGGAGGGCGCACGGTGCGCACGTTCGAGATGGTGGCCGAGGACCGCGAGATCGAGGTGGCGCCAGGCGTGAAGTTCGCCGCCTGGACCTACAACGGGCGAGTGCCCGGTCCCACGCTGCGGGCCACCGAGGGCGACCTCGTGCGCGTGAAGTTCGTGAACGGCTCCGACCACGCGCACACGATCCATTTCCACGGCATCCACGCCCCGCGTCACGACGGCATCCCGGAGGTGGCGCCGGGCAGCATCGCGCCGGGCAAGAGCTTCACCTATGAGTTCGAGGCGCGTCCGTTTGGCCTGCACCTCTACCACTGCCACACCATTCCGCTGGCCGAGCACATCTCCAAGGGCCTCTACGGCACGTTCGTGATCGACCCGAAGCAGGGTCGGCCCGAGGCCGACGAGCTGGTGCTGATGATGAACGGCTTCGACACCAACTTCGATGCCGAGAACGAGATCTACGCGGTCAACACCGTCGCCTTTGCCTACCACGACCGGCCGATCCGGGTGAAGCGCGACGAGCTCGTGCGGATCTACCTCGTGAACATCACCGAGTTCGACCCAATGAACTCGTTCCACATCCACGGGAACTTCTTCGACTACTACCCCACGGGTACGAAGCTCGAGCCGCGCGACTTCACCGACACGGTCACCCAGGGGCAGGGTGAGCGCGGCATCTGCGAGCTGCGCTTCCCGTTCGCCGGCAAGGTCATGTTCCACGCCCACGTCTCCGAATTCGCGGATCTCGGGTGGATGGGCTTCTTCGACGTGGTCGACTGATGGAGGCCGGTACCGCCACCCCTCCGAGGGCCCGCCGCAAGACGCCGCCGTGGCTGGCCGGCCTGCTGCCGCTGCTGATCCTGGGCGCGGCCATCGCCGTGTTCGTGGCCTTCGACGCTCCGGGTCTGGGCGAGCGCAACGGCGTGCCCGTCGAGGAGCTGGCGGTGGAGCGCACGGTGCTGCACCCGGGCGAGATCGAGCTGGTGCTGCGAAACGACGGGCCGGACCCGGTGGCCGTGCGCCAGGCGATCGTGAACGACGCGTTCGTGGGCTTCTCGCAGTCCGACCCGCAGATCGACCGCCTGCGGGGTGGCAAGGTCACGATCGACTACCCGTGGATCGAGGGACAGGCCTACGCGATCGCGCTGGTCACCTCCACGGGCGGCACGGTGGACGCGGCCGTGGACGTGGCCGCGGAGACCCCTGCCAACGATGCCGGCTTCTTCGGCCTGATGGCCCTGATCGGGCTCTACGTGGGGGTGATCCCGGTGGCCATCGGGATGCTGTGGCTGCCATGGATCCGGCGCATCGACCCGCGCTACGTGCAGTTCCTGCTGGCGCTCACCCTCGGGCTGCTGGCCTTCCTCGGCATCGACGCGGCGCTCGAGGGCACCGAGATCGCCGGCACCGGATCACAGGCCTTCGGCGGCGCCGCGCTCGTGTTCCTCGGGGCGGGTGCCGCGTATCTCGCTCTCGTGGGGGTGGACGGCTGGCTGCGAAGCCGGGGCAAGCGCGAGGAGTCGGAGGGCGCCGGCCCATGGCGGCTGTCCTTCCTCGTGGCGCTGGGCATCGGGTTGCACAACCTCGGCGAGGGACTGGCGATCGGCTCGGCCTATGCCATCGGGTCGCTGGCGCTGGGTACGGCACTGGTTGTGGGCTTCGCGCTGCACAACACCACGGAGGGCCTGGCGATCGTCGCTCCCGTGGCCAGGGCCGGCGACGCGGCCGGGCGCGCGCGCCTGGGCCGGCTGATCGGATTGGGGGCGCTCGCCGGGCTGCCCGCGGTCCTGGGCGCCTTCGTGGGCGCGTCGGCGTTCAACCCCTCCCTCGCAGCGTTCATGTTCGGCCTGGGCGCCGGCGCCATCGCCCAGGTGATCGTGCAGATCGCCCCCGGCGTGCGCGACGCCGCGGGCCGGCTGCTGCACCCGCTCGCGGTCGGCGGCCTGCTCACCGGCCTCGTGCTCATGTATGCCACCGGCTTGCTGGTGTCCGTCTGATGGCCACAGTCCACGCCACGGGCATCTCGGACGCCGTCCAGGACTACGCGAAGGCGATCTACTCGTTGCAGGAGCGATACGAGGAGCCGGTCTCCACCTCGGCGCTGGCCGAGCGGCTGGAGGTGTCGCCGGCGTCGGCGTCGGCGATGGTCAAGCGCCTGGAGTCGCTGGGGCTCGTGAAGCGCGAGCTCTACCACGGCGTGGAGCTCACACCCGCCGGCGCACGTGTGGCGCTCGAGGTCATCCGCCACCACCGCCTGCTGGAGCTCTACCTCGCCGAAGCGCTGGACATGTCCTGGGACCGGGTGCACGAGGAGGCGGAGGTGCTCGAGCACGCGATCTCGCCCGAGCTCTCGGAGCTGATCGCGCGCAAGCTCGGCAACCCCACGCACGACCCCCACGGCGATCCGATCCCCACCGCCAGCGGCGAGATCGAGCCAGGACGCTCGCGCCCCCTCGCCGGGCTGGAGCCCGGCGACCGCGGCACGTTCGTGCGCGTGTCGGACTCCGACCCCGAGGCCCTGCGCTACCTCTCCTCGCGGGGAATCGCCCCGGGCGACCGCTTCGAGGTGCTCGAGCGCCAGCCGTTCGAGGGCCCGCTGGTGGTGCGGTTCGGGTCGAGCAACCACGCCCTGGGCGGCGCGCTCGTGGTGATGATGCGCGTGGACGTGGAATCGACCATTTAGTGGTCTAGCATCCCGGCGGTGGCGCTCGCCGAGGACTTCCAGCGCATCGTCGACTCGCTCCCGTCCGACTGGACCCAGCTCGAGCTGGACCTGCGGATCACCGACGAGGAGCGCTACATCGAGACCGCCACGCTGCTCACGCAGATCAACGCCATGCCGTACTCCAAGCACGACTGGCACTGGCGCCTGAGGGTGGCCCACGAGTTCGGCCACGCCGCGGCGCCGGAGACCACCCGTGGCACGCTCGCGCTGCTGGACCGCCAGCGGGTCGAGGGCGAGCTGGTGGCGCGCGAGGCCCGTTCCGGTCGCGTAGAGGTCCGGCAGATGTGGGGCCGTCCCGAGTCGGTGCGCCAGGAGTTCGCCCGGCGGCGCTCGCAGTAGTGGCGCGCATCGCGCTCCTCTGCCCTGACCTGCTGTTCGGGTCGAAGGTGGAGGGCGCGCTCGGAGTGGCCGGCCACACCGTGAACCGCTTCGCCGCCGAGGGCGAGGTGCGCACCGCGGCCTCGTTCCACGACCTGCTGATCGTGGACCTCACCGCCGAGGGCATCGACGGGCCGGCGCTGGTGAGCTCGATGCGCGAGCGCGGGGAGCTGGGGGCCGTGCCCACGCTGGGCTTCTACTCACACGTCGACCAGGACACCCGCAGGCGCGCCGAGGAGGCGGGCGTGAGCCGGGTGGTGCCGCGCTCGCGGATGGCGCGCGAGACCGCCGCTCTGGTCGAGGGGCTGCTGCCCCGGAGCTGACGCGCAGCCCACCGCGCGGGCTTAGACTTGCGCCATGGGGGGAGTGCGCAGGGTTGTCGCGATCGCCGCGGCGACGCTCGCCATGCCTACCGCGGCGTGGGCGGTCGGCTTCGACGACCCCACGCCGGCGGACCCCGGGCAGCAGCTGGACACCGCTCCGGGAGTGCCGTACGCCAACAACCAGCGCCAGGACGCGCCGAACGACCCGGAGCACGACAACGCCGAGCCTGACGGCGGCACCTCCACCAATCTCTTCGACGAGCGCTTCGACTTTTCCCACCATCTACCTTGGACCAGGTGCCAACCGTCCTCGACGCCACCCTCCTGAACGACCCCGGCTGTCCCTGGGGCTACTCCGCCAACCCGGACTTCGCCGTACTTCGCTGGCGCTACGGCGACCGGCTGCGCTGGCGGCTGGTGATGATCGGCTTGGCCGAGGACACCGAGCGCTACGAGCGCTCCGGCTACACGCCGGCGGGCATGGCCCAGGGATACGTGAGCTTTCGTGAGCGGTTCGGCATGCCCTTCGAGGCCACCCCCCGGCCGCGCATCGCCGCCACCGGGCGCGCCTGCAGGGCGATCGTGGCCACCCGGCTGGTGCGACCCGGGCGCGAGTGGGCGGCCCTGCGAGCGCTGCAGTTCGGGTGGTTCTGCAGCGACGCCGTGCTCGATGAGGACGGGGCGATCGCCACCGCGCTGGAGAGCATCGACGACCTGGACGTGTCCGCGGTGATGGCCGCGATCGACGACGAGCAGACCGAGGCGGCGTACCAGCGCGACCGCGAGGAGGCTCGCCGCGCCGCCGGGACGCCGACCGAGGCGCAGGGCAAGACCTCCACCAGCGACGGCCCTGTGCGCTACACCGCCCCCAGCGTGGTCCTGTTCGACGGGAACGGCGCAGTGACCGAGGCCGGCGGGTTCCAGTCGATCGAGGCCTATGACGTCTGCGTGGCCAACCTCGACCCTTCGCTGCCGCGGCGCCCGCCGCCGGACGACCCCCACGAGGCCCTGGCCGCCTTCGACCACGGATTGACCACGCAGGAGGTGGCCGCAATCCTCGCGCCGCCGCTGATCGAACCCGACCGCGCCGCGGCCGAGGCGCGGCTGCTGGAGCTGGTGGGCGAGGGTCGCGCCGAGCGCACGCCGTTGGGCGACGACGCGCTCTGGCACGCCGTCGGCTGAGCCGGCGTCAGGGCAGCTGGAACGCTTCGTCTATCCGCGGGGCCGCGCGCAGGATCCCGAAGCGCGCGTCGAAGCGCGCCCACCCCTCGAGCGCGCGCCTACTGAGCTTTAGCGGGGGCTCAAAGGCGGGCGCGATGGCATCGAGCTGTGCCTTCACCAGCCCTTCGTCGGAGCTCGACGCCCGCACGACCCGCCGCACGGCGGCGGCGCGGTCGTCCAGGGCCGCGCGAGTGCCGTCTGCAAGCGCCGCGACGGTGGAGCGCACCAGCTCGGGGTCGCGGCGCAACGTCTCGCCCGTGGTGGCCAGCACCAGCTCGGGATAGCGCGGAGCGCCGAAGTCGTCCACGCGGAACTCGCGCGTGCGCACTCCGCGCTCGCGCAGGGCCACGCCTTCGGCGTTCCAGAAGGTGACCACGGCGTCGACCCTGCGGGCCAGCAGGGTGGGCACGGCGGAGAAGCCGATCGTGCGGCGGCGTACCTTGGCGTAGTCGCCCCCGTCCGCCTGCACCACCGCGCGCAGCACCGCCTCGTCGGAGGGCAGGCCCGTCACGCCCACCCGCTTGCCCTCCAGGTCCCGGGGCCGGCGGATGCTCGAGCGGCCGATCACGGCGGCCAGGGGTCGCTGCACGATCGCGCCGACGCCCACGACATCGGCGCCGCGCTCGCGCGCCAGGCCGAGGTCGTGGATGTCCACGATCGAGAGATCGGCGCGGCCGGCGGCCAGGAGCTTGAGCGAGTCCGTGGACGCGGCGGGTGTGCGCACCTCCAGGTCCACGCCGTTGCGGCGGTCCAGACCCTCCTCCTCGGCGGTCAGCACCCCGGCGTGCACCGCGTTGGGCTGGAAGTCCAGCGCCAGATCCACCTGGCGGAGCGCAGGCCCGATCGGCTCCTCCTTCTCGCCACAGCCGGCCAGGGCCAGGCCGGCCGCTACGGAGAGGACCAGCACGAGCCGGGACACGGGGCGGGGGCCGGGCATGGCCCCGAAAGCTAGAGGGAAGTCAGTACTCGCCGTCGTCGCGCGCCACGCGCTCGCGCTTGCGGCCGCACGGCACCGGGCGTACCGCCAGCCCGCTCTCGGCCGTCCCCGAGGCACCCGGGAGCCGGAGCCGGTAGCGCACGCCGCGCCGCCACGGCGCGTGGCGCACGAACACGCCGCTGGTTGATGTGACGAAGGCGCGCCGCGAGAAGGCCGCCGGCCTGCTGGTGCGGGCCGTGCCCGCGGTGCGCGCCTTCCGCCACGCCGGCGAGCCACCGCCGCTCTTCTCCAGCACCACGCGGTGGGCCGCGGCTCCGGGCCGGACGTGCCCCCAGATCAGTACCCGCCGCCTGGGGCGCCCGGATCGGGCGCCGCCGCCGCGCCGCACGCGGGCCTTGCGGCCCCGCTTTCGCCCAGTGGGGCGCACGGTGGGCGTCACACAGTCCACGAACAGCGCCAGCTTGAAGCTGGTGGCCGCCGGCTTGGGTGTGCCGTCCTCGAACAGCAGGCCGCTCTGCCAGTCGGCATGGGGCCGCGCGCCGCGCGCCGCCTTGTCGGCGTTGACCACGCCGAGGTCGCGCAGCAGGAACTGCGGCCAGCTGCGCACCTGAGGGTTCTTCCACGCCAGGTACTCCGCCCAGTTGATGAAGCGCGCCTGCTGGGCCAGGCCGAACGGCTTCTGCGGATCCGGCGGGTTGGTCTCGTAGCCGAACTCGGTCAGGTAGAGGTTGGCGATCCGGGGGTCCACGCGGCCCATGCGGGCGAGGTTTGAGAGCAGGGTGGAGAGGCGGTTGAGTGCCCCGATGCGCGCCGAGTCGGGGTGACCGGGGTCGCGGAAGTCGGGCCGGTTGAGCAGGGCGTAGGGGTGATGGGCGAAGCCGTCGCCCTGCAGCGGCCGGTAGTCGCGGCACCGCGGGACCGTCAGGGGACGCAACTGCTTGTCGACGCACGCCAGCTCGCGGACGAACTTCAGCGGCGGGATGCCGTGAGTCGGATCGGTGGGGTTCTTGACCCCGAAGCTGGCGAGGCCCCCGACCAGCACCAGGCTGTCCGGCTGAAGCCGCTTGATGATCGGATGGGCGGCCTCGACCATCCGCCGGTACAGGTGCGGCGTGTTCGGCTCGAGCCGGCCATCCGCCGCGCGGGTGTACTGCGGCTGGAGGAAGCCCGGGTGGTTGGGCTCGTTCCAGATCGTCCACCAGCTCACCTTGGGTAGCGGCCCGAGGTCCTTCGCGGGCGGGGGCGGCGGGGGT
>DASROS010000026.1:0-15611 GCA_035646775.1 Thermoleophilaceae bacterium | reverse complement strand
GTGCGATGACGATCGAAAGGAACGTTTTCATGCTGGGTGCTCGAACACCGGAACGACGCAGAGTTGCGGCCGCTCTACTTGTACCTGTACGTGATGCGCCCGCGGTCCAGGTCGTACGGCGAAAGCTCGATCTTCACGCGGTCGCCCGGCAGGATGCGGATGTAGTGGCGGCGCATCTTTCCCGAGATGTGCCCGAGCACCTCGTGCTCGTTGTCGAGCCGGACCTTGAACTGGGTGTTCGGGAGGGCCTCGAGGATCTCGCCCTCCATCTCGATCTTCTCTTCCTTCGCCAAAACGCTGCGCAAGCTAGAGCTTGCGGACGCTCACCGCCTTGGGTCCCTTGTCGCCGGCCTCTTCCTCGTAGGAGACCTTGGCGTTCTCGGGCAAGGTCTTGAAGCCCTCCTCCTCGATTCCCGAGAAGTGGACGAAGAGGTCACGGTCGCCGTCGTCGGGCGTGATGAAGCCGTAGCCCTTGTCCTCGTTGAACCACTTGACAGTTCCGGTCGGCATAGCGGGTGCAAGCTAGCAGTCAGCGGCGTCTGAAGGTGGCCTTGCCGGGCCCCTCGTCGAGAAACGAGCGCACCGCGCCCTTGAGATCCTCGGTCTCGAACAGCGGGGCGGCGATGTCCGCGGTGGCGGCGTCGGCGCCGCGGGTGCCATCGTCGGTCTGGGCGCGGACGATGCGCTTGGTCGCGGCGTTGGCCAGCGTGGGACCGGCCGCCAGGCGACGGGCGAAGGCCATCGTCTTGTCCGCCAGGTCGGCGTCGGGCAGCACCCGGTTAACCACGTTCCAGCGCTCGAGCGTCGCCGCGGTGTACAGGCCGCCCCTCATCACGAGCTCGCGTGCGCGGGCCGGTCCGGCGCGCTCGGCTACTCGCTGGGTGCCGCCCATCAGTGGCGTGAGGCCCACCACGATCTCCACGAGGCCGAACTGCGCGGATTCCGAGGCCCAGATCATGTCGCAGGCCAGCGCCAGCTCGAACCCGGCGGTCAGGCATAGGCCATGCACGCACGCCACGACCGGAAACGGCAGGTCCTCCAGCTCGTGGGTGATGGCGAGCAACTCCGCCGTGAACTCGCGGGCATCGGCCTCGGAGAGGCCGTCGAAGGCGTGCACGTCGGCACCACCGGTGAAGATCTCGCCCTCGGCCCGCACCAGCAGCGCGCGTGGGTCGTCGGCCTCCGCCTGGTCCACCGCAGCGACCACGGCGGCGGTGAGCTCGCGGCCGAACAGGTTCAGCGGCGGGTCGTCGATCGTGAGCACTCCCACGTCGCCGTCGCGCTCGTAGTGCGCCCGCTCGCTCATGCGCGCAGCTCCGCCGCCACCTCGGCCAGCTCGCCCTCCTCGGGCTCGCGCGGCGTACCCGGCAGCCTGAGCGGGTCGTCCTCGAAGCGCGGGATCACGTGCACGTGGAAGTGGAGGACGGTCTGCCAGGCGGCCGGCTCGCAGGAGTTGAGCAGGTTCACGCCGTCGCAATCGAGGCTGTCCCGCATACGCGTTGCCAACCGCTGGGCCGCGCGCATGGTGGCGTCAAAGTCCGCTGTATCGATCTCGTAGAGGTTCTTCGAGTGCTTCCGCGGGATCACCAGCGCATGTCCCCGCGTCCACGGGTTGATGTCCATGAACGCGACGGTGAGCTCGTCCTCGTCCACCCGCTCTGAGGGCAGCTCCCCCGACCCGATCTTGCAGAAGATGCAGTCGCCCTGCGACACGGGCGCGTACCCTACTGCGCCCCGTGGGCCTGTTCTCACAAGCCGAGCTGCGCGACCGGGTCGAGCGCCTGGCCCGGATCGAGCGGCCGTCGGCGTCACCGGGGGAGGCGGAGGTAGCCGAGCTGATCGTCACCGAGCTGCGGGAGCTGGGCGCCGACGCCCGGGTGGAGCGCGAGAGCGCCCACGGCGGCTACTGGTGGCCGATCGGGCTGCTCACGGGCGCCGCCGCGCTCGCCGGGGCGCTCTTCGGGCGACTGGCCGCCGGGCTTGTGGGCCTCGCCGCGGCAGCCGCTGTGACCGACGACATCACCGGCGGCTCGCAGTGGTTCCGCCGCAGGGCGCTGCCGTCGCGCAGCACCGCAAACGTGGTGGCCGAGATAGGCGCGGCTGACGCAGATCGCACCGTGCTGCTTGTGAGCCACCACGACGCCGCCCACTCCGGACTGGTCTTCCACCCCGCGCTGCCGCGTGCGATCGCGCGGCGGTTTCCCGCCTTCTGGGAGAAGCAGGAGACCACGCCCGGCACGATGTGGGGCGCCGTCGGCGGGCCGCTGCTGATGGCCGCAGGCGCACTGCTCGGCCTGCGCCGGCTGCGCACGGCCGGCACGGTGCTCAGCGCCGGCTATGCGGCCGCGATGGCCGACATCGGGGCGCGGCAGGTGGTGCCCGGCGCCAACGACAACCTCACGGGCGTGGCCGTGCTGCTCTCGCTGACGCGCTCCTTGCGCGACGACCCGTTGCCCGGCGGCACCCGCGTGATCCTGCTCTCCACCGGCTCCGAGGAGTCTTTCATGGAGGGAATGCAGGCGTTCGCCCGCCGCCACTTCGGCCGTCTGCCCACCGAGAGCACCACCGTGATCTGTGTGGACACCGTGGGCTCGCCCCACCTGCTGGCGCTCGAGGGCGAGGGGATGGTGTGGATGAACGAGTACCCGAAGGACCTGCTCGCCGAGGTGAACGACGCCGCCTCGGAGCTGGGCATCTACCTCCATCCCAACCTCCGCCTGCGCAACGCCACGGACGGCCTGATCGCGCTGCGCGCGGGTTATCCGACGGCGGCGCTGGCATCCGTGGATGACCTCAAGGTGCCGGCCAACTACCACTGGCCCACCGACACGCCCGACAACGTGGACTACGGCACCGTGGCCGACTGCGCGCGGCTGTGCCGGCGGGTGCTGGAGCGCCTGGCCGGCTAGCGGGGGCCAACGGGCAGGCCGACCGGCGACTTGGGCAGCTCGACCGGCGACTTGGGCAGGTCGACCTGAACGCCGGGGAGCTGGATGACGGGAGCCTCGATCCCTACGCCTCCCGGTAGCTGAACCTCCACCTCCGGGGTGGAGGTGCCCGGCACCGAGACCGAAGGGGGCACGGGCGCCGCGCCGCCGGGAACGGCGGGGCCTGATCCGCCGCCTCCTCCCGAGGTACCCGCTTCACCCGCTGACTGGCCCGACCCGCCGTTGGCCGGTGCGGTTGGGGACGTGGCGCCGGGACCGCCCGAGCCTGTCCTCGAGTCGGGGCCGGCGGGAGACCTGGGCCCTACCACGAGCCGGCCGCCGTCCGGCGCTCGCCTCGCGCCGCCGGCCACCGACCCAGGTCCCAGTCCGTTCGCGGAGGACCCCGGCGAGGTCCCATCGGAAGTACCCGCGGCCCGGGTAGCTGTCTGCGCCCCACGGCCCTCGTCGGTCTCCGGCCCGGCCAGTCCGCCGGGCACGCCGAGCGAACCGGTGACCAGCGCGGCCGCGGCCACCGCCGACACCGCCTTTGCCGCCCCGACCTCGAGCACCCAGGTGAGCAGGCGTTGGGGCGCCGCGATGCCCAGGGCCGACCAGGCCACCGTGCGCCGGCCCGTGTAGTAGGCAAGGAACACGCTCACGGCGTCGGCGTCGAGCTTCTCCCCCGCCTCGCGCGAGAGCGTGTCGAGCGCGGCCTTGTGGCTGCGAGCGCGCCTGTATGGCCGCGAAGAGGTCATCGCATCGAAGGTGTCGGCCGCCGCCACGATGCGGGCGCCGAGCGGGGTCTCCTCGCCGCTTAGGCCGTCGGGGTAGCCCGAGCCGTCGAGCCGCTCGTGGTGATGGCGGACGATGGCGGTCAGCTCGTCGTCACCGAGGGTGTCGACCATCTGGGCGCCGTCGCCGGGATGGCGCTTGACGACCTCGAACTCCTCGTCGGTGAGCGCGCCGGGTTTGGTGAGGATGGCCCGCGGCGTGAGCACCTTGCCCACGTCGTGCAGGGCGGCTGCCGTGCGCACCCTGGCCACCTGCTCTTGGGAGAGTCCCATGCCGCGGGCGATCGCCTCGGAGTGGCGGGTCACCCGCCGCGTGTGCCCGTGGGTGTAGGGATCGCGCGCCTCATGGGAGGAGGCCAGCAGCTGCAGCGCCTCGATCCGCTCGTCGCGGTCGAGGTCGGTTGCCTCGCCGGCCTCTTTCAGCAGGTCCGAGGTGCGCGCGAGCCGCTGCTCGGCGCGCAGACGGCGGATGAACCCCCACAGCATCAGATCGCCGAACACCAGGTCTCGCGATCCGGGCCGCCTCATCCAGTAAGCCGAGCCGGCGGTCGACACCGCCACCGACAGCGCAACGGCCACCACCATGTACAGGACCGGCGAGCGCAGGCCGCCGTTTATCTGGATCGCGGTTACGGCGGCGAGCGGCAGCGCCACCACGGCGAGCGTGGCCAACGCTACCTGTGGCAGGTAACGCGACGGATAGGGCTCAGGGCTGTCCGCTCCCAACAGTGGCACCTGTGATCCTTATCGGCCGCAATTAGCGAACTTTAACGCGCTATTGGGGCCCTGGCGCCGGCTACAGCCAGCCGACGCGCTTGAAGTAGCGGTACATCGCCGCGCACAACGCCACCATCACGCCCACCACCAGGGGGTAGCCGTACTGCCACCCCAGCTCGGGCATGTGCTCAAAGTTCATGCCGTAGATCCCCGCGATCATGGTCGGGACGGCGATGAGCGCCACCGCCGCCGAGATCTTGCGCACGTCCTCGTTCTGCTGGACGGTGACCTGGCTGAGGTTGGCGGCGAGCACGCTGGTGAGCAGGTCGCTGAAGGCCTCGAGTTGTTCGTGCACGCGCGCGAGGTGGTCGTCCACGTCGCGGAAGTAGGGGTGCACCTCGGGGTGCACGTGCTCGTAGCGGCCCTGGGCCAACCGGTTCACCGGCTCCACCAGCGGCGCCGTGGCGCGGGTGAACTCCAGCACCTCCCGCTTGAGGAAGTAGATGCGCTGGGCGGAGCTGGTGCGGTCCGGCGAGAACACGTCGGTCTCGACCTCCTCGGTGTCCACCCGCAGTCCCTCGATCGCCGGCATGTAGTCGTCCACGACGCGGTCGACGATCGCGTGCAGAACGGCGCCGGGGCCGCACTTCAACAGCTCCGGGTTGCGCTCCACGTTCTCGCGCACGTCGTGCAGGGCCGTGGCCTCGCCGTGGCGCACGGTGATGATGAAGCCGTGGCCGAGGAACACGAGGATCTCGCCGAACTCCACAACCTCCTCGCGGTCGAGGTAGCGGGCCGTCTTGAGCACGAGGAAGAGCATGTCCCCGTAGACCTCGAGCTTCGGGCGCTGGTGGGCCTTGATGGCGTCCTCCACGGCCAGCTCGTGCAGCTGGAACTCGCGGCGCACCGAGTCGAACTCGTCCTCGCTGGGCTCGTACAGGCCGATCCACGCGAAGGTGTCGTTGCCGTGGCACTCCTTCAGCGCATCGTGCAGCTGAAACTCGCCGGCGCGGCGGCGGCCCTGGTCGTAGACGGCGCAGTCGACGAACATCGTGTCAGTGATTCTGGCGCAGGCGCCGGGCGTACGCGACGGCTTCCTCGCGCGTGGACACCTCGCCCGCGTACACGGCCGACTCGAGCTCGGCCAGCAGCTCACCCAGCTCCGGGCCGGGCGGCATCTCCAACTCCCGCGCCAGCTCGTCGCCGGGCAGCGGGGCGCGCGGCGGGCCCTCAGCGCGCCAGCGCAGGGCCGCGGCCATCACCTCGCGCGCCAACTCCAGGTGCGCCGCGATCCACTCCTCCTGGCCCGGCGCCGCGGTGGCAATGCGATCGGCGCACGAGAGCACGGTGACCTCCACCTCCACCGGCTGGCAGCGGCGCAGGTAGTCGTGCACGGCACGCGGTGGCAGCGGCCGCTCGTGCACGAGGAAGCCGAGCCGCAGGTGCTCGCGTGTGAGCCGGCCAACGAACGAGCGCAGGCGCTCGCTGGTGCGCAGCCGCCGGAACACCTCCCGGACAATCGCCTCCCCCACCCTGTCGTGCCCGATGAACGTGACCCTGCCGTCGTCGCGCCGGCCGCGCGTGGCCGGTTTGCCCACGTCGTGGAACAGCGCGCCGAGGCGCAGGGCCTCCCCGCGGGTGAACTCGTCGGCCAGCGGCTCGTCCAGGACGGCGGCTACCTCGGGCGCCAGCTCGCCGAACACGGCCGCCGGGTCGGCCTCGATCGCCACGAGCTGCCGCAGCACCTCGATGGTGTGGTCCAGCACGTCGAGGTGGTGGAAGTGGCTCTGCTCGACGCCCTCCAGCTCGATCAGCTCGGGCAGCACGGCGGCGAGCACGCCGAGCCGGTTCGCCAGCTCCAGCCCCGCCAGCGCGCCGTCGGACACCACCAGGCGACGCAACTCGGCGAACGTGCGCTCGGGCGAGGGCTCGGACAGGCGCGGGGCGGCCTCGGCGGTGAGCCGTTGCGTCTCGGGCTCTGGCTCCAGGCCCAGCTCCGCCGCGAGGCGCACCAGCCGCAGCGGGCGCAGGGGATCGTCGTCGTAGCCGCTGGGCGAGACAAGCCTCAGCACGCCGGCACGCAGGTCGCCCCGACCGTCGTGGGGGTCTACCGGATCGCCTCCCCCCACAGGGACCGCGATCGCGTTCACGGTGAAGTCCCGCCGGCCCAGGTCCTCCTCGATCGTCGCCCCCTGAAGGGCCGACACGTCCACGTGGAACCGCCGCTCGCCATCGAGCGCCCGCCAGGCGCCGAAGGACTCCGACAGCGAGAACGCCGGGCCGCCGAGAGCCTTCGCCACCGTGCGGGCCGTGGCGCGGGGGTCCCCGTCCACAGCCACGTCGAGATCCGCCAGCGGGCGGTCCAGCAGCGCGTCGCGCACGACCCCGCCCACCAGCCACGCGGCCGGGCCGCCCGCGAGGGCGTCGCGCAGCTCGAGCACGGCCTCGGAGGTGTCCAGCGCGGCCAGGCTCACGCGTGCTCCCGGCGCACCCGCTGGGTGAGCCCGCAGGTCACCTCGTAGTTGATCGTGTGAAGACGCCGCGCCACCTCCTCGCAGAGGATCCGCTCGCCGTCCTGCTCGCCGATCAGCACCGCGGCGTCACCCACCTCCACATCGGTCTCGGGGCCCAGGTCCACGGTCAGGTTGTCCATGCTCACGGTGCCCACCAGCGGGTGGCGGCGGCCGCGGATGAGCACGTCGCAGTCGTTGGTGAGCGCGCGGCGCCAGCCGTCGCCGTAGCCGACGGGCACGGTGGCCACCCAGGTGGGCTCGCCGGCCGCCCAGAGTCGCCCGTAGCCGGCGCTGTCCCCCGGCTGGAAGCGTTTCACGGCCGCCACCCACGACTCCAGCGAAAGCGCGGGCTCCAGCCCCTCGTCCGCCGGGTCGGACTGGAACGGGTCGAGCCCATAGATCCCCACGCCACAGCGCACCATGTCGAAGTGGCTGGCCGGATCGCGCAGCGTGGCCGCACTGTTGGCCGCATGGCAGACCAGGCCGTCGTGCTCGGTCCGCATCCGCTCCACGAACTCGGTGAAGCGGGCCAGCTGGACGGGGAAGTGCTCGTCGCCGCGCTCATCGGCGGTGGCGAAGTGGGTCATCAGGCCGACGAGGTCGAGGTCGTCACGCGCGGCCACTTCGGCGGCCACCGCCCGGGCCTCCTCCGGGTCCCTGGTGCCCAGGCGTCCCATGCCCGTGTCGAGCTTCACGTGCACGCGCGCGTCAGAGGACAGCGAGCGCGCGAAGCCGGGGGTCCAGGCCACCATGTCGATGGCGCACTGGACCAGCGCGTGGGCCTCCTCGGCGGTGAGGGCGCCCATCACCAGCACCCGGCCCTCGACGCCGGCGCGGCGCAGCGCCACCGCCTCCCCCGCGGTGGCCACCGCCAGCCAGGCGGCCCCGCCGTCCCTGGCGGCGCGCGCACACTCGAGCGCTCCGTGTCCGTAGCCGTCGGCCTTCACCACCGCGCACAGCTCGGCCCCGCCGGTGAGCCGGGAGCGCAGCTGCGCACAGTTGCGGGAGATCGCGCCAGTGGAGACGCGGGCGAGCGCGCGCTCGCGGGACACAGCACTTACCCCACGAGGCCGCCGAGCACGTCCACCCGCGTGACGACCCCCACCAGACGCCCGTGCTCGACCACAGGCAGCCGGTTGTGGCCGCTGTCGTGGATGATCCGCGCGGCCTCGGCGACGGAGGTGTCCGGCGTGACGGTGGTGGGGTCCTCGGTCATCATGTCGGCCGCCGTGGAGGCGAAGGCCTTGCGCAGGCGGTGCTCGAAGTGCTTGAGCGGCTCCAGGAACACGGTGCCCCCGAAGACGTTGATGTAGTGGGGCAGGTGAAGGTCGCCGCCCTCGTCGGGGAGCACGAGGTCGGCCTCGGTCACGATGCCCACGCAGCGCCCGCCGTCGTTGACCACCGGCACGCCGGGCAGTTCGTTCTCGCGCATCACGCGGATCACGGTCTCCACGCCGGCGTCCGTCCCGACGCTCTCCGGGTCCCGCTCCATGATTTCCGCCACCGTGCTCGCCACGCCGAGCACCTTACCGGGACCACTTGGCGCTCAACCCCTGCGGCAGCGCCTCGATCACGTCGCCGGCCACCACCCCGTCGGCGGTGTGGCGCGCGGCCGCGGCGTGCCCTGCGCGCACGTGGGCGAGCGTCCCCAGTGCCGCCGCCTCGAAAGCGCCGAGCCCCTTCGCCAGCAGCGCGCCGATCAGTCCGGAGAGCACGTCGCCGGTGCCGGCGGTGGCCAGCGCGGGGGTGCCGCCGGGGCTGATGGCCACCAGCCCGCCCGGCGAGGCCACGATCGTGTCGTCGCCCTTCAGGAGCACCACGGCTCCGCTCAGGCGCGCAGCCTCGCGGGCGCAGGCCAGGCGGTGGGCCTCGATCGCGTCCGAGTCGCGCCCCAGCAGACGTCCCAGCTCGCCCGCGTGAGGGGTGAGCACGGTGGGAGCACGGCGCTCGCGCAGCGACTCCAGCTCGCCGGCGTGGGCGTTCAGGCCGTCGGCGTCGACCAGCAGCGGGAGCTCCAGCCGGCGGGCGGCCTCGCGCGCAAACGTGACCGCGCCCTCGCTACGCCCCAGCCCGGGGCCGAGTACCACGGCGCCGGCGCGATCGGCCATCTCCACCAGCACGTCCACGCCCTCGGGCGTGTGACCGCCGTCGGCCTCTGGCAGCGCGCGCGTCATCCCCTCCAGCAGCCGCAGCTGGAGCACCAGCTCGGCCGGCTCGGGTACCGCGGCCTGCACGTAGCCCGCGCCCGCGCGCTGCGCCGCCAGCGCGGCCATCGTGGGGGCGCCGGTGAGCCCGCGGGCGCCCCCGGCCACCACCACCACGCCGGAGGTGAACTTCGAGCCGTCGCGCGCGCGGCGCGGGTAGAGGCCGAGCGCCCGCTCGGAAATCCGCCCCGCGCGCTGCGGCGCCGGCGCCCCGCGGGGGATGCCGATGTCGATCGTCTCCACCTCGCCCGCGTGGTGGGCGCCGGGGGCCACGTGCAGGCCCACCTTGGAGCCATGGAACGTGCAGGTCACGTCGGCTCGCACGGCTTCCCCCGCCACCTCGCCGGTCGACGCGTCAACGCCCGAGGGCGCGTCACAGGCCACGACCGGCGCATCGGACGCGTTGATCGCGGCGATCGCGCCCGCCGCGGGCTCACGCGGCTCGCCCGAGAAGCCGGTGCCGAGCAGGGCGTCGAGCACCACGCCGGCTCCCTCCAGCGCGGCCGCGTCCAACGGCTCGGGCGGGTCGCCGGGCAGCGCGTCGAGGTTGGCGGCGGCGTCGCCGCGCAACTCCCCCAGCGGCACCGTTGCCAGTACGTCCACCTCGCGTCCTTCCTCGCGCAGCAGCCGCGCCACCACCAGGCCGTCGCCGCCGTTGTTGCCCTTGCCGACCACCACCCGCACCCGACCGGGGCGCGCGACCCGTGCCACGCACCGCGCCAGCCCAGTGCCCGCGCGCTCCATCAGGTCCAGCGAGGGCACGCCCCGCTCCTCGATCGCCCAGGCGTCCACGGCACGCATCTCGTCCGCCTCGTAGAGCGGGTCCAGCCACGCGGGCAGGCCGGTCATCGCTCGGCGGGCAGCGCCAGCGCCACGGCTCCCGCGGTGAAGCGGGTGTGAGTGAGCGACACGCGGCAGCTCACTCCCAGCTCGCGGGCCCGTTGCAGCGCCGTTCCCCGCAGCACGACCTCCGGGGCGGTGCCCGTGTCAACCACCTCCACGTCGGCAAAGTTCCAGCCCGGCAGCGCGAGCGACTTGGCCACCGCCTCCTTCGCGCAGAAGCGCGCGGCGAGGTGCCGCCCGGGCCGCGGCCGCTCCGCCGCATACGCGCGCTCGGCGTCGGTGAACAGCCGCTCGGCAAGCCGCGGCCGGCGCTCCAGCGCCCGCTCGAGCCGGTCGATCTCGAGCAGGTCCAGCCCGACCATGGTTACTCGACCGTAACGGTCTTGGCCAGATTGCGCGGCTGGTCTACGTTCAGCCCCCGCCCGCGCGCGATGCCGTAGGCCAGCAGCTGCAGCGGGATCACGGCCAGCAGCGGCTGCAGCAGCGGGTCGGTGCGCGGCACGTAGACCACCTCCTCGGCGTGCTCGGCCACCTGGGCGTTGCCCTCGGTGGCCACAGCGAGCACGTGCGCCCCGCGGGCGCGCGCCTCGGAGATGTTGGAGAGCACTTTGTCGAGCACCGGCGAGTCGGTGGCCACGCAGACCACCGGAGTGCGCTCGTCCAGGAGCGCGATCGGGCCGTGCTTCATCTCACCGGCGGCGTAGGCGTCGGTGGGCACGTAGGAGATCTCGCGCAGCTTGAGCGCACCCTCCAGCGCCACGCCCAGCCCGGCGTGGCGGCCGAGGTAGAGGAAAAAGCCGGCGTCGCGCCAGTGGTCGGCCATCGCCTGCACCGGACCCTTCACGGACTCCAGCAACTCGCGGATCTTGTCCGGGAGGCTGCGCAGCTCGGCGATCAGCCCGTCGAGGCGCTCGCGCTCCAGGGTGCCGCGCACGGTCGCGAGCTTGAGGCCCAGCAGGTACATGGCCGCCACCTGGGCGACGAAGGTCTTCGTGGCCGCCACGCTCACCTCCATGCCGGCGCGCGTGTAGAGCACGCCGTCGGAGTCGCGCGTGGCCTGGCTGCCCATCACGTTGGTCACGGCCAGCACGCGGGCGCCCTTCTCGCGCGCCAGGCGCATGGCGGCCAGCGTGTCGGCGGTCTCGCCGGACTGGGTGATGCCGATCACCAGGTCGCGCTCGTCGATCACCGGGTCGCGGTAGCGGAACTCCGACGCCACGTCCATCTCCACCGGCACCCGCGACCAGGCCTCGATCGCGTACCGGCCAAGCAGGCCGGCGTGGTAGGAGGTGCCGCAGGCCACGATCACCACGCGGCGCAGCTCGCGGAGCTCTGAGTCCGAGATGCCGATGTCCCCGAGCTCGACCTCCCCGTGCGCCAGGCGGTCGGCCACGGTTTCGGCCACGGCGTCGGGCTGCTCGTGGATCTCCTTGAGCATGAACGTCTCGTAGCCGGCCTTCTCGGCCGCCTCCTGGTCCCAGTGGACCTCCTCCACATCACGCTCCACGGGGCCGCCGTCGGCGTCGAGGAAGCGGGTGCCGCCGGGCGTGACGACCACGATCTCGTCGTTCTCCACCAGCTGCATCCGGCGGGTGTCCACGAGGAAGGCCGGGATGGCCGAGGCGATGAAGTTCTCGCCCTCCCCCACGCCCACGACCAGCGGGCACTCCTTGCGCGCGCCCACGAGCACATCGGGCTCGTCGGCGTGGATGACCACGAACGCGTAGTGACCGCGCAGGCGGCCGTAGGCCACGCGGACGGCCTCCACGATGTCGCCGCCGTAGACCTGTGCGATCAGGTGGGCGATCACCTCGGTGTCGGTGTCGGAGGTGAACTCCGCGCCGCCCTTCACGAGCTCGGCCTTCAGGTCGGCCCAGTTCTCCACGATCCCGTTCATCACCACGTGCACGCGCCCGCTGGCGTCGTCGTGGGGGTGGCAGTTGGCCTCGGTCACGCGGCCGTGGGTGGCCCACCGCGTGTGGCCGATGCCGGCCACGGCCCCGTTGGCCGGGCCGCCGCCGTTGATGGCCTCCTTCAGCGCGGCCAGGTTGCCCACCGCGCGGACGGAGTCGAACTCGCCGTCGTGGACGAGTGAGATCCCGGCCGAGTCGTACCCGCGGTACTCGAGCTTCTCGAGGCCCGCGAGCAGGATCTCACGGCAGGGGCGCGCGCCCGTGTATCCGACGATGCCGCACATGGCCCTGAGGGTACCGGCGGGGCCGACGCGGGCTCAGGCGCCCAGCTCGCGCTGCACGACCGCCACCAGCCGCGCGGTGACGGCCTCGCACTCCTCTTCGCCGGGGGCCTCCACCATCACGCGCACCAGCGGCTCGGTGCCCGACGGGCGGATCAGCACGCGGCCGCGGCCCTCGAGTGCCTTCGACTCGGCCTCCATGGCATTCCGGACGGCGGTCGCGCCCTCCAGCGCCCCGCGGTCGGCCACCTTCACGTTCACGAGCCGCTGCGGGAGCTTCTCCATGGCGTGGCGATCGGCGAGGTCGCCGCCCTTCAGCGCCTCCAGGGTGAGCAGCGCGGAGGCGGTGCCGTCGCCGGAGGGCACGAAGCCGGTGTCGATGATGTGGCCCGACTGCTCGCCGCCCAGCGCCCACCCCTGCTTCACCAGTGCGGCCAGCACGTGGCGATCGCCCACGGGCGTGACCTCCACCTCGATGCCGTGCTCGGCCATCGCCGTGTGGAAGCCGTAGTTGGTCATCACGGTCACGGCCACGCCGTCGCCCGTCAGCCGCCCCGCCCCCCGCAGGTGCAGCGCGGCGAGGGCGAGCAGCTCATCGCCGTCCACCACGGTGCCCCCGCGATCGGCGGCCAGCACGCGATCGCCGTCGCCGTCGAACGCAAAGCCCACGTCGTAGGAGCCCTCGGCCACGCGGCCGGCCAGCGAGTCGACGTGCGTGGAGCCGTAGCCGTCGTTGATGTTGCGCCCGTCGGGCGAGGCGCCCACGGCGTCCACCTCGGCGCCGAGCCGGCGGAAGATCTCCGGCGCCACGCGGTGGGTGGCCCCGTGGGCGCAGTCCAGCAGCACCCGCCGGCCCGACAGGTCCAGGTCGCGGAAGCGCAGCTCCAGCTCGCGCAGGTAGTCCCCCGGGGCGCCGTGCAGCTCACGCACCCGGCCCATGGGTCGCTCGGGCGGCGGCTCCGATCCGGCCACCACGCTTTCGATCCTGGCCTCCAACTCGTCGGAGACCTTCATCCCGTCGGGGCCGAAGAACTTGATGCCGTTGTCCGCGTAGGGGTTGTGGGAGGCCGACACCACGGCCGCGAGGTCGAGGCCGTAGCGGCGGACCAGCAGCGCGGCGCCCGGGGTCGGTAGCACGCCACCCAGCAGCGCGTGACCGCCACCGGCTGCCACTCCGGCGGCCAGCGATGCCTCGAGCATCTCGCCGGACTCGCGCGTGTCGCGCACGATCAGCACCTGGGGCGCCTCGGCCGGCGACATGGCCGCGGCCGCGCGGCCGAGCGCCAGGGCCAGCTCGCCGGTGACCACCTCGCCGACCGGCCCGCGCACGCCGTCGGTGCCGAAGAGCTTCGTCATCGGCGGGTCCCGGCGACCGCGGCCGCTTGCGGGAGCGACCACCTAACGCTTGGAGAACTGCGGGCGCTTGCGGGCCTTCTTGAGGCCGGCCTTCTTGCGCTCCTTCACGCGCGGGTCGCGCGTGAGGAAGCCGCGGCGCTTGAGCTCGCCGCGGAGGTTGGGGTCGGCCTCCACGAGCGCCCGGGCGATGCCGTGGCGCAGCGCGCCGGCCTGCGAGGAGACGCCGCCGCCGTGGATCTTGGCCACGACGTCCATGCGCTCCTGCTGTCCCACGGTCTCGAGCGGGCCGCGAGCGGTGCGCTGGAGGGTGCTGCGGGGGAAGAACTGGTCCAGCTCGCGCCCGTTGACGGTGTAGGTGCCGTTGCCGGGCTTGAGGATCACGCGGGCCACCGCCCTCTTGCGCTTGCCCGTGGCCTGGTAGCGCGCGTCGGCGGCCAGGTCCAGGACCGTGGTGGGGATCGCGTCGGGCTCGGGCCCGGGCGAGGTGCTCTCGGGCTCGGCCGCAAGCGCCTCCTCGGCGGCCTGGATCTCGGCGGCCGAGCGCTCGCCGAAGGGATCGGGCTGGCCCTCGTCGAGCACCAGGTCGGGCTCTAGGTCGGCGCCCGGGATCACATCGGGCTGGTCGTCGTCCTGCTCGCCGCCGCGCGTGCCGCGGGGGCGCTCCTCGCCGGCGGGCGTCTCGGCGGGCGCCTCCTCGGCGGCCGGAGCCTCGTCGTCGGACTGGGCCTCCTCCGCGGGGGCCTCCTCCGCAGCCGGCTCGTCGGCGGCCGCCTCGACCGCAGCCGGCTCGTCTGCAGCCGGCTGCTCGGCGGCCGGCTCCTCGGCCGGGGTCTCCTCGGCCTCGGGCTCCTCGGGAGCAGACGCCTCGGACGCCTCCTCCTCTCGCGGGTCGTCCTCGCGGTCCTCGTCGAACATCAGGTCTCTATCTCCAGGGGCTTGGGCTGCTGGGCGGCGTGCGGGTGCTCGGGACCGGCGTAGACCTTGAGCTTGCGCAGCTGGGCACGCGCCAGGCGGTTGCGCGGGAGCATGCCCTTCACGGCCTTGCGGATGACCTCCTCCGGCTGGCGCTCGAGCATGTCGTTCAGCGTCCGCGTACGCAGGCCGCCGGGGTAGCCCGAATGCCGGTGGTAGAGCTTGTCCGAGCGCTTCTTGCCGGTCACGGCGATCTTCTCGGCGTTCACCACGATCACGAAGTCGCCCACGTCGCAGTGCGGCGTGTACTCAGGCTTGCGCTTGCCGCGCAGCACGTCGGCGATGTGGGTGGCCAGGCGGCCGAGCGTCTTGCCGGCCGCGTCGACCACGAGCCAGTCGCGCGCGCGGTTCTCTGGTGTGGCTACGTAGGTCCTCATTGCATGCAAGCGGCCGCGGAACGCGCGGCCGGCCGCACAGTGTGGCACACGGGCAGGTGCACGCGTCCGCGTGAGGAACACCTTCGTAGAGGAGGAGAACGTCATGTGCTCCCGTCGAGGCCGCGGCTATACTCCCGCGCAATTCACAGCCTGCCGAATCCCCTTGGCGATGCCGTTCACCGCCTCTGGGGAACGGGGGAACCGTTCGGCCGCCGAGTTCGGTGGCCGAGGGGGCGAATCAGGTCAGTGTCCCGGAGGGATCGACCCGTAGCGCCGCTCTTTCGGCGCGAGCCCGTCAGCTAACCCCGTAGGCCGGAGAAAGAGAGGCCTACCGAGTGCCGCCAGCGAGGAACCGCTCCTCGAGGTACATATCGCCGTTGGCAGGGAAGAGCGGGTTCTGCGTCGCGGGCGCGGTCACGGCCATCGCCGCATGCCTCGCGGGTCCCTCCGCGTTCGCCCAGACCGAGGGCGGCGCCGTCTACCTGGCGCAGCCCAAGGTGACCAGGGTCGAGTGCCTGCGCGCGTGCGCATCGCGCGGCCGGGCCCAGTCCGGGAGCACCCTGCGCGTGCGCGGCAGAGCCCTCTCCGGCGTCGATTCGATGACCTTCCACGGTGCCAACGGCCGCGGCGACGACGCCCGGGCCCAGGTGCGCTCGGGCAGCGCCACCCGCCTCAACGTGAAGGTGCCGGTGGGCGCCAGCACCGGCCCCGTCTCGG
>DASROS010000025.1:0-4069 GCA_035646775.1 Thermoleophilaceae bacterium | reverse complement strand
ACGCCCACGGTGCCGCCGAGCAGGGCGCCAGCCACCGTCACCGACACCTCGATGCCCGTGCGGATCAGCCGCAGCGACCGCCCGGTGCGCTCGTGCAGCCCGGTCATGAGCCCGTCGCGCGGGCCGGGCCCCAGTCGGCTGGTGAGGTAGAGGCCGCTGCCCACGCCAACCATCCCGATGGCGACGAGCACCAGCGCCAGGCGAAGCGCCAGCGGTCCAGGCTCGTCGAGCAGCCGCAGCGTCCCGGCGATCGCCACCCCGATCACGATCGCGTTGAGCACTGTGCCCAGGCCGGGGCGCTGGCGTAGCGGAATCCACGCAAGCAGCACCAGGAACGAGATCGCGATCGTCCATACGCCGATTCCCGCGCCCGTCTGCTCCGACGCACCGTCCGCGAGCACCGTCCACGGGGAGTTGCCGAGCGTGGCGAGCACGAGCAGGCCTTCGCCGACGCCGAAGAGCCACAGCCCCGCGAGCAGCCGCGCGAGCGTGCGGGCGTCGGTGCGCCAGAGGTCAGCTGTCGGGCGTCTCGTGCGCGGCCTCGAGCGCTTCGACGTCATCGCGATCGCGGGGGCGTGTGGATGCCCGCTTCATTTCCAGTAGGGCATCGAGGGAACACACGCGGATGGTCAAGCCGCCGAGGTCCACGTCTGTCGCGTCCGCTTCCAATCGCGCGAAGGACGGCACCTGCGGGTGCCCCTGGAGAATATCGATCGGACCGAGGCTCGTGTCGACGAGTGTCCGGTCCCCCGCCGTGAGGAATGTCTGGATCGCCCCAGGTCCAAGCTTGCCCTCGGCCACTTCGATCCGGCCTTCGAGCGATTCGAGCAGGGCCGCCAGCCGCTGAAGGTTGACTCCGTCAGGAGCGGGCACGATGTCGACGTCCTGCGTGCCGCGCAGATAGCCCCACGCGTTCACGGCCAGCCCGCCGACTACCACGAAGCGAACCTCCGCCTCGACCAGCCGCTCGAGAAGCTCGCGCGGCCGGACGGGTTCTGTCATCGACGTGCCGCGCCCCGGAAGCTGGCGAGGAACTCGATCAGTGCCAGGCCCTCCGAGAGGTTGGTCGCGAGCGGCCGGCGCGCGTGCTCTCGTAGGCGACGCCGGCGCACCAGCTCGTTGAGCCGCCACGGGTCGTCGCCAGGTGGGATCCCTTGCGGGGTTCGGCTGCCCTGCGCCACGCTACAGCCGCGCATCGGCCACCATCGACGCGAACAGCAGCGCGAGGTAGGCCAGCGAGTACAGGTACAGCCAGAGTGCGGCGCGGCGGTCGGCACGGCGGTAGAGCCGCACGGCTCCGCCCACGAATACCGCGCCCAGCACGATCGAGGCACCGAGATAGATGGCGCCGAAGCCACCCGCGCAGAAGGGCAGCTGCGTGACCGCGTACAGCAGGATCGAATAAAGCAGGATCTGCTTGCGGGTCTCGCGCTCGCCGCGGACCACGGGCAGCATCGGCACGCCGGCCTTGGCGTACTCGTCCTTCATCAGCAGCGACAGCGCCCAGAAGTGGGGAGGTGTCCAGTAGAAGACGATCGCGAACAGATAGAACGCGGTCCAGCTGAGCGAGCCCGTGGTGGCCGCCCAGCCCACCAGCGGCGGCACGGCTCCCGCGGCGCCGCCGATCACGATGTTCTGGGGCGTGGTGCGCTTGAGCCACACCGTGTAGACGAGCACGTAGCCGAGGAAGCCCGAGAACGACAGCGCGGCGGCCAGCGGGTTCACCCCCACCCCCAGCACCACGATGGCGAGGGCGGCCAGCACCAGTCCGTAGATGAGCGCCGCGTTGGGAGCCACGCGGCCGGAGGGCACGGGCCGGTTGGCCGTGCGCTTCATCGTGGCGTCCAGGTCGCGGTCGTACCAGTGGTTCACCGCGCCGGCGCCACCGGCGGAGAGATAGCCGCCGAGGCAGGTGAGCGCCACGAGCCCGATCGACGGGTCGCCCGCCACGTACATGGTGGTGACCGTGGTGAAGATCAGCAGCGACTGGACCTTCGGCTTGGTGAGCTCGAGGTAGTCGGACGCGACCTGGCGGATACCGGAGACCGGGCGAACGGCGGGCCGCGGTGCGGCTGCTGAGCGCGAGGCCATCAGGCGGGCACCGTGTTGGCCCCAGACACCGACTCCGAGCGCGAGGCGGCTCGCGAGCGCACGGGGTAGAGCTGCAGCGCCAGCCCCACCACGGTTGCCCACAGCAGCGTGCCGAGGGCCAGGTGCAGCACGATCAGCGCCTCGTACTCGTCCAGCCACACGTTCAGCGCGCCCACCAGGATCTGGGCGAACAGGATCGCGGCGGCGATCCGCGCGTTGCGCACCACCCCGGCGCTCGGACGCCGGCGCAGGACCATGACGATCAGCACCACCACGGTGATCGTGGCGAGGTACATGAACACCCTGTGGGTGAGGTGGATGTCCACCAGGCGCGACATGCCGAAGGGCAGGAAGTCGCCGTTGCAGGACGGGAACTCCTTGCCGCAGGCGTGATGGGCACCGTCGCCGAGCTGGTAGTCGGCGCGCCCGTAGTTCTGGGTGCCGGCCATGTAGCCGCCGGCCACGATCGTGCCGAGCACCAGACCGGAAGAGACCAGCGACACAGACCGCAGCCGCGAGCCACCGTCGGCCGCCGGCGCGTCCACGTTCTGGGGCTTGGACGCGCGCCAGATGTAGAGCAGCAGCGCCAGCAGCGCCATCGCCAGGCCGAGGTGAGCGGCCACCAGGCCCTCGTCGAGGTCCTTCTCGACCGTCGCGGCACCGAGCAGGCCCTGGGCGATCACGAGCACGGCGGCGCCAATCGAGGCACGCACCAGGCCCGGCTGATGCCGGTAGCGCCGCCACGCCAGCACGGCGAGGGCGATCATCATCAGCCCCACGATGCTGGCGAGCAGGCGGTGGGAGTACTCGATCACCGAGTTGAGGTTCAGCCCGGGCACCACGTCGCCGTTGCAGAACGGCCAGCCGTTGATGCCGGAGCCGGCGGGGCCGCAGCCCAGGCCCGAGTCCGACACGCGCACGACGCCGCCCACTAAGACCAACAGGAAGGTGGCACAGACCGTCGCCAACGCGAGACGCTGAAACCCCCGGCCGGGCAAGCTCATGTGCCCGAGGCCACGGGCTGCGCGACCGTCCCCGCCGGCTCGCCCGCCTTCTGGATCTCCCGCCGGATGTCCTTCATCGGCTCCGCCGAGCGCACGCGCGGAACCACGTCGAAGTTGTTCTCCGGCGGTGGCGACTGGGTGAACCACTCCAGCGTGTTGCCCTTCCACGGGTCGTTGCCGGCGCGCTTGCCGTGCTTGATCGAGCGGATCACGTTGATCACGGTGATCAGCACCCCGATGCCGAGCAGGAACGAGCCGATCGTGGAGATCAGGTTGAAGCCCCACCAGCCCGCGCTCTCGGGGTAGTCGTAGATGCGCCGCGGCATGCCCGACAGGCCTGCCGAGTGTTGAACGAGGAAGGTCATGTTGAAGCCCACGAACATGACCCAGAAGGACAGCTTGCCGAGCCCCTCCGAGAGCATCCGGCCCGACATCTTCGGAAACCAGTAGTAGATGCCGGCGAAGATCCCGAACACGCTGCCGCCGAACAGTACGTAGTGGATGTGGGCCACCACGAAATAGGAATCCTGCAGCTGCCAGTCCACCGGGAACACGGCGAGCATCACGCCCGAGATGCCGCCGATCACGAACAGCGCGGGCAGGGCGACCGCGAAGTAGAGCGGCGTCTTCATCACGATCGACCCCTTCCACAGCGTGGCGATCCAGTTGAAGATCTTGATGCCGGTGGGCACCGCGATCAGGAACGAGCTGATCATGAAGAACACGAGCACCACCGTGGCCGTGGGCGTGGTGAACATGTGGTGGGCCCACACGAGCAGCCCCAGGAAGGCGATCGCAACGGTGGCCGCGGCGATCGCCTTGTAGCCGAAGATCGGCTTGCGCGCGAACACCGGCAGGATCTCGGAGATCATCCCGAAGGCGGGCAGCACGAGGATGTAGACCTCGGGGTGGCCGAAGAACCAGAACAGGTGCTGCCACAGCAGCGGATCACCGCCCCCGGTGGGGTCGAAGAA
>DASROS010000024.1:0-37351 GCA_035646775.1 Thermoleophilaceae bacterium | reverse complement strand
GTCGTCGGCGTAGCGGGCGCGGGCGGCGACGGGGAAGCGGCCTTCGGTGAGCCCGGTCAGCGATCCGATCAAATCTGCGGGGACGCCGGCGATCAGGCGGGCCCTAAGCATTACCGAGTCGACGTACCAGTCGGCGTGGTTATAGGCAAAGACCGACCGGCGGACGTCTTGCTCGTAGCCGGCGGCCTTCAAATAGCGGGCGGCGGCGAAGATCGCGTCGACGGGGTTGTAGGGGTCCTTGCGTCCGTCTTTGTTCGCGTCGACGCCGTAGGCGCGCCAGGAGGAGGGGATGAACTGCATCCACCCCAAAGCGCCAGCGCTGGAGACGTTGAGGTTGCGGCCGTAGTCGGTCTCGATCTCGTTGATCGCCGCGAGGATCTCCCACCGCACCCCGTACTGGATCCCCGCGGCCTGATAGATCGGCAGCAAAAACACCGGCACACGGAACTTGCGGATCACGAAGTTCGGGACACCCGTAGCGAACGACGGGCCCGGCAGCGCGTCGATCAGGCCGGGGTTGCCCGAGGTGGGAGACCCGTCCGCGTTTCGCATCGGAGTCTCCTTGGCCCGGCGTCGCTTGCGACCCTTACCCTCGGCCTCAACCTGAGAGTCAGCCTCTTCGTCGCCGGCCTTGCTGCGCTTGCGCTTGTCCGCCGGGGCCTTCTTGCCACCGCGCGGCTGCTCCGAGCCGCCCTTGGGCTTGGGCGCCGGATCGTCGCCCTGGGGCGTGTCGGACCCGGGCGCCGGGGCCGGCGCCCCGGGCGTGGGCGTGGCGGGGAGCGGCTGGCTGGGCGTGCCGGGCGGGACGGGCACGCCGGGAAGCTCGATGTCCTCGAGCGGGGTACCGGGCGGGACGTCTACGGTCACGGTCACCACGCGACCATCGGGAAGCTGGACGGTCACGTTGCGCAGCTGCGCGGACGCGGGAACCGTAAACGCCGTGACACCGGCGATTGCGATGAGTCCTGCACAGAGCAGGAGATACGAAAACCGCTTCTTCATCCCCGAAACGAGTCCTCCCCGTCATACCCTAGGCGGGCCGCCGATCGGACGCGGGCAAACTAGCAGAAGCCTTACCCGACACGCGCAACCTACTTCGTGCACGTTAACGTGCAATAGCTGCATTCCCCCGCGGGAGGAGTTACGGAACACTCAACCGCCGCTTGAGTCCCGGCGCGGTTGGCGCAGGCCGGGTTTGGAGACAGGGTCCGTGCGGTAGTGTGGCCGGGCCGATGAGCGACGCGTCAGACCCCAGCTTCGTCGACCGCCTGTCGCGCCAGGGCGAGGACGCTCTCGGCCGGATAGCCGAGGAGCTGATCGCCAATCCGGTCGTAAACCGGGCGGTCACCGGCGCGTTCGAGGCTCGCGAGAAGGCCGTGCAGGCGCAGGAGGCGGCCATGGGCGCTCTCAATATCCCGTCGGCTGCCGACGTGGAGCGCCTCACGCGGCGCCTGCGGTCGGTGTCCCAGCGGCTCGAGGGCATCGAGGACGCCCTGGACCGGCTGGAGGAGCGCCTCGGCGCGGTCGGCGCGGGCGCCGGCGACGTCCCGCCCGAGCTCGAGGCGATCGCCCGCGACATGGCCGCGCTCCGGGAGGCCGTGGCACCCGGCGCCGAGCCGATGCCGCGCGCTCAGGAGCGCCTCACGGTCTCCGAAGCGGCGGACTAGCCGGTCCGCCCGTTCGCGAGCGCGGCCCACGCCGCCTCGCCCAGACGCACCCCCGCCGCCTCGACTCCCTCCACGTCCAGGCGCCGCCGCTCTCCTCCCTCCAACAGGTCGCTCACCGCCAGCAGCACCGCGGCCCTCGCGTCGCGGCGACCCGCCACCGCCAGCACCGTGGCCGCCTCCATCTCCACCACCTGGGCGCCGGCCTGAACCCATCCGCGCTCAACGGCGGGGCGGCGCTCGTAGAACACGTCGGTCGACACCGCCGTCACGGGCCGGGCGCCGGCGCGTTCCAGGGCGGTGGTCAGGTCCGGGTCGGGATCGAGTCGCTCCCGGCCGGCCAGCGCCGTACTCGTGCCGTCGGCGCTGAGCACCTCCCGGGCCACCACCAGCTCCCCGAGCTCGCAGCCCGCGGCCAGGGCGCCGCAGGTGCCGATCCTGATCAGCGTGCGGGCGCCCAGGTCGATCAGCTCCTCGACCACTATCGCCGCGCTCGGGCCGCCCATGCCCGTGGACTGCACCGACAGCGGCTCGCCGTCCTGCGCCGTTCCGGTGTAGCCCCACAGCCCACGGGCATGGTTGAACATGCGCGGCTGGTCGAGCACCACCTGGGCCACAGCCAGCGCGCGGTGGGGATCGCCGGGGAGCAGCACCCGCTCGGCCAGCTCGGCGGTGGGGCGCAGGTGAATCGGCGCGCTCACCGGCCTCACCCTAGGTGGTGTCTCCTATCAGTCCTGACCCGTTTGCCGGCTGCAAGTCTTCGCCTGGCTGCGTCCCCGCTCGCCGCATAGCGCTGCTATTGCGGCTTCACGGCTCCTTGCCATGCTCGACTTTCGCTCGGCAAAGCGCGCCAGGACTTCCAGGAGACACCACTAGACTTGGCCGGCGATGGCCGAGCGCCGCGACATCCCCGACGCCCTCCGCGATGCCGTGGAGCGCACCGTGCGCGCCACAGTGGATACACGCGAGCGTGCGCAGGACGCCGTGGACGACCTGACCGGCTCGGCGAACGAGCTCGTGCGGGGAGCGGAGAAGGGCATCCGCACCGGCCAGCGCAGCGTCCGGGCGGCGGTGGAGGACCGGCTGCCCGCCACCCAGGAGGACATCAGGCTGCTCACGGCCGAGCTGGGCGAAATCTCCCGCCGCCTCGACGTGATCGAGACGCGTCTCGCCGCGAGCGGCCCGGGTGCGCCGTCCTCGCCGCAGGCCGGCGGCGGCCCGGCCGCCGGCTGACGTGGCCGGGCGCCGCGTGCTCATCACCGGCGTGGGCAGCCCGATCGGGTCCGCCCTGGCCCGCCGCCTGGAGCGCGACCCCGAGTGTGAGTACGTGGTGGGCCTCGACACCCGCCGGCCCAGAGCGGGGCTCGTGGAGACCGACTTCATCGACGCCGACATCCGCGATCCGGTGATCGCCACACTCATCCCTCAAGCTGAGGTCGATACCGTGGTTCACAACCAGATCGTGCGCCGTCCCGGCCCGGGGATGTCCAGCCGCTCGATGCACGACATCAACGTGATCGGCTCGCTGCAGCTGCTCACCGCCTGCGAGCGCTCGCCCACGATCCGGTCGATCGTGATCCGCGGCTCCGCCGGCATCTACGGCTCCGAGCCGCATGCGCCCCAGTTCTTCGGCGAGGAGATGGCGCGCCTGTACCCGCTGCGCACGCGCTTCCAGCGCGACGTGGGGGAGATCGAGAACTACTTCGAGACCTTCTCGCGCCGCCACTCGCACGTGACCTGCACGATGTTGCGCTACCAGCCGGCCATCGGTCCCGCATTGGACACGCAGGTCACCCGTTACCTCTCGTCGCCCGCGGCCCCGACCTATCTCGGCTACGACCCGCGGCTGCAGCTGGTGCACGAAGAGGACGGCATCGACGCGCTGGTGGCCGCCGTGCGCAACCCGGTCCGCGGCGCGGTGAACGTGGCTGGGCCCGGCACGATCGGCCTCACGCGGCTGATCCGTACCGCCGGGCGGCCGTCGCTGCCGATCGCGGCGCCGCTGTTCGGACCGGTGACCAACGCCATGCGCCGCGCCGGCCTGCCCTCGCTCTCGGAAGACTTCCGGCGGCTGCTGCGCTGGGGCAGGGCGGTGGACACCACCCGCCTCACCGACGAGATCGGCTTCACGCCGCGATACGGCACCCCCGCCGCGGTGGCCGACTGGGTGGAGCGCCGCGATGGCCGGCGCCTGCTCCCCAGCCTGTCCGGGGTGGCGACCTGATGCCCGGGCCCGCGGACGGCATCGCGCCGGCGATTGGCTTCATGCGCACCCTGCGCGGCGGTCTGGAGCAGGGCCTGGAGGTGCCCGAGGCCGTGGCCCGCTCGGCCGCCGGCCTTCCCCGTGGCGCCCGCGAGCGCTTGCGCAGCGCCGCCCGCCGCCTCGATGGCGACTACCAGGAGGACGAGTGGGGCTTCGACTCGGAGTTCGTCGAGCTCGTGGAGCCGGGCTTTGACTTCCTCTACGACGTCTGGTGGCGGGTCAAGACGGCGGGGGTGGAGAACGTGCCCTCCCACGGCCGCGCGCTGCTGGCCGCCAACCACGCCGGGATCGTGCCGTGGGACGCCACGATGATGTCGGTCGGGATCATGCGCGAGCACCCGCTGCCGCGCCAGCCGCGCTTCCTCGTGCTCAACCAGGCCTTCGACCTGCCGTGGTTCTCGGTGGCGATCCGCAAGGTGGGTGGCGTGGTGGCCTCGCCCTACAACGCCATCCGGCTGCTCGAGCAGGACCAGCTGGTGGCCGTCTTCCCTGAGGGGGTCAAGGGGACCGGCAAGCCCTACGGGGAGCGCTACCAACTCCAGCGCTTCGGTCGCGGCGGGTTCGCCGAGATCGCGCTGCGCACCGGCGCTCCGATCGTGCCGGTGGCGGTGGTGGGCAGCGAGGAGATCTACCCCAAGCTCGGTGAGTCGCCGCTGCTGGCCCGCCTGATGGGCGCGCCGTTCTTCCCGCTCACCCCGCTGTTCCCCTGGCTCGGCCCCCTGGGCGCGATCCCGCTGCCCTCGAAGTGGCGGATCGAGTTCTGCGAGCCGATCGAGACCGCGGGCTACGGCCCCGCCGCCGCCGACGACCGCGCGCTCGTGCTTGAGCTGTCAGAGCGCGTGCGCGAGGTGGTACAGCAGCGGGTGCTGGAGAACGTGGTCAAGCGAGGGCCGGCGTTCGTTTAGCCTGTCGACTGTCGACTTAGAAGTGAACGCCCCGTAGCAAGTACGCCATCGCCACGGCCTCCGTGGACATCTCCTCGTCCCCGGCCGGCGGCGCCTCGTTCGACTCCGCGAGCTCCTTCTTCTTGCCCTTGGCCGACTTCGAGTCGGGGAACAGGTTGTAGGCCTGGTTGAGCACGATGTCCACGGTCTTCGGGGAGATCGAGTAGAGGACCTCGCCGAACGTGCCGAGGCGCGAGGCCTTCTTCTTGGGCTTGTCGATCATGGCGTCGCACAGCATCTGCGCGGCCTCCTCCGGGCTGAGCGTGGGAAAGGCCTTGTACATGTCGGTGGGGGCGATCATCGGCGTGCGCACCAGCGGCATGTAGACCGTCGTGAACTTCACGTTGTCGGCCACGCACTCCGGCGCCGCGCAGCGCGAGAACGCGTCGAGGGCCGACTTCGAGGCCACATACGCGGAGAAGCGGGGGGTGTTGGTCTGCACCCCGATCGAGGACACGTTGATGATGTGTCCCCCCTTGCGCTCGCGCATCCCCGGCATGAGCGCGAGGATCAGCCTGAGCGCGCCGAAGTAGTTGAGCTGCATCGTGCGTTCGTAGTCGTGGAAGCGGTCGTAGGAGCCGGCCACCGAGCGCCGGATCGAGCGCCCGGCGTTGTTGATCAGCACGTCGACCCCGCCGTGCACGGCGAGCACCTCCTCGGCCAGCCGGTCGATGTCCTCGAGATCGGACAGGTCGGCGGGGTGCACGTGCGCCCTGCCGCCGGCCTCCTCCACCTGCTCGGCCACCTCCTGGAGCTTCTCGCGCGTGCGCGAGACCAGCAGCACCTCGCCGCCCGCCTCGCCGATCTTGAGGGCCGTCGACAGGCCGATGCCACTGGACGCGCCGGTGATCAGCACCTTCTTGTTCTTGAGGGCGGTCTTCAGCGAGCGGTCGCGGAAGAGGTCCGGGTCGAGGTTGCGCTCCCAGTAGTCCCACAGCGCCGGCGCGTAGGTGTCCAGCGGCGGCACGGCGATGCCGGTGCCCTTGAGTGCGCGCTGGGTGTCGCGGGCGTCGAAGGTGCAGCGGAAGTCGCGCACCTCCATGGCCTCGGGCGGGATGCCCAGGTCGTGGTAGATCTGGTTGCGGATCTTCTTCACCGTGGGCACCGCGTTCAGCCCCGCGCGCACCTGCTTCGGCACCACGTTGATCAGGTTCTGGTCGATGCGCATCGCGAACTGAGGCGCGTGGGCGGCCTTGGCGAAGGTGTTCAGCGTCTCGCCCACCGACATCGGCTCGGGATCCACCAGGTGGAAGGTGTCACCGGGAAGGTCCTCGTCGGGCAGGTGGGCGATGTGGTCCATCGCCTTGGCCACGAAGTCGACGGGCACCATGGTCGTGCTCCCGCCCTCGGGACCGGCTACCGGGAACCACTCGGGCAGGGCGGCGCGCAGCTTCTGGAGCAGCTTGAAGAAGTAGTAGGGACCGTCGATCTTGTCCATCTCGCCGGTCTGGGAGTGCCCCAGCACGATCCCCGGGCGGAAGATCAGCGTCTTGGCCTCCACGCCGTCGCGCACCAGCTGCTCGGACTCGTACTTCGTGCGGTGGTAGTGGTGGGGCAGCTTCTGCTCCTCGTTGAACATGTCTTCCTGGAACACGCCCTTGTAGGAGCCGGCCACCGCGATCGAGCTGGTGTGGTGGAAGCGCCCGACATCGTGCGAGTTGGCGAACTCGATCACGTGCTTGGTGCCCTCGACGTTGGCCTTCTCAGACGACTCCTCGTCCGCCTGGATGTCATAGACCGCCGCGAGGTGGAAGAGATGGCCGATCTTCTCCGAGAATTCCTCTACACCGAGACCCGGCTTGGACAGGTCGCCGTTCACGGGAACGATGCGTCCCTCGGCTGCTCCCAGGCGCTGGATTAGCGCGTCGACCTTGCCCCGCGACCCTTCGCGCACCAGCATGTGGATCGTGCCCTCGCGCTTCAGCAGCTCCTCCACGAGGTGGCGTCCGATGAAGCCGGTGGCGCCGGTCACGAAGTAGTTCACAAGTCCGCTCCCTCTTTCTGCGAAGCAGCCGGCTCGGCCGGCTGCGCACGATTCATTTCTGCGAAGCAGCCGGCTCGGCCGGCTGCGCACGATTCATTTCTGCGAAGCAGCCGGCTCGGCCGGCTGCGCACGATTACCTTTCCCTCTGGCTGGCCGCGCGAGTCTATCCCGCAAGGAGCGGCGCCCCTCCCGCGGGCCACTTGACTCGCGCGCTCGCGCGCGAGAGACTCTGCGCAGCTCTGCGCAGCCGGATTTCGAGGCCGGAAAGTGGAGGAGAGAGTCCGCCGCAAGGCGCCTGATCGCGTCGCCGGCCTACGCCGCGGGCCGATTTGCCCGCGCACAGCGGCGGGACTTCACCCTGGGGTCCCGCCGTTGTAGCGTCAAGGCCCTTGGCCGAGAACACGCTGACCCTCAAGGAGGCCGCCGAGAAGGTGGGCGTCTCGCCGGCCACCCTGAGGCGGTGGGCGGCCACGGGCGTGATCCCGCAGGTGAAGGGCAAGGGCACCGGCAGCTGGACTGCCCCCGCGCTGGCCCACGCCCGAATCGTGGCGCGGCTGCGCGACCGCGGACACTCGTTGGACGAGATCCGCGAGGCCAGCAAGCAGGGCCGGCTGGCCTACGGCTTCATCGAGGACCTGTTCCCGGACTCCCCGGACGGCCGGTACTCGCTGAAGGAAGCGGCGCAGGCCACCGGCCTGGAGCCCGCCCTGATCGAGCGCTACTGGACCAGCCTCGGCCTTCCCGCACAGGGCCTCGACGATCTCAGCGAAGAGGACGTTCAGGCTCTGCAGTACGCGGCATCGGTGCTGGCGGCGGGGTTCCCGCTCGTGGCCTTCCTCCAGCTGGGTCGGGTGTACGGCCAGGCGCTGGCGCAGATCGCCGACGCCGAGGTGCGCCTGTTCCACATCTACGTGCACGAGCCGCTGATCCGCGAGGGAGTGCCGGGCCTGCAGATGGCAGAGGAGATGGAGCACCTGGCGCGCGACCTGCTGCCGCTCGCCTCGCCGCTGATGGACTACGTGCACCAGCACTTCCTCCAGCACTACATCCAGCAGGACGTGGTGGGCCACATGGAGATCGACACGGACGAGGGCACGGACCTCGGGCGCGTGCGCGTGGCGATCGCGTTCTGCGATCTGGCCGGCTACACCCGCTTCACTGAGGAAGAGGGCGAGGAGGAGGCGGTGTCGATCGTCGAGCGCTTCGTGGACGGCGTGAAGGACACGCTTCCCGACGACGCCCGGGTGATCAAGACGATCGGCGACGAGGTGATGATCGTGGGACAGGACGTGCAGGCCATCACCGACTGGGCGGTGGGCTTCCAGACGCTGTTCACCGAACGTCCAGAGCCACGAATCGGCATCCACTACGGCGCCACGCTGTACCGCGATGGCGACTACTTCGGCCGCGAAGTGAACCTGGCGTCCCGTGTGGTGGCGCGTGCCCGCGGTGGCGAGGTGCTGGTGTCCGGCGCCGTGGTGGAGCGCGTGGCCGAGTCGGAGCACCTGGCCTTCGACGGCGTGGGCCAGGTCAAGCTCAAGGGCTTCTCCGAGCCGGTGCAGCTCTGCCGCGCCACGCTCCCGAACTAGCCATGGCCGATCGGGTGCTCGACGCGGCGCACGACTCGGGCCTGGTGCGCGCGGGCGAGCCGCTGCTGGTGATGCTCTCTGGCGGCGCCGACTCGGTGGCCCTGCTCGACGTGGCACTGCGGCTGGATGCCGAGGTGTCCGCGCTGCACGTCAACTACGGCCTTCGCGAGGAGGCGGCCGCGGACGAGGGGCACTGCCGTGCGCTGTGCTCCTCCCTCGGCGTGGAGCTGGTGGTGGAGCGGGTGACGCTTCCGGGCGAGGGCAACGTCCAGGCCCTGGCGCGCGACGCCCGCTACGGCCTTGCCGAGCGCCACGCCGCCGGCGACTACGCCGCCGCCCACACCGCCTCCGACCAGGCCGAGACCGTGCTCTATCGGCTGGCCACCTCGCCCGGGCGCCGCGCGCTGCTGGGCATGGAGCCGAGGCGGGGGCGGCTGGTGCGCCCGCTGCTGGAGGTCACCCGCGAGGAGGTGCGCGACTACTGCCGCACCCGCTCGCTGGAGTGGCGCGAGGACGCGTCGAACTCCGATCCGCGCTTCGCCCGTTCCCGTGCGCGGCACCACCTCCTGCCGGCTCTGCGCTCGCTCGACCCGCGCGCCGAGCGCGCGATCGCCGAGACCGCACTGGCGCTGCGCGACGAGGCCGATGTGCTCGACGCCGCGGCGGCCGACGCCCTGGCCGGCCTGGGCGGCGGGCCCGCGGTGGAGATCGCCGCGCTGGCCGAGCTGCCCCGCGGCCTGGCCCGGATCGTGCTGCGCGGCCTGGCTGAGGAGGCTGCGGGCGGGCGGCGCCCGCTCTCCCGGGCCGAGGTGGACGCCGTGCTGGCCCTTGGCGAGCGCGGCGGCACGAAGGCGCTGGAGCTCGGGGGCTCGCTGACCGCCGTGGCCGAGTACGGCACGCTGCGCTTTCGCCGCGGCGGCGCCGAGGGCGCTCACGCGCCCGACCCCGTGCGGCTGGCGGTGCCCGGCACGGCGCGGTTCGGCGCCTGGCAGGTGGAGGCCGCCCCCGGCTCGGCGGGCGACGTGGCGGTCTCGGCCGAGGCGATCGGCGACGGGCCGCTTACCGTGCGCGGCTGGGGCGACGGCGACCGCATGCGCCCGGTGGGACTGGGCGGCACCAAGACGCTGCAGGACCTGTTCACCGACCGCAAGGTGCCGCGCGCCCTGCGCCGCACGCTGCCCGTGGTGGAGACCTCCGGTGGCGAGATCGTGTGGGTGGCGGGCGTGGCGCTGGACGAGCGCTTCGCGGCCCCGGCGGGCGGCCCCGGCGCGGTGGGGCTCTCGGCGCGACACCTAGACTCCAGCCGGTGACGGACTCCTCCATCGGCGAGATCCTCGTCCAGCAGGACGACCTGGCGCACCGGGTGGCCGCGCTCGGCCGCGAGATCTCGGCCGACTACGAGGGCAAGTCGCTCCTCCTGGTCGGTGTGCTCAAGGGCGCCTTCTTCTTTCTCTCGGACCTGATGCGCAAGCTCGAAGTCCCGTGCGAGGTGGACTTCATGGCGGTGGCCTCCTACGGCAGCACCACCGACTCCAGCGGGGTGGTGCGGATCCTCAAGGACCTCGACGCCTCGATCGAGGGCCGCGACGTGCTGATCGTGGAGGACATCGTGGACTCGGGCCTCACGCTGTCCTATCTGCTGCGCACGCTGCGCGCCCGCGACCCCGCCTCGCTGGAGGTCTGCGCGCTGCTGACCAAGCCCGAGCGTCGCAAGGTCGACCTGCCGATCCGCTACACGGGCTTCGAGATCCCGAACCGCTTCGCGATCGGATACGGACTGGACCACCACGAGCGCTTTCGCAACCTGCCCTACGTGGCGGTGTTGCAGGACGAGTCGTAAGGCGGGCTGCGCCTGGAAAAGCCGCAAGAGAGCCAAACACCCTTGCTAGCCTGTCGTTTCACCCTGCGGGGGGGCTCGCATCCATGAATCGATTCTTCAAGAGCGCCTTCTTCCCGATCCTGATCGTCGTCGTGCTGGCGTACTTCGCCCAGCAGCTGATCAGTCCGGGCGAACGGCGCCCCGACCCGAGCTACAGCGACTTCCTGGCCCAGGTGGACGACGGCAAGGTCCGCAAGGTCACGCTCAACACGAAGAACAACAAGATCGACGTGGAGCGCACGCGCGGCGCGAAGTACGAGACCGCCTACCCGGACAACACCGAGCAGGCGCTGGTGAACACGCTGCGCCAGGAGAAGATCCCGATCGACGTCAAGGCCAAGTCCGGCGCCGGCTGGGTCACCGCGCTCACCTACATCCTGCCGTTCGTGATCTTCCTGCTCTTCTGGCTGTTCATCATCAATCAGATGCAGGGCGGCGGGTCGAAGGTGATGTCCTTCGGCAAGTCGCGCGCCAAGCGGATGTCGGTCGACGCGCCCAAGATCACCTTCCGCGATGTCGCGGGAGTGGACGAAGCGGTGGAGGAACTGCACGAGATCAAGGAGTTCCTCGAGAACCCGAAGAAGTTCCAGGCGCTCGGCGCGCGTATCCCCAAGGGCGTCCTGCTCTACGGGCCGCCCGGCACCGGCAAGACGCTGCTGGCCCGCGCCGTGGCCGGCGAGGCCGGCGTGCCCTTCTTCTCGATCTCCGGATCGGACTTCGTCGAGATGTTCGTGGGCGTGGGCGCCTCGCGCGTGCGTGACCTGTTCGAGCAGGCCAAGCAGAACAGCCCCTGCATCATCTTCATGGATGAGATCGACGCCGTCGGCCGCCACCGGGGCGCAGGAATGGGCGGAGGCCACGACGAGCGCGAGCAGACGCTCAACCAGCTGCTCGTCGAGATGGACGGCTTCACGATGACCGACAACATCATCCTGATCGCCGCCACCAACCGGCCCGACATCCTCGACCCCGCGCTGCTTCGCCCGGGCCGCTTCGACCGCCAGATCGTGGTCGATCGCCCCGACCGCAAGGGCCGCTCGAAGATCCTCGAGGTCCACACCCGCGGCAAGCCGCTGGCCAAGACGATCGACCTCGACAACCTGGCCGCGCAGACTCCCGGCTTCACCGGCGCCGACCTTCAGAACCTGGTGAACGAGGCCGCGCTGCTGGCCGCGCGCCAGGGCAAGCGCGAGATCGATCACCCCCAGCTCGAGGAGGGGATCATGCGCGTGATCGCCGGCCCCGAGAAGAAGACGCGCGTGATGTCGGAGAAGGAGCGGCGCATCACCGCCTTCCACGAGATGGGCCATGCGATCGTCGCGCACTTCCTCGAGAACACCGACCCCGTGCACAAGATCTCCGTGATCTCACGCGGGCAGGCGCTCGGCTACACCATCTCGCTGCCCACCGAGGACAAGTTCCTCACCACGCGCGCGGAGCTTCAGGACACGATGGCCATGACCCTCGGTGGGCGCGCCGCGGAGGAGCTCAAGTTCGGCGAGGTGACCACCGGGGCATCGAACGACATCGAGAAGGTGACCGCCACGGCCAAGCAGATGGTGATGCGCTTCGGGATGTCCGAGAAGCTCGGGCCGCGCGTGTTCGGCCACGACCACGCCCAGCCCTTCCTCGGCCGCGAGTTCTCTTCCGAGCCCGACTACTCCGATGACGTTGCGCGCGAGATCGACGACGAGATCCGCCGCGTGGTCGAGGAGGCCCACGTCTCCGCCCGGGGCATCCTCGACGCGCACCAGCAGCAGCTCGACACCACCTCCGAGGTCCTACTCCGGCGCGAGACGATCGAGCGCGAGGAGTTCATCCAGCTGCTCGACGGCAAGCCCGAGGACGAGGTCTTCGGGCCCGACGAGCCGGTACTGCCCCCGGGGCCCGACCCGGCGCCCGAGGCTCCGCAGCGCAAGCCGGAGCGCGGCCGGTCGCCCCTGCCGCGGCCGGGCCTTGCCGGCGGCACAGCGGACATGCGGCTCGACAGGCCCGAGAAGCCGGACCTGTCGTAACGCCGGGCCTCCGCAGGACCCCTCCGCTGGTGATCCCCCTCAAGGGCTCTCCGCCTGCGGCTCCGTACTCGCCGGCTTCGCCGTCTCGGTTACGCCCTTTCGGGGGATCACCACCGTCGCGGCCCTGACGGGCGTTGGCCGGGATACTTTCGGTAATGCCACTTGAGGTTCCGACCGTGATGGGCGTTGTCAACGTCACGCCCGACTCGTTCTCCGACGGCGGGCAATTCCTCGATCCCGATGCGGCCATCGCCCACGGGATCGAACTGGCCTCGCAGGGCGCGGCGATCCTCGACGTGGGCGGGGAGTCCACCCGGCCGGGAGCCGAGCCCGTTGCCGAGGACGAGGAGCTTCGCCGCGTGCTGCCCGTGGTCGAGGGGCTGGCTGCCGAGAGCAGCGGCTGGGAGATCTCGGTGGACACCGCCAAGCACGCGGTGGCCGAGGCGGCGCTGGAGGCGGGGGCCGCGATCGTGAACGACGTGACGGCGCTGCGCGGCGATCCCGGCATGGCCGAGCTGGTGGCCGAGCGCGGCGCCGGCTGCTGTCTGATGCACATGCTCGGCGAGCCACGCATGATGCAGGACGCCCCCCAGTACGACGACGTGGTCTCCGACGTGAAGGCGTTCCTCGAGGAGCGACTGGCATTCGCCGTCGACGCGGGGGTGGCGGAGGAGAAGGTGTGGCTGGACCCGGGGATCGGATTCGGCAAGACCGTGGACCACAACCTCGAGCTGCTGCGCCGCCTCGACGAGCTCGTGGCGATCGGCCGGCCGCTCGTCGTGGGCACCTCGCGCAAGAGCTTCCTCGGCAAGCTGGCCGGTGGCCGGCCGGAGTCCGGCCGCTTGCCCGGCACGATCGCAACCAACGTGCTGGCGCTGGAGCGAGGGGCGTCGATATTTCGCGTGCACGACGTGGCGGCGGTGATGGCCGCGCTCGCCGTGACTGCCGCCGTGGTGGATGGGGAGGGGGTGAAACAGCCATGAGCGAGGAGCCGGACGACGACCTGTCCGACGACTTCGACGACGACGACGAGACCTCCGAGCCCGCCGTGACGATCCAGATCGCCGGGCTGTCGCTCTACACCCGCCACGGCGTGACCGAGGCCGAGCGCGAGATCGGGCAGCGCCTCCTGATCGACGTAGCCTTCGAGGTGACCGGCTGCGATGCCACGGTGACAGACCGGGTGGAGGACACGGTCGACTACGCCGACGCGTGCGAGCAGGTGGCGCTCGCCGCCCAGGAGCGCTCCTACCGGACGCTCGAACGCCTGTGCGCGGCCATCGCAGAGCGGTTGAGCGACCGCTACGGCGCCGACTCGGTTCGGGTCAAGGCGACCAAGCCCGAGCCGCCCATCCCGCTGCCGGTGGAAGAGGTCTCGGTCGAGGTCTGGCGCGAGGGCTAGCCGGTTGCGCGGCTTCCTCGGCCTGGGGTCCAACGAGGGCGACTCCCTGGCGGCCCTGCGCGCCGCCCGCGATGCGCTCGGTCGCCACGGGGTGCACGTCATGCGCGCGTCGTCGGTCTACGGGACCGCGCCGCAGGGAGAGGTGCTCGACCAGGCGGACTTCCTCAACGCCTGCCTGGAGATCGACACCGAGCTCGGGCCGGAGGAGCTGCTCGCAGCGGCCAAGGCGGTGGAGGCCGAGCTGGGCCGCGAGCCGGGCGGGCCGTGCCACGGCCCGCGCCCGATCGACGTGGACGTGCTGCTGCTCGGCGACCTCGAGCACAGCTCGGACCGGCTCGTGCTGCCCCATCGCAACATCGCCGTGCGGCGCTTCGTACTCGAGCCGCTGCTGGAGCTCGACCCTGCGCTGGAGCTGCCCGACGGCACGCCGCTGGGGCCGCTGTTGGAGGGCGTCTCCGGCCAGCGCGTCCAACGCGCCGGCCCGCTCTAGGACCGGTTGTCGAAAATCCGTTGCGGGAGGTTTCGTCGTCCTCCCGCCGCGGCATGTTCAGAGTGTGAGCACTACCTGCGAGCTGGCCGCCTTCCGCGGCGATGACGCTCCCGCCCTGGTGGATGCCTCGCTGTCCTGCAGGGTGTGCCTGTCGGGTGCTGTCGAGTGGTCGCTGTCGGCCGGCGTGTGGGAGGCCGAAGTGGAGTGCTGCTGCCACTCGTGCGGGTACGTCCGGACGGTCTCGCTCACCGGCGAGCAGGCGCTGCGCCTGGCTCTTCACCCGCACGCGGTCTAGAGCCTCGTTCGGTGCTCGCCTGATCAACGATCAGGCTGCGCTCCTCCCTAGCGATCGGGCTCCGCTCCTCCCGCTGAGTAGGCGCGCGGGCGCGCGTTCACGCGCTCGCCCGTGGCATGATCGCGCGGCGATGCTCCTTGCCGCAGACGTGGGCAACACCCAGACGCACATCGGGCTCTTCCGTGGGGAGGAGCTGTTCGAGCACTGGCGCCTGGCCACCGACCGCGACGACACGGCCGACACGCTGGCCGCCACCCTGTCCAACCTTCTCGGCCTGCGCGACCTTCGCCTGCGCGACGTGGACGCCGCGATCGTCGCCTCGGTGGTGCCCCAGTTGGGCCACGAGTACGAGGAGGTGTCGCACCGCTACCTGGCGGGCGCGCTCGCGGTGGTGGGGCCCGACCTGAAGATCGGCATGCCGATCCTCATGGACAATCCGCACGAGGTGGGCGCCGACCGCTTGGTGAACTCCGTCGCCGCCTACGAGCGCTGCGGGGGCGCGTGCATCGTGGCCGACTTCGGCACCTCCACCAACTACGACGTCGTCTCCTCGGCGGGCGAGTACCTGGGCGGCGTGCTGGCCCCGGGGGTGGAGATCTCCATCGACGCGCTGGCAAGCCGCGCCGCGCGGCTGTTCAAGGTCGACCTCGACCCGCCCGCCACGGTGATCGGCAAGAACACGCAGGCGGCGTTGCAGTCGGGTGTGATCTACGGCTTCGCCGGCCAGGTGGACGCGATCATCGGGCGCATCCGCGAAGAGCTGGGCGAGGAGGCCACGGCCTTCGCCACCGGCGGCCTGGCGGGGCCGATCGTCCCTTTCTGCGAGCAGGTGGACGAGGTCGACGACCTGCTCACGCTGGAGGGCCTGCGCATCATCTGGGAACGCAACCGCGGCTGAGTCGTAACGCTTGTTGCGCTGAGTCGTAGCGCTTGTCACCCATGGGTCCGTTTCGCGGCGTGATCCTGGCCGTGTGGGAGACGAGGGTGCTGTTGAGCCCGCTAAGCGGGCCAAACGTAGCGCGCATGCCATCGACAAGGCGGTTCTCGACCTTGCGCGCGGCCAGCACGGGGTGATCGCCCACGGACAGCTGTTGCAGATCGGCATGAGTCGTTCCGCGATCAAGCGACGCATCGAACGCGGGTGGCTCATCGTCCTTCACCGGGGTGTCTACGCCCTCGGCCACGACGTGCTCTCGCAGAGAGCCCGGTGGATGGCGGCGGTGCTCGCCGGTGGACCCGGTGCGGTCCTGAGTCACCGGTCCGCCGCAGCGCTCTGGGATCTGACCGCTAGTCACGGACTGCCCGATGTCACCGTCCCTAGCGCGCGGCGCACGCGCCGCGGAGTCAGCTTCCATCGCTGCCTGTTGCCAGACGACGAACGCACGACCCGCGACGGGATCCCGGTGACAACCGTGGCGCGCACCCTGCTCGACCTGGCGAGCGCGGCCCCTCCGCACCAATTTGCGAGGGCTCTCAATGAGGCAGAGGTCAGGAATCTCGGAGATCAGCGCTCACTTGACGATCTGCTGCACCGCTACCCCCGGCGACCGGGCACTCCGATCATCCGCGCGGCGCTCGTGTCTCTGCGAACCGGGACGACGGTCATCCGATCCGACCTCGAAGCGCTCTTCCTCGCCTTCGTCGACGACGTAGGGCTGCCGCGGCCGATGACCAACGTGATCATCGAGGGCCTCGAGGTCGACTGCCTCTGGCGGCGTGAGCGGGTCGCCGTCGAGCTCGACAGTCGCACCTTTCACGACACCGCTATCGCGTACGAGCGCGATCGCGAGCGAGATCGCATCCTCAACGCAGCCGACTGGCGCCCGGTGCGCATCACCTGGCGGCAGCTCACCCGCACCCCCGCGGCGGTGGACCGGGACCTACGGCGCATGCTCACTGGCACTGCCTTCCTGGCCACTGGCGGCACTTCCCGCCACACTTCAGTGCATGGGACTCCTCACGAAGCTCTTCGCCGTGATCGCGGCCGCGGGCTGCCGCCCTCCACCTACTCCAACGACGGTGTGATCCAGCGCATCGAGCGCGAGGAGGGCGTGGACCGCGAGACCGCTCGTGCCTGGTTTGGCGAGGCGCTCGTCTTCCTGGATCTCTGCGCGCAGTCGGACGACGTGATCTCTCCGCCGAAGGAGGTCGACGCGGCCTGGCACGCGTTCCTGCTGCACTCGCGCGACTACGACGCCTACTGCCGCGAGCGGTTCGGCCGCGTGATCCATCACCAGCCCGGCGACATGCCCGACCCCGAGGCCTACCGCCGGGGGTACCTGCAACGCGCGCGGTACGGGCCGGAGGCCGGCACGGCGGCCCTGTGGCTGATTCCGGTCGGGATGGAGGCCGACGGCCTGACCACCGAGGAGATGCAGGAGCAGATCCGCGCCGAGGAGCTGGCTGGCGCGTACGGCGGTGACGGCGGCAGCGACGGCGGCGGCGGCGACGGTGGCGGCGGCGACGGTGGCGGGACCAGCTGCGGCGGCGGCTGCAGCGGCGGCGGATCGTGAGCCGGTCCCTCACCGACTCCTGGAGGCTCGGGGACATCGAGGTCTCCAACCGGCTCGTGCTGGCGCCGCTGGCGGGCATCGGCAACTGGTTCGTCCGGCTGCAGGCCAGGCGCCACGGCGCGGGGTTGGTGGTGTCGGAGATGGTGTCGAGCTTCGGCATCAAGCACGGCAACGAGCGCACGGTGCGCGAGTTCCTGCGGATCCACCCCGACGAGCATCCCGTCTCGATGCAGCTGTTCGGCCACGACGCCCCGGTGATGGCCGAGGCCGCCGAGAAGGTGGCGGCCGCTGGCGCGGACGCGATCGACCTGAACATGGGTTGTCCCGTGCGCAAGGTGATGAAGACCGGCGCCGGGGCCGCTCTGCTCGACGACCCCGACAAGGCCGTGGCCATCGCCCGGGCGGCTCGCGAGGGCTCGGGCCTGCCCGTGACGGTGAAGCTGCGCCCCGGCCGGCTGCCGGGCGACCGCTCGGGCCTGGACCTGGCGCGGCGCCTGGTCGACGAGGCGGGCGTGGCGGGCATCGCCTTCCACCCCCGCCACGCCTCCCAGCAGCACAAGGGCAAGCCCGACTACGCGCTGGCGGCCGAGCTGGTGGAGGCGGTCGACGTGCCGGTGGTGGTCTCCGGCGGGCTGCTCTCCGACGAGGCGGCGCTGCACGCCCTTCAGGCCAGCGGCGCGGAGGCCGTGATGCTGGCGCGCGGCTCGTTCGGCAACCCGTGGCGGTTCGAGCGGCTGCTGGGCCTGCGCGAGGGCGAGCCGTCCCAGGCCGAGGTGCTGGACGAGCTGCGCTGGGTGATCGAGCGCGCCGAGGAGCACCTGGGCACCGAGCGGGCCGGGCGCTACCTGCGCAAGTTCTACCCCTGGTACGCGGAGCGGCTGGAGCTGCCCAAGGAGGTCGCCCACGAGCTCTCCACCGCCCCCACCACGGACGCCGTGCGCGCCTGTCTGGAGCGCCTGGAACACGCTGCCGTCGCGGCGTGAGCGGTTGCTAGACTGCCGCGTCCTCCCGGGCAACCCGACGGGAGTTTTCTTATGCCGAGGGAGACACTTCTCACACCTGAGGGCCTGGCAGAGCTCAAGTCCAAGATCGAGCACCTCTCGATCGTGCGCCGGCGCGAGGTGGCGGACCGCATCAAGGAGGCGCGCGAGTTCGGCGACATCGCCGAGAACTCGGAGTACGACGACGCCAAGAACGAGCAGGCCATGCTCGAGAAGCAGATCGCCGACCTCGAGGACAAGCTGCGCGACGCGCGCGTGATCGACGAGAAGGCCGTGACCACCGAAGCCGTGTCGGTGGGCGTGACCGTCCACGTGAAGGACCAGAAGACCGACAAGTCGACGAAGTTCCGCATCGTCGGCTCCGCCGAGGCCGACCCGGCCGAGTCCAAGCTCTCCAACGAGTCGCCGGTGGGCAAGGCCCTGATGGGCCACAAGCGCGGCGAGATCGTCTCGGTGCCGGTGCCCCGTGGGCCGGCGCGCAAGCTCAAGATCACCAAAATAGAAGCCGCCTGACCGCCGGATCGCGCCTGGCGGCTGCAAAGCTTCGCCTGGCTGCGTCATCGGGGTTCCCGTGTGCGGAGCACTACGGCAACCCCTCTTCCTTGCCATGCTCGCTTTTCGCTCGCCAGTCACGATCCGGGGGCGCCGCATAGGGTTCGGTAATGGCTGAAGACGACCGACGGGCGAAGCTCGAGGCGTTGCGCTCGCGTGGGATCGACCCGTTCCCGCACGAGTACCCGGGCGTCCAGCCTGCGGCGTCGGTGCATGCCGCACATGGGGACCTCGAGGACGGAGAGGAGACCGACGCCGCCTACCGCGTGGCGGGCCGCCTGAGCGGCCGGCGTGAGTTCGGCAAGGCCGCGTTCCTCGACGTGACCGACCGCTCGGGGAAGATCCAGGTGCAGGCGCGCAAGGACGTCCTGGGCGACGAGTCCTTCGAGGCGATCACCGCGCTGGACCTCGGCGACCTGATCGGGGTGGACGGCACCGCGTTCAAGTCACGCCGCGGCGAGCTCACGCTCAAGGCCACCGGCTGGAAGCTGCTGGCGAAGTCGTTGCGCCCGCCGCCCGACAAGTTCCACGGGCTCGAGGACACCGAGACGCGCTACCGCCGCCGCGAGCTGGACCTGATCGCCAACGAGGAGGCGCGCGAGCTGTTCATCCTGCGGTCGAAGATCGTCGCTGCCGTGCGTCGCTGGCTCGACGAGCGCGGCTTCCTCGAGGTGGAGACGCCGATGCTCGTACCGTTGTACGGCGGCGCGATCGCGCGGCCGTTCACCACCCACCACAACGCGCTCGACCGCGACCTCTACATGCGGATCGCCACCGAGCTGTACCTCAAGCGCCTGATCGTGGGCGGGCTGGAGCGCGTGTACGAGCTGGGCAAGGTGTTCCGCAACGAGGGCGTCTCGCACAAGCACAACCCCGAGTTCACGATGCTCGAGTGGTACGAGGCCTACGCCGACTGCGACGCCATCGCCGCCGAGCTGGAGGAGCTCGTGTCCTTCGTGGCCGGCGAGGTGGAGTACCGGGGCGAGATCGACTTCTCGATCCCGTGGAAGCGGCTGAGCCTGGCCGAGGCCATCGAGCAGCGGACCGGAGCGGACGTGCTCGCGCACCGCGACCGCGACGTGCTGGTGGCGGCCGCCCGCGAGCGTGGGATCGAACTGGACCCCACCGGCACCTGGCCGGCCCTCGTCGACGAGCTGCTCTCCAAGCACGTGGAGCCGAAGATCGTGAATCCCACGTTCCTGTTCGACTACCCGGTGGAGCTGTCGCCCTTCGCCAAGGCCCACCGCTCCAAGGACGGGCTGGTCGAGCGCTTCGAGTGCTTCGCCGGCGGAATGGAGTTCGCGAACGCCTTCACCGAGCTGAACGACCCCGACGAGCAGCGCGCGCGCTTCGAGGAGCAGCGCCGCTTCACGGCCGAGGGTGACGACGAGGCCCAGCCCTACGACGAGGACTTCGTGCGCGCCCTGGAGCAGGGGATGCCACCCACCGGGGGTATCGGCGTTGGGATCGACAGGCTGGTGATGCTGCTGTCTGGCCGCCGGTCGGTCCGCGAGGTGATGCTGTTCCCCGCGATGCGCTGAGCCGCAACGAGCGGGTTCCTCGCGCGAGAGGACCCGGAATGTCGGCCTGAGAGCGTTGTTAGACTGCCTCCAGGCCGCGTCACCAGTCCGTCCCCTCATCCCGTAAGGCTTCGCTGCCGAATAGCTGGATAGGAAGTCGGACGAGGACCCGTCCCGCCAGACCCCGATAGAGAAGGATCAGCACCGTGTTCGAGCGCTTCACAGAGAGGGCCCGTCAAGTGGTCGTCCTGGCCCAAGAGGAAGCCCGGATCCTGAAGCACAACTACATCGGGACCGAGCACATCCTGCTCGGCCTGCTGCGCGAGGAGGAGGGGCTCGCCGCCCGCGTCCTCGAGTCGCTCGACATCACCGTCGAGCGTGTGCGCGCGCAGGTGGTGCGCATCGTCGGGTCGGGCGAAGAGGTCACCTCCGGCCAGATCCCCTTCACGCCGCGCGCAAAGAAGGTGCTCGAGCTGGCGCTGCGCGAGGCGCTGTCGCTCGGCCACAACTACATCGGCACCGAGCACATCCTGCTCGGGCTGGTGCGCGAGAACGAGGGCGTGGCCGCCCGCATCCTGCTTGACTTCGACGCCGACTCCGAGAAGATCCGCAACGAGGTCATCCGCATGCTCTCCGGTCCCGGTGGCCGGCAGCGCTCCGGCGGCCAGGGCGGCGGCCAGGGCGAGGGCAAGAAGAGCTCCAAGCTGCTCGACCAGTTCGGCCGCAACCTCACCAAGCTCGCCACCGAGGGCAAGCTCGACCCCGTCGTAGGCCGCGAGACAGAGATCGAGCGGATCATGCAGATCCTCTCGCGCCGCCAGAAGAACAACCCGGTCCTGATCGGCGAACCCGGCGTGGGCAAGACCGCTGTGGTCGAGGGCCTGGCGCAGCGCATCACCAGCGGCGAGGTGCCCGAGACGCTGAAGAACAAGCAGATCTACACGCTCGACCTGGCCGCCCTGGTGGCCGGCTCGAAGTACCGCGGTGAGTTCGAGGAGCGCCTGAAGAAGGTGATGAAGGAGATCACCCAGCGCGGCGACATCATCCTGTTCATCGACGAGCTGCACAATCTCGTCGGCGCCGGCGCCGCCGAGGGCGCCATCGACGCCGCCAGCATCCTCAAGCCCGCCCTCGCGCGCGGCGAGCTGCAGACGATCGGCGCCACCACTCTCGACGAGTACCGCAAGTACCTCGAGCGCGACTCCGCGCTGGAGCGCCGCTTCCAGCAGATCCGGGTGGAGCAGCCCTCCACCGAGGAGACGCAGCAGATCCTCAAGGGGCTGCGCGAACGCTACGAGACCCACCACCGCGTCGGCATCACCGACGAGGCGCTGGCCGCCGCCGCCGAGCTGGCCGACCGCTACATCTCCGACCGCTTCCTGCCCGACAAGGCGATCGACCTCATCGACGAGGCCGCCTCTCGCGCGCGCATCAAGTCGATGACGGCGCCGCCCGTGTACCGCGAGCTCGAGGACGAGATCGAGACCACGCGGCGCGACAAGGAGGCCGCGATCGAGGCGCAGGAGTTCGAGAAGGCCGCGAACCTGCGCGACAAGGAGCGCCAGCTCACCAACAAGAAGCGCGACCTCGAGGAGCAGTGGCGCTCGGGCGAGTCCGGCGAGCGGCCCGAGATCGGCGAGGAGGAGATCGCCGACATCGTCTCGATGTGGACCGGGATCCCGGTGTTCAAGCTCACCGAGGCCGAGACGCAGAAGCTCATGCGCATGGAGGACGAGCTGCACAAGCGCGTGATCGGCCAGCACGCCGCCATCGAGGCGGTCTCGAAGGCCATTCGCCGCTCGCGCGCCGGCCTGAAGGACCCCAAGCGCCCCACCGGCTCGTTCATCTTCCTCGGCCCCTCGGGCGTGGGCAAGACCGAGCTCGGTCGGGCCCTCGCCGAGTTCCTCTTCGGTGACGAGGACGCGATGGTGCGCATCGACATGTCCGAGTACATGGAGAAGCACGCCGTGTCGCGGCTGGTGGGCTCGCCCCCCGGCTACATCGGCTACGACGAGGGCGGCCAGCTCACCGAGGCCGTCCGGCGCAAGCCCTACAGCGTGCTGCTGCTCGACGAGATCGAGAAGGCCCACCCGGACGTCTTCAACATCCTGCTGCAGATCCTCGAGGACGGGCGGCTCACCGACAGCCAGGGCCGCACCGTGGACTTCCGCAACGCCATCGTGATCATGACCTCCAACGTGGGCGCCGCGGAGATCGCCAAGAACACGGGCGTGGGCTTCACGGTCGGCGAGGACGAGACGGGTGTGACCTATGACGCCATGAAGAAGGGCATCATGAGCGAGCTCAAGAAGGTCTTCCGCCCGGAGTTCCTCAACCGCATCGACGAGGTCATCGTCTTCCACAAGCTGGCCAAGGACGAGATCCGCAAGATCGTGGAGCTGCTGCTCAAGCGCATCCGCGAGTCGCTGGCCGACCAGGAGCTCTCGCTCAACCTCTCCGACGACGCCGCCGACCTGCTGGTCGAGAAGGGCTGGGATCCCGCGATGGGCGCCCGCCCGCTACGCCGTGCCATCCAGCGCTACATCGAGGACCCGCTGGCCGACCAGGTGCTCGCGCAGTCGATGGAGCCCGGTTCCACGGTGGAGGTCGAGAAGGCCATCACCCAGGGCGAGGACGGCGAGGACGAGGACGGCGTGAAGATCACGGTCCACAAGCCGGCGCGCAAGCGCGAGGCCGTGGGCGTGGGGGCGAAGGGGGAGGAGGCCGAGGGCGAGGACGCGGAGGGCCCGGCACCCGAGGGCCACGGCCTGCCCGACGAGCCCGAGGTCCTGCCTGACGTCCCGGACGCCCCGCCCGCGCCCGAGGACGAAAGCTCCGACGACGGCTAGCAGCGCTTAGTCTCCGCCCGGATGGCGGAGACCGATCGCACGCGCATCCGGGTCGGGATCGTCGGCGCCGGGCCCGCCGGCCTGGTGCTGGCGGGCCTGCTGCAGCGCGAGGGCATCGAGTCCGTGGTGCTGGAGGCGCGCAGCCGCGAGTACGTCGAGGCGCGCGTGCGCGCGGGGGTGCTTGAGCAGAACACGGTCGACCTGCTCGACGACATGGGCGTGGGTGAGCGGATGCGCCACGAGGGCCTGGTGCACGAGGGAATCGAGCTGCGCTTCGACGGGCAGGGTCACCGCATCGCGCTCACCGAGCTGACGGGCGGTCGCAGCATCACCGTGTACGGGCAGCAGGAGGTTGTCAAGGACCTGATCGCCGACCGGCTGGACGCCGGGGGCGAGCTGCTGTTCGAAGTGGAGGACGTGCGCCTGTCGGGCCTCGAGTCCGACAACCCCGACCTGCGATTCCGCCACGAGGGCGAAGGGCGGGTCCTGGAGTGCGACTTCATCGCCGGCTGTGACGGCTTCCACGGCGTGTGCCGCCACGCGGTGCCCGAGGGGGTGCTCACCCACCACGAGCACGAGTACCCGTTCGCCTGGCTGGGGGTGCTGGCGGAGGCGAAGCCCTCCAGCGAGGAGCTGATCTACGCGCGCCACGAGCGCGGCTTCGCGTTGCACAGCATGCGCACACCGGAGATCACCCGCCTCTACTTGCAGTGCGAGCCCGGCGAGGACCTCGAGCAGTGGCCCGACGCGCGCATCTGGGAGGAGCTGAACCGCAGGTTCGAGCTGGACGGCGGGTTCTCGCTGGGCGAGGGGCCGATCGTCGAGAAGGGCATCACGCCCATGCGCAGCTTCGTGTGCGAGCCGATGCAGCACGGGCGCCTGTTCCTCGCCGGCGACGCCGTGCACATCGTGCCACCCACCGGCGCCAAGGGCCTGAACCTGGCGGTGGCCGACGTCCGGGTGCTGGCCGCGGCGCTGGCGCACTTCTACTCCGCGGGGGACTCCGGCCTCCTGGAGGACTACTCGGTCACCTGCCTGCGGCGCGTCTGGCGCACCCAGTACTTCTCGGCGTGGATGACGTCGATGCTGCACCGCGCGCCCGGCGGCGACGCCTTCGAGGAGCGGCTGCGGCGCGCGCAGTTGGAGTACGTGTGCTCCTCCGAGGCGGCCGCGCGCACGCTCGCGGAGAACTACGTGGGCTTCGATCGCGTGAGCGCGAGCGTAACCCCCGCGAACAGCGCCAGCACGGCGCACAGGGCCCACGCCTCCGAGTAGGCGCCCCGGTCGGCGAGCCCTCCCACGAGCAGTGGCCCCGCCACCGCGCCCGCGAACAGACCGGACATCATCACGCCGACTGCCCAGGCGGGGTTGTCGGGACTGCGCTGCACCACCGCCAGCGTCAGCCCGCCGGGCCACGACCAGCCCAGGCTCCCGGCCAGCAGGGCGGCCACCACGATCGCCGTCGGTTCGCCCGCGATCAGCAGCAGGTAGCCGCCGACGCTGGCGACCAGCATCGCGGCAACCGGCCGCAGGGGCTCACCGCCGCGGCGGTCGAACACGAGCCCGAGGCCCACCCGGCTGAGGGTGGCCACCAGGCTCACGCCAGCGAGCAGCAGGCCGGCCGCGGCCTCGTCGAGCCCGCTCTTCACCGAGTAGGAGACGAGGAACGACACGAAGCCCACGCCGGCGGCGCTGGCCAGCACCGCCGCCAGGGCGATCGCGTGGATCGAGGTGAGCCCCCGGGGCGGGGTGGCGCGGCTGCCGGACGCGGGCCGGGCCACGTCGCGCGGCGCCAGCGCGGCGGCGGCCAGGCCGAGCACAGCGGCGCCGAGATAGGCCCACCTCCAGCCGAACGGGATCGCCACGGCCGGCAGGGCGAGGCCGGCCAGCAGCGCCCCGAGGGAGGCGCCGGACTGCTGGGCGCCGAATGCCAGGCCCTGGCGGCGGGCCGCCACCTCCCGCTTGAGCAGCGTGCTCACCGTCGGCCCGCCCATCCCGTTCGCCACGCCGGCGAGCAGAAGCGCTGCAGTCAGGCTCCCGGCCGAGTGGGCCAGCGCGGCCACCGTCGCGCATGAAACAGCCGTCATGGCCGCGGTGAGCCGCATCCCGCGCACGGCTCCGATGCGCTCGACCAGGCGCCCGCAGGGCGGAGAGCTGAGCGCCGACACAGCGTAGAACACGGCCACCGCCAGCCCCAGCGTGGAGTCGCCGAAGGCGAAGTCGGCGCGGATCCGAGGCGCCAGGCTGGCCGTGAGGAAGCCCGGCATCACGGCGGCCACGATCAGCGCCACGCCGGTGGCGAGCGAGCGGTTCGTTTGGTCCCTGCCTTCGATCCGCGGGATTCTCGCGGGTATAGTCACGCTCGCCCTGCTGTTGGAGGAGGAGGAGGAGAGCATGCGACGGATATCTCGTGGGCCGGCGATCATCGGAGCCCTGGCGGCCTGCTGTGCCGTGGCCGTGACAGGCTGCGGAGGCGGCGACGACGGGGGCGGAGGCGGCGCCGGCGAGGCCGCCACGCTGAAGGTGGGGGTGATCCCGATCGCCGACGTGGCGCCCCTGTACCTGGGCATGGACAAGGGCTTCTTCAAGGACGAGAAGCTCACGATCGAGCCGCAGCTGGCGGAGGGGGGCGCGGCGATCACGCCGGCCGTGCTGAGCGGCGACTTCCAGATCGGCTTCTCCAACACGATCTCGCTGCTGATCGCGGCGTCGAAGGGCCTTCCGGTTCAGATCATCGCCCAGGGTGTGCTCGCGGGCAAGACCGAGAAGGATGCCTGGGCCGACCTGCTGGTGCTCAAGGACGGCCCGATCGCGAGCGGCAAGGACCTCGAGGGCAAGACGATCGCCGTGAACACCCTGAACAACATCTGCGAGGTCACGATCAAGGCGTCCCTTGAGAAGGACGGCGTGGACGTGGACGCGCTGAAGTTCACCGAGGTCCCGTTCCCGGACATGAACGCCGCGCTCGAGGCCAAGCGAGTGGACGGCGCGTGCGTGGTGGAGCCGTTCGTGAGCCAGGGCAAGGCCGGCAAGGCGCGTGGGATAGACCCCTTCTACGTGCGCACCGCGCCGGACCTGACCGTGGCCACCTACTTCACCTCGAAGCAGTACGCGCAGGAGAATCCCGAGGTGGTCGACCGGTTTGTGAGGGCGATGAACAAGTCGCTCACCTACGCGCAGCAGAACCCGGACGAGGTTCGCAAGGTGCTCGGCGAGTACACCGAGATCCCCGATGAGGCGGCGGAGAAGATCAAGCTGCCCGTTTGGCGTGAGGACCTCAACGAGCCCACGATCGAGAAGCTCTCGCAGCTGAGCAAGAAGTACGGGCTGATCGAGGAGGAGCCGGACCTCGGAGACCTGATCCGCAAGTGACGGCGCTCAGCCGTGCGGCTGGGGGAGGGTCCCGGGCCCATCTGCCCGACTGGCTCCTCCCCTGGCTCGCGGTGGCGGCGGCACTCGCACTGTTCGACCTGGCGCCGCGCGTGGGGCTGCTGCCCCGGGAGCACTTCCCGCCGATCAGCGAGAGCTTGGCCGAGCTGGTCTCCCAGCTGGGAGAGGGCAGCTTCTGGACGGCGGTGGGCAAGACGCTCCAGGGCTGGATCCTTGGGCTGGGCATCGCCGCCCTGCTGGGCATACCGCTGGGCCTGCTGATCGGCTCGAATCGGCTGCTGTACCGCGCCCTGCGGGGCCTGATCGAGTTCCTGCGCCCGATCCCGTCGGTGGCCTTGATCCCGCTGGCCATCCTGATCTACGGCACGGGCATGCAGAGCAAGGTCTTCCTGGCCGCGTTCGCCTCGTTCTGGCAGCTGATCGTGGCCTCGCTCTACGGCGTACAGGACGTGGACCCGGTGGCTACCGACACCGCGCGGTCGTTTGGCTTCGGGCCCGGGCAGCGGCTGTTTCGGGTGACGCTGCCGAGCGCGATCCCATACATCGCCACCGGGCTGCGGATCGCCTCGGCGGTGTCGCTGATCCTGTGTGTGACGGCCGAGCTGGTGATCGGCTCCGCCGGGCTGGGCCGCTCGATCAACCTGGCGCGCTCGGGCGGCAACGAGGAGCTGATGTACGCGCTGATCCTGGCGACCGGAGTGCTCGGCCTGCTGCTCAACGCGATCTTCGTGAAGGCCGAGAAGCGGGTGCTGCACTGGCATCCGTCCCAGCGCCCCCTGGGGGCTGAGGCATGAGCTCCGGGCGGCGGTGGCTGGCCGTCGGGCTGGAGGTCGCGGTGCCGCTGCTCGCGCTCGCGCTCTGGGCAGTGCTGTCGGCGGGGAGCGAGACCTACTACTTCCCGCCGCTCACGGAGATCTTCTCGACGTTCGCCGACACCTGGCTGTTCGAGCGCGTGGGCAGCGACGTGGTGCCCTCGCTCACGCGCATGGGCGCCGGCCTGGCGATTGCCGTGTTGCTGGGCGTCGGTCTGGGCCTGGCGCTCGGGCTGTCGCCCCGGGCACGGCGGGCCACCTCGCCGATCGTGGAGTTCCTGCGCGCGATCCCGCCTCCCGCGCTGCTGCCCTTCGCGATCTTGGTGATCGGCGTGGGCAACTCGATGAAGGTGTTCATCATCGGGCTGGTCTGCCTGTTTCCGATCCTGCTGAACACGATCGACGGCGTCATCGGCGTGGACCCCACCCTGCGCGAGACGGCGCGCGTGTACGGGATCTCCAGGCGCGACCGGCTGCGCAACGTGGTGCTGCCGGCGGCCACACCCCAGATCTTCGCCGGCCTGCGCACCAGCGTGTCGCTGGCGCTGATCCTGATGGTGATCTCGGAGATGGTGGCCTCGACCAACGGGATCGGCTACTTCGTGCTCGAGTCGCAGCGGGCCTTCGCCATCCCGGAGATGTGGTCGGGCATCCTCCTGCTGGGGATCCTGGGCTACGCCCTCAACGGCGGCTTCGCCCTGATCGAGCGCCGCGTGCTGCGCTGGCACCGCGGCGCCCGGGCGAGTGCGCTGAGCTGACGATGGAAAGGAGCGAGACCGACAGATGCTGAGGGTGGACCACGTCAAGAAGGTCTATGGAGAAGGCAACGACGCCGTGGAGGCGATCGGCGACCTGGACTTCGAGGTGCGCGACGGGGAGTTCGTCTGCGTGGTCGGCCCGTCCGGCTGCGGCAAGACCACCCTGCTCAGATGCATGTCCGGCCTGCTCGAGCCCACGAGCGGTGAGGTACGCCTGCACGACCAGGCCATCGACGGCCCGCCGGAGAAGATGGCCCTGGTCTTCCAGGAGTACAGCCGCTCGCTGTTCCCGTGGATGACCGTGCGCCAGAACGTGGCCTTCCCGCTGCGGCGCAAGAGCCTCGACGGCGCGGAGGCCAAACGGCTCGTGGAGGAGGCGGTGGACTCGGTGGACCTCGCCCACGCGCTCGACCGCTACCCGTGGGAGCTCTCCGGGGGCATGCAGCAGCGGGTGGCCATCGCCCGGGCGCTCGCCTACCAGCCCGAGATCCTGCTCATGGACGAGCCGTTCGCGTCGGTGGACGCTCAGACCCGCGCAGACCTCGAGGACCTGATCCTGCGGGTTCGCCGCCAGTACGGGATCACGGTCGTGTTCGTGACCCACGACATCGACGAGTCGGTCTACCTCGGCGACCGGATCCTCGTGCTCACGCCGTCGCCCACGGGCGTGCAGGAGTCGGTCGACGTGGACCTGCCGAGCCCGCGCGACCAACTCGACACCAAGGAGCTGCCCGAGTTCACGCGTCTGAGGGGCCACGTGTACCGCTCGATCAAGCGCAGGCAGTCCGCGCCCGCCGAGGGGGGCGAGGTCCAGCAGGAGCCGGCGGGGGCCGGCTCCTGAGGAGTGGGCGTGGCCACGACCGCGCAGGATCGTGCCGGCGAGCTGCTGGGGCTCGTGGAGTTGATGCGCCAGCAGATCGGCCTGCGCGTGGTCGACGAGCGCGCGTCACCCTGGAGCACGGCATGAGCGTGGCCAGGCAGCCCCCGGGCGCGGCGGCCGGGACCGTTCCTATCAGGGGCGCCAGCCAGCAGGTGGCGGTCCAGATCCAGCATTACATCCAGCGCGAGCGGCTGGGCCCCGGCGACTTCTTGGGCCGCGAGCTGCTCGCCAGGAAGGACCACCTGCTCTACCTGCGCGACGTGCTGCGCGTGGTCCAGTCGGGTAAGGGGCAGCCGTGACCGACGCCGCGACCAGGGGAGGGGTGCTGCTGGGCTACCGGCGTGAGACCGCCGATCCTCCCTACCTGCACGAGGACTACCTGGCCACGCGTACGCGCTCGCCCGGTCACCCGCTCGTGCCCCAGCCGCACACGCTGTCAGAGGTCACCGGCCCGGTGTACGGCCACGAGCGCGTGGTCGAGCTCGACCACGACCTCACCCGCCGGCACGCGGGGGAGCCGCTCGGCGAGCGGATCATCCTCCACGGCCGGGTCCTCGACGGGGACGGCCGGCCGATGCGCAACACGCTGATCGAGCTGTGGCAGGCCAACGCGGCCGGCCGCTACCGGCACGACGCCGACCGCCACCCCGCGCCGCTGGACCCCAACTTCTCGGGCGGCGGGCGCACGGTGACCGACGACGACGGTCGGTACCGCTTCATCACGGTCAAGCCGGGCGCCTACCCGTGGCGCAACCACGACAACGCGTGGCGGGCGGCCCACATCCACCTGTCGCTGTTCGGGCCCGCCTTCGCCACGCGGCTGGTCACCCAGACGTACTTCCCGGGCGACCCGTTGTTCTCCCAGGACCCAATCTTCCAGTCGGTGCGCGATGAGCGCGACCGCCGGCGGATGATCTCCTCGTTCGACCTGGGCGAGACCGTGCCCGAGTGGGCGCTGGCATACAGCTTCGACGTTGTGCTGCGCGGGCGAGAGTCCACGCCGGTGGAGGCCTAGGTGACCCTCCCGACGCCCTCCCAGACGGTCGGGCCGTTCTTCAGCATCGGCCTGCCGGTGACCGACCCGGAGCTGGTGCCGCCCGCGTCCGAGGGCGCCATCCGCGTGTCGGGCACGGTCTACGACGGCGAGGGCCAGACCGTGGACGACGCCCTGCTCGAGATCTGGCAGGCCAACGGAGCCGGGCGTTACGACCACCCCGAGGACGACCGCGAGGAGGCGCCGCTGCGGGACGGCTTCCGGGGCTTCGGCCGGGGCGAGACCGACGAGCAGGGACGCTTTGCCTTCGTCACGGTGAAGCCCGGCGCCGTGCCGGCGCCGGACGGCGGCGTGCAGGCGCCGCACATCCTCGTATCGGTGTTCGCGCGCGGCCTGCTCAAGCGCCTTGCCACGCGGATCTACTTCCCGGAGGAGATGGCGGCCAACGAGGCCGACCCCGTGCTCTGCGCCGTCGATCCGCAGCGGCGGGGCACCCTCGTGGCCGTGGCGGACGGGCCGCGCGCCTACCGCTTCGACGTGCGCCTCCAGGGCGAGGGCGAGACCGTGTTCTTCGATCTCTAGTGGCCTCCCCCGGCAGCGAGCTCTTCGACGGTCTGTTCGTCCCCGACGACGTAAGGGATGCGGTGTCCGACCGCGCCTGGGTGGCGGCGATGCTCGAGTTCGAGGCGGCGCTGGCACGGGCCGAGGCCGCCGTGGGCCTGATCTCGGGGGAGGCGGCCGACGCGATCGCGGCCGTGGCCGGCGACGCGGAGCGGTTCGACGCGGCGGCACTCGGGCGCGATGGACGCGCGTCGGGCAACCCGGCGGCGCCGCTGGTGCGCGTCCTCACGGAGGCCGTGGGCGGGCACGCGGCCGGGTTCGTGCACCTGGGGGCCACGAGCCAGGACGTGATGGACACGGCCGCGATGCTGGTGTCGCGCCGGGCCGCGGCAGCGATCGACCGGGAGCTGGCGTCCGCGGCCGGGGCGTGTGCCGCGCTCGCCGAGGACCACCGGGGCACCCTGATGCCCGCTCGCACGCTGCTCCAGCAGGCGCTGCCCACCACCTTCGGCCTCAAGGCCGCCGGCTGGCTGGTGGCCCTGCTCGATGCCCGCCGCCGCCTCGCGGAGGTGTCGTTCTCGGTCCAGTTGGGTGGCGCGGCGGGCACGCTTGCCTCGCTCGGGGCCGATGGCCCGCGCGTGCTCGACGCCCTCGCGGACGAGCTGGAGCTGGAGCGGCCGGCACTGCCCTGGCACGCCGACCGTGGCCGCGTGGCAGATCTGGCCGCCGCCCTCGCTCTCGTCGCCGGCACGGTGGAGAAGGTGGCGCTGGACATAGCGCTGCTCGCTCAGACCGAGGTGGGCGAGGTGGCGGAGGCCGGCGGTGGCGGAGGGTCGTCCACGCTTCCGCACAAGCGCAACCCGGTGGGCGCCGCGATGGCCATCGCAAGTGCGCGCCGCGGGAGGGGAGAGGCCTCGGTGCTGATCGGGGGGATGGCCGGGGAGCACGAGCGGGCGGTGGGCGCGTGGCAGGCTGAGTGGCCGGCGCTCACCGACGCGCTGGCCTACGCGGGTGGAGCGGCGGCGGCTCTCGCCGGCACGCTGGGCGGGCTGGAGGTGCACCCGGAGGCGATGCGCCGCAACCTCGAGCTGACCGGCGGGCTGATCCTCGCCGAGGCGGTGTCCACCGCCCTGGTGGCCTCCGGGCTGGGCCGGCTGGAGGCGCACGAGCTGATGCAGGAGGCGTCGCGCCGGGCCGCGGAGGCCGGGCGCCCGCTCAGGGACGAACTGCGCAACGATGCCGGCGTGTCCGCCCGCCTCTCGGCCGATGAGCTGGACCGGGCCCTCGACCCGGCGGCGTACCTGGGATCGGCGGAGGAGTTCGTCGAGCGCGCCCTGGCGCTCCACCGCGAGGGGGCCGCGTGACGGCGCGTCTCCACCACCGCCTGGACGGGCCCGGCGACGCCCCCGTCCTGGTGCTGTCCGGCTCGCTGGGCACCACGCAGGCCATGTGGGACGCCCAGGCCCCCGTCCTGACACAGCATTTCCGCCTGCTGCGCTACGACCAGCGCGGCCACGGCGCCTCCGAGACGCCGCCCGGCCCGTACGAGATCGCCGACCTCGGCCGCGACGTGCTCGCGCTGCTCGACCAGCTGGGGCTGGAGCGGGTGTCGTTCTGCGGCATGTCGATTGGCGGCATGACCGGCATGTGGCTGGGCATCAACGCGCCCGAGCGGATCGACCGCCTGGTGCTCTCGTGCACCGCAGCGCACTTCCCGCCGCGGGAGCAGTGGGACGAGCGCGCCGGCATCGCGCGCTCGAACGGCGTGGCGGCGCTCGCGGACGCCGCGCTCGAGCGCTGGTTCACGCCCGGCTTTACCCGCGACCGGCCCGACGAGATCGAGCGCTTCCGCGGGATGCTCGGCGCGACACCCGGCGAGGGCTACGCCGGCTGCTGCGAGGCCATCCGCGACATGGATCTTCGTGCCGGGCTGGGACGGATCCGGGCGCCCACGCTGGTGATCGCCGGCGACGACGATCCCTCCACGCCGCCCGAGCGCGGGCAGGAGATCGCCGACACAGTGCCCGGGGCGCGCCTGATTGTGCTCGAGGACGCCCGCCACATCGCAAACGTCGCGCAACCCGAGGCCTACACAGGGGCCGTGCTCGCCCACCTGGAGGGAGGAACGACGTGAGCGACGAACGGCGTGAGCCGGGCGAGCAGGTGCGCCGGGAGGTGCTCGGCGACGAGCACGTGGACCGCGCCACCGAGAGGGCCACCGGATTCACGCGGGAGTTCCAGGATTTCATCACGCGCTACGCGTGGGGCGGCGTCTGGACGCGCCCCGGCCTGGACCGGCGCATGCGCAGCGCGATCACCATCACCGCCGCCGTGGCCGGCGGGCATCACGACGAGCTGGCGCTGCACGTACGCGGGGCGCTGCGCAACGGGCTGACCCGCGACGAGATCAAGGAGGTCCTGCTCCAGAGCGCGATCTACTGCGGCGTCCCGGCGGCCAACTCGGCCTTCGCCGTCGCCCAGCGGGTGCTCGACGAGGAGGACGCCTAGATCGGGTAGTGGCGCGAGCCCTGCTGGACGGTTATCCAGCGCAGCTCGGTGAACTCCTCGAGCGCGGCCTTGCCGCCGAAGCGCCCGAAGCCGCTGGCCTTCACGCCGCCGAACGGCATCTGCGGCTCGTCGTGCACGGTGGACCCGTTCACGTGGCAGATGCCGCTCTCGATCCGCCGCGCCACGTCCAGCGCGGTGGGCACGTCCTTGCCGAACACCGCAGCCGCCAGGCCGTACTCGGTGTCGTTGGCTACGCGCACCGCCTCGTCGGCGCCGTCCACCTCGAGCAGGGACACCACGGGGCCGAACGACTCCTCGCCGTAGATGCGCATCTGCGGGGTCACCCCAGCCAGCACGGTCGGCGGGTACAGCGCGCCGTCGGGCTCGCCACCGGTGATCAGCTCGGCGCCCTGGTCGACCGCGTCGCGCACCAGGCCGTTCACGCGCTCGACCGCCTTGGCGTTCACCAGCGGGCCGATCTGGGTGTTGGGATCGCGCGGGTCGCCCACGGCGAGCGCGCTCGCCTTCTCGCCGAGCAGCTGGGTGAAGTCGCCGGACACCGAGCGGTCGACGACCACACGCTCGGTGGACATGCAGATCTGGCCCTGGTGCATGAACGCGCCGAACTTGGCCGCGGCCACCGCCTCGTCGAGGTCGGCGTCGGGCAGCACCACCAGCGGCGCCTTGCCGCCCAGCTCGAGCAGCACGCGCTTGAGGTGGCGGGCGGCGTTCTCGGCCACCAATCGGCCCACGCGCGTGGAGCCGGTGAAGTTGATCCGCCGGACCGCCGGGTGGGCGATCAGCTCGTCGACCACGTCGGGAGCGTCGGCGGCCTCGTGGGTGACCACGTTGACCACGCCGGGCGGCAGCCCGGCGTCTGCGAGCGCGCGCCCGATCTCGGCGTGCGTGCGGGGACAGACCTCCGATGCCTTGAGCACCACGGTGTTGCCGTAGGCCAGCGGCGACGCCACGGCGCGCGTGCCCAGGATCACCGGCGCGTTCCAGGGCGCGATGCCCAGCACCACGCCGGCGGGCTGGCGGACGCCCATGGCGGTCAGCCCGGGCACGTTGGACGGGATGATCTCGCCGGTCGCGGAGGTGGTCTGCGCGGCCGCCTCGCCGAGCATCCCGGCGGCGAGGTCGCAGTTGAACATGCCCCAGCCGAGGGTGCCGCCGGTCTCCTCGGTCACGATCCCGGCGATCTCCTCGGCGCGCTCGGTGATCAGGCCGGCGGCCTTCTGCAGCAGCTCACGGCGCGCGCCCGGCGGCGTGGCGGCCCACTCGGGGAACGCCTCAGCCGCGGCGTCCGCGGCGGCGCGGGCGTCCTCGCGGCCGGCGGCCGCCGCGCTGCCGGCCGGCTCGCCGGTGTAGGGGTCGGTCTTGTCGAAGCTGCGTCCGTCGCGCGCGCCGGTCCACTCGCCGGCGATCAGCAGGGTCTCCATCAGTTCCACACCTCCTGGGCGGTCTCCACGATCAGGCGCAACTTGGCGATCTCCTGCTCCTGGCTCAGCGCGTTGCCCTCCACGGTGGAGGAGAAGCCGCACTGAGGCGAGAGGCAGAGCTGGTCGAGGTCCACGTGCTTCGACGCCTCCTCGATCCGGCGTTTGAGCTCGTCCTTGGACTCCAGCTCGCCCTTCTTGGTGGTCACGAGGCCGAGCACCACCATCTTGTCCTTCGGCACGAAGCGCAGCGGCTCGAAGCCGCCGGAGCGCGGGTCGTCGTACTCGAGGAAGAAGCCGTCCACGGCCAGCTCGCCGAACAGCGCCTCGGCCACGAAGTCATAGCCGCCCTCGGCCACCCACGAGGAGCGGAAGTTGCCGCGGCACATGTGCGTGGTCACGGTCATGCCCTCCGGGCGTCGCTGAAGCGCCTCGTTGATGTGGCGGATGTAGCTCTCGTGCAGGTGCTCGGCGTCCTCGCCGCGCTCGGACATCTGCTCGCGCTGCTTGGGGTCGTTCAGGTAGGCCAGGCTCGTGTCGTCGAACTGGAGGTAGGTGCAGCCCAGCTCACCCAGCCGACGCACCTCCTCGGCGTAGGCGCCGGTGAGGTCGCTCCAGAAGGCGTCCTGGTCGGGGTAGACGTCAGGATCGATCACGGCCGCGCCGCCGCGGTAGTGGACCATGCTCGGCGAGGGGATCGTGAGCTTGGGCGTGACACCGTTGGCCGTCCGCTTCAGGAACTTGAAGTCCTCGCCGAAGATCGTCTCCGACACCCCCAGCTTGCCGTCCACCTTCAGCGCGGCCGGCGTGAAGTCGATCGTGCCCTCCGCGTTCTTGAAGTGGACGGTGAGGTCGTCCTCGGCCTTGCTGATCCCGTCGAGGCTGTAGATGAAGTCCATGTGCCAGGAGGCGCGGCGGAACTCCCCGTCGGTGGCCGACTGCAGACCCGCGTCCTCCTGCAGCTTCACCGCGTGGCGGATGGCGTCGTCCTCGATCGCCCGCAGCTCCTCGTCGGAGATTCGCCCGGCCGCGTGATCGTCGCGCGCCTGGAGCAGCTTGGGCGGGCGCAGGAGGCTGCCGACGTGGTCGGCTCTGAAGGGAGGCGTGTTCCGGGGCATGCCCAGGTACTTCCCTGTGCAACCAACGAGTAATCCCTTCGTGGGCGTAATCTCGGTCCATGGAACCAGTCGAGATCAAGGCACGGGAGAACGGCCCCTACAAGATCACCGGTCCGGTCACCGTCGTCGACGCCGACGGGAACAGCTATGACCTGGGGGAGGATGGCCGGCCGGTCGCCCTCTGCCGGTGCGGCGGCTCCACGACAAAGCCCTTCTGTGACGGCACGCACTCCAAGATCGGCTTCGACGCAGCTGAGCGAGCCGTCGCTCAGGTCGACGAGGGCTGACGTTCAGGCCGCGGCCGCGGCAGCGGCGGAGGAGCGTGGCGCCGTCGCCCGCTTCACGAAGCGGTCGAGGCTCGCCGCCGTGGGGGCCGGGTCGAGCGCCAGCGTCGGCGGTTCGTGCTCGGCCAGCCAGGCGGCCACGATGCGCACCTCGTCCACGTCCTCCGGTCGCACTCCGGCGGGAGGGGGCGCCGACATCACCGCCTCGGTGCGCTCGACGAGCTCGTTCCGCTCGGGCAAATCGCCCCAGTCGGCCACGCGGCCTCCGAGGATCCAGAAGGCGTCCCAGCGCTCGTCGGTGGGGTGCGCGGCCAGCACCAGCCGCGGCACGGAGTGCACGGCGCGCAGCACACCTCCCAGCCGCGCGAGCACGTCCTCCAGCCGCTCCCGCCGGCGCACCAGCGCGGCCGCGCGCTCGTAGCGGCGGGCCGCCGAGGCGTCGCGGATCTCGCCGTCGAGGCGCTCCAGCAGCAGCCCGCCGCCGTCGCCGCGTCCGTCGAAGAGCGCCAGCGCGGCGTCCAGCTGGCGGCGGTAGGCGTTGGGGTCCAGGTCGCCGAGGCAGGGTGAGCAGCAGCGCCCCATCTGCCCGTACAGCGACGGGTGCTCGCGCCGCCGCATGCGCCGCCCGCAGTGGCGCAGGCGAAACATCGAGGTGAGGTGGTCGGCCAGCTCGCGCGCGGCGGCCCGGCCGCGCAGCGGCCCGATACTTATCGCGTGGCCCTCGGCGGGCTCGGGGCTCACCTCCAGCACGGGGTACTCGATGTCCAGCCGGCAGCGCACGTAGACCCAGCGGTCGGTGCGCTTCAGCGCCGTGTTGCCGGGCGGGCGCCAGCGCTTGATCAGCCGGTTCTCCAGCACCAGCGCGCCCAACTCGGAGTTGGTCGACCTGTAGTCGGCGATCTCGGCGCGCTCGGTCCAGCCAGCGGGGGCGCAGAAGTGCGACCGCGCTCGCGTGCGAAGCGACACCGACTTGCCCACGTACAGGGGGCGACCGCGCTCGTCCCGGAATACGTACACGCCCGGATCCTGCGGCAGCGCGGACATGTCCGGCCGGTCCGCGGGCGGGCGACGTGCGGCTGGCGAGCCCGAGGAGCGCTCTCTCCTTCGGCGCGGCCCGAGCAGCGCCACGGCGTCGCCCACCGTGGCGGCGTGCGCGCACAGCCGCGGGAACAGCGCGCAGAGGATCCGCGCGCAGGTGAGGGCGTCGGGCAGCGCCCGGTGCACGGCCTCTACCTCGATCCCCAGGGCCCCGGCTAGCGAGGCCAGCTTGCGCTGGCGCACGAGCGGGGCGAAGCGCCGCGCCATCGAGACGGTGCAGAGCACCGGCGGGTCGGGCCAGTCCAGGCCCGCGCGCTCGAAGGCCTGGGCCAGCACGCGGCGGTCGAAGCCGGCGTTGTGGGCCACCATCACCCGCCCGCGCAGCAGCTCGGCCAGCTCGGGCAGCACGTCGGCGGGAGGGGGCGCCGCGTCCACCATTCCCTGCGTGATACCGGTGAACCGCTCGATCCCGCGCGACAGCGGCGCCTCCACACGCACCAGCGACTCCCAGGTGTCGTGCGCCTCGCCGCCGCCGACCAGCACGGCGCCGACCTCGGTGAGCTCGCAACCCGCGCCCCCGCGGCCGTTGGTCTCGGTGTCCACGGCCAC
>DASROS010000023.1:0-26497 GCA_035646775.1 Thermoleophilaceae bacterium | reverse complement strand
ATCGCCGTTGCCCGGCATGCACCGATAGAGCTGGCGACGATGCCCCGGCTTGCCGTACTTACCGTCGAAACGCACCCCAGACCCGACGTGCTCAGGCCGCGGGCACACCGCCTGCGCCGCGCTCCAAGTCTTCCCCATCGTCGCCATCGAGACCAGCCACGACGCTAGACACCACCCCGGTCAGAACACCCAACGAGAAGCGACGGGGGGGACCCTCCTAGTCCGAAGCTCGCTGGCCGGACGCCTGCCCGATGCCACTTCGGGGGCCGGTTGGCTCCGCGGTCAAGCGTCCGGTGGAGAGGTCGAGCTCAGCCCTGCGTGTAGGCTGCCGCCGGGGTCTCCGGTGCGGCCGGTGCCTGCGGCTCCGAGGCCGGGCGCTCTCCCGTGCCCCGTGTGCCATCGCCGCCGAGCGCTATGGCGGCCCGCGCCGTGGCCATGTGGTACAGGATCAGGAGCTGCACGAGCGCCAGCGACTCGGAGCGGTGCAGGTTCGTGCCGATCGTGAACTCCCCGAGGCGCTGGGAGCGCAGGTGGGTCGCAAAGTGCAGCCGGCCCCAGATAGCCTCCTCGATCCCGGCGGCGCGGTCTCTATCAATGTCGCCTGGGATGCTCACGTGACGTTCGCTGCCGCGCTCGTAGACAGTGATGCCGCGCCCGTCGCCCCGGATGAACGGCGTGAGGTCTGGATGTACAAGCCCGTCGCGCAGGATCAGTTCGGCGTCGAGCTGCTCCGGCTCACCTTCTTCGCCCGGCAGGAAGGAGACGACCATGTCGGCGTGGCGCTCCTGAGGCCGGATGTGCGCGGCCGAGTCGGGCTCACGGCGATCGAGCTCTGCGAGCACCTGGTCGGTGGTGTAGCCGCGCCGCGAGCAGTCGCGCTGTACCTTCCACTTGCGCCTCAGGTCCTCAGGCGGAGCCAGGTAGACGCGCACGTCGTAGCAGTCGCGCATCTCCTCGGTGTGGTAGCCGAGCAGCCCCTCGACCACCGTGAAGCCGTGCGGCTTGACATAGGTCGGCGGCCCGAAAGTCCCGTCGGCGTGGCGGTAGGTCGGCTTCAGGATTGGCTCGCCCTCCCGCAGGTGCTCGAGGTGCTGGGCGGCGACGTCGATGTAGTTGCAGTCGGGATCGAGCGGTGTGATGCCCAGCTCCGCGCGCTGCTGGCGGTCATAGCGGTGGTAGTCGTCAGTGCAGACGTGCGTGACCTGGTCCTCGCCGAGGATCCGCACGAGGCCCCGGGTGATGGTGGTCTTGCCCGCCGCCGAATCGCCCACGACGCCGAGAATGATCGGCCGAGCGGGGCGCGCCATCACGACTCCACCCGCGCAGGGTCTTTGTGGTCCTCGGCGTCGCTCTCGGCCTCCGCCCGGGGGCCGGCGCCGCCCAGTGCGACCGCCGCCTTGGCCGTCACCAGGTGGTACAAGATCAACAGCTGCACGACGCCCAGCGACTCGGAGCGGTGGACGTCGTCGCCGATCGTGACCTCGCCCAGCCGCTCGGAGCGGAGATGCGAGGCGAAGTGGAGCTTCTCCCAGATCGCCTCCTCGATCTCGGCGGCCTGCTCGCGCTCAATGGCGCCGGTGATGCTCACGTGCCGCTCCGAGTCGCCCTCGTCGATCGTGATCCCGCGATCGCCGCCGCCGATGAGCGGTGAGAGATCGGGTTGGGGGAGCGAGTCCCGCAGGAGCAACTCGGCGTCAAGCGCGTGGGCATCGCCACCATCGCCCTCTCTGAAGGACACGACCATGTCGGCGTGACGCTCCTGGGGGCGGATGAACTGGGCGGAGTCGGGCTCGCGCCGGTCGAGCTCCTTCAGGACCTCGTCGTTCTCGTACCCGCGCCGCGAGGTGTCGCGCTGGACCTTCCATTTCCGGCGAAGCTCCTCCGGCGGTGCGAGGAAGACCCGCACGTCGTAGCAGCCGCGCATGTCCTCGGAGTGGTAGCCCAGCAGCCCCTCCACGACGGTGAAGGGGTTCGGGCTCACGTAGACCGGCGGGCCGAAGGTGCCGTCGGCGTGCTGGTACACCGGCTTGAGGATGGGCTCTCCCTTCCGCAGGAGCCCTAGATGCTGCGAGAGGATGTCCACGTAGTTGCAGTCCGGGTGCAGCGGCGTGATGCCATGCTCGGCGCGCTGCGCTCGGTCGTAGCGGTGGTAATCGTCGGTGGAGACAGCGGTCACCTGCTCCTCGCCCAGGATGCCCACCAGCCCCCGCGTGATGGTCGTCTTTCCCGCGCCCGAGTCTCCGACTACGCCAAGGATTATCGGTCGAGGCATGCACCCCTCCTGTGTTGCGGCACTGGCCTCAACTCCCTTTCGGAGTCGTGTCGCCGGGCGCTTCCTCCTCGGTGTCGTTGAACACCGAGCTCTGGAGGATGTCGTCGGGCTCGAGCGTGATGAGGTCCTTCTTCGTGAGCTTTCCCCTCGACTCGAACAGCCGGGTGGCCTGTCGCATCCGGGCTCGCTCGATCGCGTTGCGGATGCTGCGACCGTGGGCAAAGCGTGGCTGCTCGAGCCGCAGCTCGATGTAGTCGCGCATCGCACGCGCGCCGTCCTCGCTCAAGTCGTAGCCCTGCTTGCCGACCATCAGCCTGGCGATCTGAAGCAGCTCGTCCACGTCGTAGTCGGGGAAGCCGATGTGGTGGGCCACGCGCGAGCCCATCCCGGGGTTGGCCTGGAAGAACTCCTCCATGCGGTCCTCGTAGCCGGCCATCACGACCACGAGGTTCTGGCGCTCTGACTCCATCACCTGGAGCAGGACCTCGATCGCCTCCTGGCCGTAGTCGCGCTCGTTCTCGGGGCGGTGTAGGTAGTAGGCCTCGTCGATGAACAGCACCCCGCCGAGCGCTCGCTTGACGACGTCCTTGGTCTTCGGCGCCGTGTGGCCGACGTACTGGCCGACCAGGTCGTCGCGCGTGACCGAGACCAGGTGCCCGCGCTCGATGTACCCGAGGCGGTGCAGGATGTCCGCCATCCGGAACGCCACGGTGGTCTTGCCGGTCCCCGGACTACCGGTCAGGCTCATGTGCAGGGTGGGGCGCTCCGTGCCGAGCCCCATCTCCTCGCGCAACCGGTCGATCACGAGCAGTGCGGCGACCTCGCGGATGCGCTGCTTGACCGGCTCCAGCGCGATCAGCTCGCGGTCGATCTCCTCGAGCACCTCTCCTACGCGCGAGTCACGAACCACCGTCTCGATGTCGGCCTGGCCGTCAGCCACCGCCTCCGGGAAGTCCACCGACTCGACGGCGGACCCCGACGTTGCCCCCTTCGCGGGACGCACCACCCGGCCGCCGAACTCGTCCGAGAAGGAAGGCGATCCGCGGTCGCTGCCGCCTGCCCCCCGCGATGGGGGGTCGAGTGGACGACCGGTGGTGTCCAGGCCCCGGGGGCTCACTCTCTACGAGTCTCCGACGCCCCCGTCGGGCGACGGCTCCATGTTCGAAGCCGGAGCAGAGCCGTCAGCGGCCAGTGGTGAGTCCCGCCCCGGCGTGGCGTCCTGCACGGCCGCCGGGTCGCGCGTGGTGGCCAGGTCGCCCTTGTTGCCGTAGCGGCGGCCCGGGGGATCCTGGTGCGCGTAGGGCTGGAGCGTGTACCGCATCTGGCGATCGGCCGTGTCTTGGCGCTCCAAGCGGAAGCCGGGCTCCTCGGCGGGCCGGTTGACGATGAACGAGAGCGCCGACGTCTGGCGCCCGAGCGAGCTGTCGTAGGCGACCACCTTCACGTAGTGGTTCGGGTAGGCCTCGCGGCAGGCGTTCACGTCGCGCATGGCCACGTCGGCCTCGTCGGGCTCGAGGTCGAACTCCGGCTGCTTCCACATCTCCCAGAAGTTGTTGCGGGGATGCGGATCGTCGGTGTACTCGACCATGATCGCCCAGTCGTTGGACAGCGCGTAGCTGATCTGCGCCTCGATCTCCTCGTCGGTCAGGTCCTCCAGGTAGGAGAAGGTGCCCTGTGTGATCCTCATTCGCTCGTCTCCTAGTTGCTCGCCGTGGGCGTGGCGGCGACGTCGGGTGTGTCGGTGGACTCGAAGTCGAAGGTGATGTCCTTCCAGACCTCCAGGGCGGCGTCCAGCTCGGGACAGCCTTGCGCCGCGTCCCTGAGGATGTCGGGGCCCTCCGAGTAGTAGTCCTTGCCCTCGTTGCGCGCCTTGATCATCGCCTCAGCCGCCACACGGTTCGCGGTGGCGCCCGCGGCTACGCCCATCGGGTGGCCGATCGTGCCGCCGCCGAACTGCATCACCACGTCCTCGCCGAGATAGTGCAGTAGCTGGTGCATCTGGCCGGCGTGGATCCCGCCCGAGGCCACCGGCATGACCGACGCCAGCGACGCCCAGTCCTGATCGAAGTAGAGGCCCGTCTCGGGGTTGGCCTTGTTGAAGCGCTGGCGGCACACGTCGTAGTAGCCCTTGATCATCCCGGGGTCGCCCTCGAGCTTGCCGACGACGGTTCCCGCGTGGATGTGGTCCACCCCGATCATGCGGCACCACTTCGCGATCACGCGGAAGCTCACCCCGTGGGTCTTCTGGCGGGTGTAGGTCCCGTGGCCCGCCCGGTGCAGGTGCAGGATCATCCCGTTGGCCCGCGCCCACTTGGACATCGACTGCATCGCCGTGAAGCCGATGGTGAGGTCCATCATGATGATGATGCTGCCGAGCTCCTTCGCAAACTCAGCGCGCTCGTACATCTCCTCCATCGTGGCCGCGGTCACGTTCAGGTAGTGGCCCTTGACCTCGCCGGTCACGGCGGAGGCGCGGTTCACGGCCTCCATCGAGTGGATGTAGCGGTCGCGCCAGCGCATGAAGGATTGTGAGTTGATGTTCTCGTCGTCCTTGGTGAAGTCGAGGCCCCCGCGCAGCGCCTCGTAGACGACGCGCCCGTAGTTCTTCGCCGAAAGCCCGAGCTTGGGCTTGGTGGTGGCGCCGAGCAGCGGGCGCCCGAACTTGTCGAGGTACTCGCGCTCCATGACGATCCCGTGGGGCGGGCCCTGGAAGGTCATGAGGTAGTGCGGCGGGATCCGCATGTCCTCGAGGCGCAGCGCCTTCAGCGCCTTGAAGCCGAAGACGTTGCCGATGATCGAGGAAGTCAGGTTCGCGACCGAGCCCTCCTCGAAGAGGTCGATGTCGTAGGCGATCTTCGCGATGTACTGCCCGGGCGTGCCCGGAACCTCTTCGCAGGAGTAGGCCTTGGCCTGGTAGTGCTCGTGCGGGGTCAGGCGGTCGGTCCAGACGACCGTCCAGGTGGCGGTCGACGACTCTCCGGCCACCGCCGCAGCCGCCTCGATCGGATCGACCCCGTCCTGGGGGGTGATCCGGAACGCGCACAGGATGTCGGTGTCCTTGGGCTCGTAGTCAGCGTTCCAGTAGCCCATCTCCGCGTACGGGGTGACACCGGCCGCCCAGCGGTCCTTCGTGGTGGTTGCGCCGTTCTCTTTGCTCACGATCTAGTTCCCGTCTGTTGCTGCCGGACTTGTAGTGTCCTCTTACAACCCAAAGACTTCAAGCGAAAGTTCGCGTGCAATACATAGCTGTTGCTCTATGTGGAGTCGGGCACCGCCGCCGTGGCGAGGGCCCGCTCAAGCTCCTCGGTGTAGCGCCCGTACCGGGCCTCGCCGTTGCAGCGCGCGCGGTGGGCGAACGCCTGCTGGACACCGGCCTCGTTGGCCTCCTCGCCGCCCCAGGTCTGCAGCGGCGTGGCCTGGAGCGCGCGGCCATAGGAGAAGCTGAGCTCCCACGGCACGCCGCCGAGCGCGTTCATCGCGCTCAGGTGGGCGCTCGCCAGCTCGTCGCTCTGGCCGCCGGACAAAAAGGCGATGCCGGGCACCGCCGCGGGGACCACGCGCCGCAAGAGCGCCAGTGTGCGGGCGGCGACTTCCTCGACGCCCGCCTGCTCCGGGCAGTCGGACCCCGAGAGGACCATGTTGGGCTTCAGGACCATGCCCTCGAGCGCGACCCTCTGGTCGAGCAGCGCGGCGAACACCGCACGCAGCGTCGCCCCGGTCACCTCCTCGGCGCGGTCGATGGCGTGGTCGCCGTCCATCAGCACCTCGGGCTCGACGATGGGGACGATGGCCGCCTCCTGGCACAGCGCGGCGTAGCGCGCGAGGGCGTGGGCGTTGACGTCCAGGCAGTAGGAGCTCGGCAACGCGTCGCCGATGGCGATCACCGCCCGCCACTTGGCGAACCGCGCGCCCAGCTCGTGATACTCCGCGAGGCGCTCGCGCAGCCCGTCGAGCCCCTCGGTCACCTTTTCCCCGTCTGCCCCGGCCAGCGGCTTGGCCCCGGTGTCGACCTTGATGCCCGGCACCATTCCGCGTTCCCGGAGCAGCTCGCAAAAGGGGCGCCCGTCCGAGCTGCGCTGGCGGATCGTCTCGTCGTAGAGGATCACGCCACTGATGTGCTCCTCGGCCCCCGGCGTGGAGACGAGCAGCTCGCGAAAGCGCCGACGCGACTCCTCCGTCGACTCCGCGCCGACGGCCTCGAGGCGCTTGGTCATCGTGGCGTTGCTCTCGTCGGCCGCCAGGATGCCCCTGCCGGGAGCGACCATGGCGCGCGCCGTGGCCTGAAGTGCCTCGACGTGCCCGCTCATGCGTGCGCCTCGGCGACGCGCCGCACGCCGCCCGCGGAGACGACCATGGACTCGGTCCAGACGTGTCCTTCGGCGGTCCAAGGCTGTCGCAGCAGCGGCCTGCCGGTGACCCCGGTGGCCACGAAGATGCTCTCCCCGCGCACGAGGTCCTCGAGCTCGAGGACCCGCTCGGTGTCGAGGCCGGCGGCGCTCAGAGCCTCTGACTCGTCTTCGCTGCGTGGCGCCAGGCGACCCTGCATGCAGCCCCCGAGCGCGCTCGTCGCGCACGCGGTCATGACCCCTTCCGGCGTGCCGCCCACTCCCATAAGGAGGTCCGCTCCCCCGCCCGGCAGTAGCGCCGCGAGGGATGCCGCGACGTCGCCGTCCGGCGGTGAGGTCACCCGGGCTCCGGCCGCGTGCAGGCGCCCGATCAGCTCTTCGTGGCGCGGCTTGTCCAGCACCACCACCCGCAGGGCCTCGACCGGCTTGCCCAGCGCTTCGGACAGCCGCGCGAGGTTGTCCTCGGGCTCGCACTCGATGTCCAGCGCGCCGCGGGCCGCGCGCCCGGCCACCAGCTTGTCCATGTAGAACGAGGCGCCTAGGGCGGCCATGGCCCCGCGCTCGGCGATGGCGATCGTGGCCAACGCGCCCGGCAGGCCCTTCGCGCACAGGTCGGTGCACTCGAGCGGATCGACGGCTATGTCGAACTGGCGCCCGCCCCGCCCGAGGCGCTCGCCGTGGTAGAGCATCGGAGCCTCGTCCTTGGCGCCCTCGCCCACCACGACCGTGCCGCGTCCGGTGCCGGAGGCGAGCACCTCCCGCATGGCGTCGGTCGCTGCGCCGTCCGCGTTTTTGGGCCTGCCGCGGCCCACCCACGGCGCGCAAGCCAGGGCCGCCGCGCGTGTCGCGGCCAGCGCAAGGTCCGCGAAGTCGCCGATGCCGCCTGCTCTGGCCGCCCGCATCCGGTCGGCTCGCGGGATCCGGGGCGGTGCGGCAATCGAAGACACGCCACCGACGCTAGGTCCCTTTGCATCGAGAAGCCATCACACGTTCCCGTTAATGGATAGCTCGACGGCTATGCCAGCAGACGGGCCTCGACGGCGGCGGGGCTCACAGCTCCCGGGCGTGCGCACGCACGCGGTCACCTGCGCCTTGTGTCACGCAGGTCACTATGGAGGCCACCGGCGTGTACTGGAAGCCGGTCTGGGCGATCCTCGAGGACGAGTTCTCGCCCCTGCCACCTGCGATTTCCGGCGCTCCGGTCGACTTGGGGGTGAAGCCTGGACCCCGATCCCCGAATCGTCTGCAAACGGGCGGGTTTCTACGCCCGAGGGCTGCTCGGAACTTGCGCAGGTTCCGCCACGCTCGCCGATGGCGACCGCTCAAGGTAGCGGAGCCGTGCGCCGCGCGTCAAGCGGCGGGTGCTGGTCCTCCCGCGTCAGGATGCGCGCGTGCGCAGGGGCTTTGCGCCGCTTGACCCGGGCTTCGGCTCCGCTGGGAGGCGATCAGGGCCGGCCGGGGGCCGGCCAGGCGTCCAGAGAGCCGCGGCACGAGCGTCAGCTTCACCCCAAACCACGAGGAGACCCCGATTTCCCTGGTGGGGGTGGTCAGCCGCCGAACAGCGGCAGGACGGTCTTGATGGTCTGGAACACGCCGTAGGCCAGGGGTATCCCGACGACGAGCCCGGAGATGACCAGTCGGGGCGTTTGCCCGGCCGGCGTGGGTGAGTCTGATCCGATCATGGCTGCGCTAGCTCCTTGACGAGGGGTGGCGGGTTGGGTGGGAAGAGCACGATCACAAGGCCCGCGGGCGGGCGTCCTCGGCTTCGGCCTCACGCGCCTCCGCGAAGGCGTCGCTGTGGGCCTCCTCGTGATGGCGCTCGGCGACCGGCCGGATGAGTACGCTCGCGATGAACCCGATGGCGAGAACCCCGACCATGATGTACAGCGCCGGGCGGTAGTCCGCCGCAACCAGCTCGCCTGGCTTGCCCTTCGCGTCCAGGATCCGGTTGATGATCAGCGGTCCGGCGATGCCGGCCATCGACCATGCGGTGAGCAGCCGGCCGTGGATGGCGCCCACCTGGTACGTGCCGAACACGTCACGAAGGTAGGCCGGGACGGTGGCGAAGCCGCCGCCGTAGAAGGAGAGGATCCCTGCGGTGAGCACGACGAACACCGCGGTGGATGTGTCGCCCACGAGGGCGAGCAGCGTGTAGAGGACCATGCCCAGGCCCAGGTAGCCCACGTAGGTGAACTTACGTCCGATGAAGTCCGACGTGGTCGACCAGACGAACCGGCCGCCCATGTTGAACATCGACAGCAGCCCGACGAACCCGGCCGCTGCGGTCACCGCGACCGCGGACTTCCCGTCAGCGCTGCGGAAGAAGTCCTGGATCATCGGGCTGGCCTGCTCGAGGATGCCGATCCCGGCGGTGACGTTGCAGAACAGCACAACCCACAGCAGCCAGAACTGGTGGGTTCGCACGGCCTCGGACGCCGAGACGTGGGCGGTGGTCACCAGTGGCTTGGACTCCACCTGGGCCGGGTCGAATCCGCCCGGCTGCCAGCCGGGCGGCGGCACCCGGACGTTGAACACCCCGAGCATCATGACCAGGAAGTAGACGACGCCGAGCGTGAGGAAGAGCTTGGCCACGGCGCTGCCGGAGGCGCCCGCCAATACGGTGAAGTTCGGGTCGTACCACGTCAGCAACTGGCGCGACAGCGGCGCGGCGACCAGCGCGCCGCCGCCGAAGCCCATGATGGCCATGCCGGTGGCCATCCCCGGCCGGTCGGGGAACCACTTGATCAACGTGGACACCGGCGAGATGTAGCCGATACCCAGCCCGATGCCGCCGATGAAGCCGTAGCCGAGGTAGACCAGCCACAGTTGCTCGGTGGAGATCCCGAGCGCGCCGATCAGGAAGCCCGAGGACCAGAAGCAGGCCGCGGTGAACATCGCCCTGCGTGGTCCGACCCTGTCCACCCAGGTGCCCATGACGGCTGCGGACACCCCGAGCATGACGATGGCGATGGAGAAGATGAAGCCGACCGCGGTGAGGCTCGCGTCGAAATGCTCGACCAGAGCGACCTTGTACACGCTGGTGGCGTATGCCTGACCAATGCACAGATGGATCGCCAGCGCGGCGGGTGGGATCAACCATCGGCTGTAGCCCGGCTTGGCTACCGTGTGTTCGCGGTCGAGGAAGGAAAATGCAGCCACTACGCACCTCCAAGTGCCTGTTGGGCTTGTGAACTCGCGAGGGCCCTCGTGCGGGGCTGTTCGGAGTGCTCGCCGGTGCGGGCGCTCGACAGCACCCGCACCGGGGGTCTGTCCTGGTGTATTGCCTGGTCCGGCATGGTGGACGGCTCCGGTGCGGGCCGCGCGGGTCGGAGCGGCCCGCATACTCTCACGTCTACACCGAGGGCGCGGTGTAGGAGTGGGCGCCCCGTGCCGGCCAGCGCGCCACCGTGCACGATGAGGTACTCCTCGCGGATCGGGCGGTTGGCGAAGAAGCACTCCAGGATCTCCCGGGTGCCCGCCGCGTAACGGGCCTGGGCGGACAGGCTTGAGCCGGAGATGTGCGGCGTCATGCCGTGGTGCGGCATCGTGCGCCACGGGTGGTCGGGCGGCGCCGGCTGCGGGGGCGGTGCGGCAATCGAAGACACGCCACCGACCCTAGGTTCCTTTGCATCGAGAAGCCATCACACGTTCCCGTTAATGGATAGCTCGACGGCTATGCCAGCAGAGGGCCTCGACGGCGGCGGCGCTCACAGCTCCCTCGCGGAGGATCCGATAGCCGCCGTCCGCCTCGTACTGCGTCAGATCCACCACCGTGGAGGCAGTCCCGGGCAGCTCGCCGCCGTCGAGCTGGAGGTCCACCCCGCCGCGGATGTGCCCGTCCACCTCGGCCAGGCGGCGGGCGTCCGCGGCGCCCGAGCGGTTCGCGCTCGACTGCAACACGGGCCAGCGCGCCGCGGCGAGCGGGGCGAGCGCGCCCTCGAGCGCCGGGACGCGCAGGCCCAGGCGCTCCGGCTCGGCACCGCAGGCCAGCGGGTAGCGGCAGGCCGGGTTGGGCACGAGCAGCGTGAACGGGCCGGGGAGCAGGCGCTCGAGCGCGGCGCGCGTGCGCGGGCGCAGCTCGGGCAGCGCCGCCAGGGCGAGGTCGAGGGCGAAGAACATCACCGCGGCGGGGCGGTCGGGATGCCGCCCCTTCAGAGCGTAGAGCCGGCGAACCCCCTCCTTCGAGTCGGGCTCGGTGGCAAGCCCGTACACGGTGTCGGCGGGAAACAGGGCCACGCCGCCCACGGCCATGCAGCGGCGGAAGGTCTCGACGTCCTGCTCGGTCACGGCGCCGTGCCCAGCGACACTCGCTCGTGGCCGGCCAGGTCGCGGCGCGTGGCCCCGCCGTGCAGCAGGCGGCGCACGGCCTCGCCCTGGTGGGGAGCGTGCTCGAGCGCCAGCCGGGTCCCTCGCGGCGCCTGTGCCACCAGCTCGCGGATCGAGTCGAGCCCGTCCTGGCCGGCCACCAGCGCCTCGCGGGGCTCGTAGCGCAGGATCTCCGGGGCGAGGGCGGACATCTCGTCCTCAGCCACGTACGGGAGGTTGGCCAGCACGAGATCGAACCCGCCGTTCGGTAGGCCAGGGGCCACCTCCACGGCCAGCTCCACGCCCAGGCGCGCCGCGTTGGCCCGCGCCACCTCCACGGCGCCCGGCGAGGCGTCCGACGCGCTTACCAGCAGGTCGGGCCGCTCGTGGCGAAGCGCCAGCGCCACGGCGCCGCTGCCCGTGCCCACGTCGTGCACTCGCGCCCCGCCGGGCAGCTCCAGCGCCACCTCGACCAACAGCTCCGTTTCGGGCCGGGGGATCAGCACCCGGGTGTCCACCGCCAGCTCGATGTGGCGGAAGCCCTTGCGGCCGAGGATGTAGGCCACGGGCTCGCGCATCACCCGCCGGCGCACTCGCTCGGCGATCACGCGCGCAGCGGACCCGGGGATCGCTCGGTCGGGGTCCGTGACCAGCGCGCCGCGCTCCACGCCCAGGGCGTCGGCGATCAGCAGCTCGGCGTCCAGCCGCGGGGTGTCGCAACCCGCGGCGGCCAGGGCGTCGGTGGCCGCCCCCACCGCGTCGCGGACCGGGGCGGCCGTGGTCAAGTCGCCACGGCCGAGGCGGCCTCCAGCTTGAGGCGCTTCTCCTCGGCCTCGAGCGCGGCTGTGAAGTCGTCCAGCTCGCCCGCCAGCACGCGCTGCACCTCGCCCTTGGTCAGCTTCACGCGGTGGTCGGTCACGCGGTCCTGCGGGAAGTTGTAGGTGCGCACCTTCTCGGCGCGCTCGCCGGTGCCCACCTGCGAGCGGCGGCTCTCGGCCTGCTCGGCCTGGCGCGCCGCCTGTTCCTGCTCGTACAGTCGCGCGCGCAGGACGCGCATCGCCTTGTCGCGGTTCTGCAGCTGGGACTTCTCGTCCTGCATCGCCACCACCAGGCCCGTCGGCTTGTGGGTGATGCGCACCGCGGAGTCGGTGGTGTTCACCGACTGTCCGCCCGGCCCGGACGAGCGGTACACGTCGACCTGCAGGTCGGACGGGTCGATCTGGACCTCCACCTCCTCGGCCTCGGGCAGCACCGCCACCGTGGCGGTGGAGGTGTGGATGCGCCCCTGCGACTCGGTCTCGGGCACGCGCTGCACGCGGTGGGTGCCGGCCTCGTGCTTGAACACGCTGTAGGCCCCCCCGCCCTTCACGGCAAAGGTGTAGTCACCGTCGTTGAGCGACAGGGCCTCGGTGGAGAAGCCGCGCCGCTCGGCGTAGCGGTCGAGCATCCGGTAGAGGTCGCCGGCGAACAGCCCGGCCTCCTCGCCGCCGGTGCCCGCGCGCACCTCCACGATCACGTTCTTGTCGTCGGCGGGGTCGGGCTGGACCATCGCCAGCCGGATCTCCTCGTCCAGCTCGGCCAGCCGCGCCTCGGAGGTGCGCAGCAGCTCACGCAGCTCGGGGTCCTCGCCGTCGTCGAGCATCTCGCGCGCGCCCGCGGCGTCGGAGGACGCGCGGCGCCACTCCTGCGCCAGCTGGTTGGCGGCCTCGAGGCCGTGCCAGGCCCTCCCCACCTCGGCGTAGCGGTCGCGGTCGGCGATCACGTCGGGGTCGGACATCTGCTCCGAGAGCTCGGCGAAGCGGCTCTCGATCTGCTCCACGAGCTTCTCGATCATCGAGAGACAGGGTACGCGGGCCGCGGGCGCCCGGACCCTCGGCGGCGGGTGGCCGCTAGGCCACCACTTCCATGCCGACCTTGTCCTCGTCGGTCGCCTCGGCTGGGTTCTCCACCTCGAGCACGGCGTTCAGCGCCGCGATGGCCACGGCCAGCTGGGACAGGTCGGGCTCGCGCGTAGTCAGGCGCTGCAGCTGCAGGCCGGGCCACATGAGCGCGCGCGCCCAGCGCTTGGTGCGGTTGCGCCCGAACCACTTGATCACCTCGAAGGCCAGCCCGGCCACCAGCGGAATCCCCACTACGCGGGAGATGAACAGCCAGTGCCAGTCGAGCTTGCCCAGCGGGGCGAACACGAAGATGGCCACGATCATCACGATCAGCAGGAAGCTGGTGCCGCAGCGGGGGTGCAGGCGGGAGAAGCGCTGGGCGTTCTCCGGGGTGAGCTCCACGCCGGCCTCCTCGCAGGAGATCGTCTTGTGCTCGGCCCCGTGGTACTCGAACACCCGTTGGAGGTCGCGCATGCGCGAGATCAGCCAGATGTAGGCCAGGAAGATCGTGATCCGCACCAGCTTCTCGATCACCACGAACACGAACGAGTTCGGGATGTCGTCCTTGAAGAGGTTGGTCAGGCCGGCCGGCAGCAGGAAGAACAGGCCCACGGCGAACAGCAGCGCGAACACGATCGTGCCGGCCCAGGTGGCGCCGCCGATCTCCTGCTTGTCGCCCTGCTCGTCGTCGGGCAGCTGCGCGTTGGCAGAGATGCCGAGCGCCCTGAAGCCGATCTTCAGGGACTCGAACAGGGCCACCACGCCGCGCACGATCGGCAGGCGCAGCGCCTTGTGGCGCTTGGTGATCGACACCAGCGGCTCGGAGTAGATCTCGATCTCGCCCTTGGCCCCCTCGGTGGGATCCAGCTCGCCGCCCTCCAGCTGCTCGGGCGTGGGCTTGCGCACGGCCACCGCCCAGGTGGAGACGCCGCGCATCATCACGCCCTCCAGCACCGCCTGGCCGCCGATCGGCAGGTCGCGCGGGGCCTCCATGGAGGGCACCGGAGGGGCGGGATCGCCGCCGTTTCGATGCCGTGCGGGATCGCCGCCGTTGGCGCGCGCAAGCTCGCCGCCGTTACGGCCGTGGTCGTCGGGGGCGCTCACCTCGCTCATCGTATCGGCGCGGCCGCGGCTGCCCGTGAGCCTCAGAGGGTCTTCTCGAAACGTTCGCCCGGTAATGGCGAGACCCAGGCGCCGCCAGGCAAGGACGCAGGGAGCCCGGGTAGCAGCGCTACCTGGGCGACCGAGAACGCCGCATGGCGGTGATCTGGGGCCGCCATTCCGGGTGCAACGTTGAGAGAAGGCGCTCTTCTAGAGGGTCGGCGGGCAGGCCGCCGCGCGCACGTTGTCCGACTCGAACGACTCCCGCACCACTCCGGCGGGGTCGGCCACGGCCTCCAGTGAGCTCTGGCAGGGCGGGCCGTTCACCACAGCGCGGCGCACCTCGCCGGGGGCGATGGTGCCCACCACGGGGGTGTCGATCACGCCGCCGTCCACGGCCAGGCTCACGGCCACGCCCGTCGCAGTGGCGCGCCCGTCGTTGGCCACGCGCACCACGTAGCGAACGGTGCCGGGCGAGCCCTGCACGCGGGCGCCCTCGATGCTCGCCACACGCAGGTTGGGCAACGGGCCCTGGCGGCATGCCGACGAGATCCTGCGGGCGCGGCGCAAACGCTCGCCGTCCTTGGAGTACCAGCGGTAGTGCACGACGGCGCGGTAGTGCGACCCCTGGGCGAGATCCACCACCCGCTGGCGGTAGGCGAAGCCCGCCACCCCCTCGCGTGACTTGCGCCACACCCCGAGACCGGGAGCGCGCACGGTCGTGAAGCGGCCCTCGGGCGCGCGCTCCTGGAGGGTGACGCGCATCCACATGCGGGCCGTCCTGGGCACGCGGCTCATCGCGCCGCGGAACTCCACACGACGCTCGGCAGGGGTGGACCCCCGCTTGCACAGGGTCACCCTCACCTCTGCCGGAGCGCGGGCCGCCGGCACGGCGGGGGTCTCCGCGCCGGCGGGCAGCGCCGAGAAGACTGCAATCAGCGCGACGGCGACCGCAAGGGTCGCCGCCGGCGCACTACACGTTGGGAAGCGATGCGACATGTGCGTCCAATAACGCTCTGCCGCACCGTTTGTTGCGCCTGCTCAGGTGCCGGAACGACGCGCCGCGCGGCGGCGGAAGCGCTCGACCCGGCCACCGGTGTCCACCAGCTTCTGCTTGCCGGTGTAGAACGGGTGGCAGTTGGAGCAGATCTCCACGTGGAGATCGGACTCGGTGGAGCGGGTGGTGAACTCGTTGCCGCAGGTGCAGCGCACGTGCGCCTCGACGTATTCGGGATGGATCTCGGCCTTCATCTCTTCTGATTCTACTCGTGGCGTCCAGAAGCATCGAGCGCCGGCCGCTCCCGCCCGAAGGTGCGGCTGAACCACAGCTTCAGGCGCACCCACCAGGTGCCCGGGCGGCCGAAGCGGGCGGGCGCGGGCTGCTTGGCCCGCACCAGCTCGATCCAGTCCTGGAGCGGCATCGTGCCGTCGATCAGGTGCGCCAGGGCGGAGGTGACCGGCGCAGCCAGCCCCTCCCGCTCGATCGCGCGGGCCAGCAGGCGCACGGTCTCCAGCGCCTCCACCGCCTGGCCCAGGCGCGCCGGGATCTCGTCCGCGGGCACGCCCTCGGCCAGCAGCTCGCCGGCGCTGCGGTTGCGCGAGGTGGGCGCCAGCGCCGTGGCCACGAGGTCGCCGGTGCCGCTGCGACCGACGAAGGTCCGCGCCTCGCCGCCCGACCGCTCGGCCAGCGACAGAACCTCCAGGAAGATGTCGGCCGCCGCCATGCCCGCGGCGTTCAGGCCCTGCGGCTGGGTGGCGCCAACCGCCACGGCGGCGGCGTTCTTGGCCACGCCCGCCAGCTCCACCCCCACGGGGTCGTTGGACACCTCGCACACCACGCCGGCGCGCTGGAACACCTCGGCCACCCGGTGGGCCAGGGGCCCGGAGTGCGACGCGCACACCAGCCCCGCCCCTGTCTCCTCCACCATCTCGCGTGCGTGAGCGGGGCCACCGACGCATGCCGTGCGCTCCAGGCCGAAAGCGCGCTCGAGCGCCACGGTGGGCGGCGTGCCGTCCGGGGACACGAGGCCCTTGGCCAGCGACACCACGCCGGCGGTGTCGGCCACGCCCAGCCGCTCGATCTCGGCGAGCGCCTCCCCCATGCCCTGCGACGGAACGGCGATGAAGAGCAGATCGGCGCGCGCGAACTGATCCTCCACGCCGCCGAAGGTGCGCACCTTCAGATGCTGGGGTAGCTCCACGCCCGCGAGGTAGTGCTTGTTCTCGCGTGCCTCATCCAGCTCGGCGGCCTGCTCGGGAGTGCGGCAGAGCAGGGTGGTCTGCACGCCCGCGCGCTCCAGCAGGACCGCGATGGCTGTCCCGAACGAGCCGGCTCCGACCACGGAGGCTCGCCTGGGGTGCTGGCCGGGATAGCGCAGGGTCGGGGCGATTGGCGGCAAGCTACCGGTCAATTGCCCGTGCCGCGCTCGCGCTCGAGGCGCCTGCGGGCCCGCGTCAGGGCTGTTAGCACGTATTCGCGCCGGTACACGATCTGTGCGTGGGAGAACCGCAATGGGGTGAGGTCGGCCGCGTAGTGGGTCTGATCGCGTTCGAGCGCCCGGGTCTGCTGGGCGGCGGTGCGGTGGTAGCGGAGACCGTCGGTCTCCACCACCAGGCCGAGGTCGGGCCAATAGAAGTCGACCTCGTAGCCGTTGACCCACACCCCGGTCTGGGGCAGCGCGAGTCCCGCCCCGCGGGCGATCGGGTTGAACGCGCGCTCCAGCTCGGACCTGGTGAGAGTGAACGTGCTTCGGTCGAGGATCTGGCGAAGGGCGGGCACGCCCGCGCAGCCGGACATCGCCTCGATCTCGTTACGCAGCGCTTCCGGGTCGATCAGGTCCAGCTTGTCGGCTTCGTTGACGGCGCGCTCTGTCTGTGCCGCCGGAAGGCGGTGGGCGATGTCCACGAGCGTGCGGGCGGGGTTCGTAACGGGAACGACGCGGTAAAGGGTGGCGTCCGTGGCGGGGATCGAGCGCCGGTGGACTCGGATTCCCGGAGGGTTCGGGTTGCGCTCCCGAGGCACTGTGACCTCGAGCTGGCGAGAGCCCCGACGGATGCCCCAGAGCTCGGCCGCGGACTCATGGCTCAGCGCGGCGCCGTCGCCACACGCCAGCACAGCCGCCATGAGCTCACCGAATCGCGGGAGCCCGCGGCGACCGACCGCGTAGACGCCACGGTGAACTCGATGGAGCCGCCCGCTCGCCAGGCGATGACGGATGGCATCGACGGAGAGACCGAAATCGATCAGCTGTCCGCGGGAGATCACGCCGTGCTGGCGCCGAACCAGGGCCCAGAACCGCCGTCGTTCAGAGGATTGAAGGGTCAAGGGGGCTATAGCCCCCATAAGGCTTCAACTCTCTGAATTCGCCCCCTTTACTGCGCCGTTCGGGGGGGCCGGGAGGCCCTACGTGTTCTGGTACAGCGGCCCGTCGCCGCCCTCGGGCGTGGTCAGGCGCCCGCCCTTCGCCGTGATCGCTCCGCACTGCACGCAGTTCGTGTAGTTCACGATCACGTCCACGTCGCCCTCTTCGGGCGCGTCGTCGGGGATCTCGTAGACGCCGGCGGGGCACATCCACTTCCACGTCTCGGCCACCTCGCGCGGCACGCTCTTCTGGACGCGGATGTGGTTCGGGGCGTCGTCGCGGGTCGCGTTGCCAGAGATGAACACGCTCGAGAGCTTGTCGAAGATGTACTTGCCGTCCGGCTCGGGGTACTTCTTCGACGTCTTGCCGATGAACATCGGCTTCTCGTCCTGGCGGTGCCAGGGCAGGCGCACCGGGATCTTGCCCTTGGTGGCGATGAACAGGTTCACCAGCGGCCCGCCGATGAAGAAGCCCTTGGAGAACGGCTGGCGGGTGTTGCGCACCTCCCACAGCTCCTTGCCGGTGACCGACTCCTCGATCGCGTCCTCGTAGGAGGTGAAGTCCGTGGAACCGTCCGTGAGGCCCTTGTAGATGGCCTCCGCGGCGAGGATGCCCGAGTTGATGCTGTGGTGCACGCCCTTCAGGGCCACGGTGTCGACCATGCCGCCGGCGTCGCCCGCCAGCACGGCGCCGGGCATCGAGAGCTTGGGCATCGACCAGTAGCCGCCCCCGGGAAGCGCCTTGGCGCCCCACGACACGCGCTCGCCGCCCTCGAGGATCTTGCGCACGAGCGGGTGCGTCTTGAAGGTCTGCAAGAGGTCGTGGGCCGAGGTGGTGGCGTCGGCGTACTCGAGGTCGATCACAAAGCCGATCGACACGAGGTCGTCGCCGGTCTTCTCGTCCTTCATCGGGTAGATCCACGTGCCGCCCACCTGGCCGTACTTGGCCCGGGTGCTGACCGGCCACGGACCGATCGTGTGGATCACGCGGTCCAGGGCCTTCGGGACCTTCCAGACCTCCTTCACGCCGAGCTCCCAGGTCTGGGGCTCGCGATCGCGGCCGAGGTCGAACTCCCGGATGGCGGGGCCGGTGAGGTGGCCCCAGCAGCCCTCGGCCAGCACGGTGGCCTTGGCCTTGATGTCGGTGCCGGGCTCGAAGTTGCCGAGCGGCTCGCCGTCCTTGCCGCGACCCTTGTCGCCCGAGCGCACGCCCTTCACCTCGCCGTCCTCCACCAGCAGCTGCGTGGCCGAGGTCTCGGTGAGGATGTAGGCGCCCGCCTCCTCAGCGATCCGCTGCTGGTAGCGGGCCAGCGCCGACACCGAGATCACCTCGTTGCCGTGGTTCTTGAACGGCGGCGGCGTCGGGATCTTGAGAGAGCGCTTGGCGGTCGGCGTGAGGTAGACCGCCTCCTTCTCGACCTCGCCGAAGGCGAAGCCCTCGCGACGCCAGTCCTCCCGCGACAGATCAGGGAACAGCCGCTCCAGCGGTTCCGGCCGCATCACCGCGCCCGACAAATTGTGCCCACCGCACGTCTTGGCCTTCTCTATTACTGCCACTGGAACCTCACCCAGGCTCTCGAGCAAAGCCGGATCCTCAGCGAGCAACGCCAGCAACCGGTTGGCGCACGCCAGCCCGGCGGTGCCGCCGCCGACGATCGCCACGCCCACCTCGATCAGCTCGTCCTCGGCGTCGAGCTCGCGCTTGATGAACTCGCCCTGCGAGTCCACGGGCGGCGGGAAGTCCGCCGGCGCGGCCCTGCCATTCCTGCCGGCCACGAGCCCCCTAGCCCTTCTTCGCCTTCACGGCCTCGGTGAGCTTGGGCAGGATCTTATTCAGATCGCCCACGATGCCGAGGTCTGAGAAGTCGAAGATCGGTGCGTTCTGGTCCTTGTTGATCGCCACTATGTTCTCCGAGGACTGCATGCCCACCTTGTGCTGGATGGCCCCGGAGATGCCGGCCGCCAGGTACAGCTTCGGCGCGACGGTCTTGCCCGTCTGGCCGATCTGGGCGGCGTAGGGGTACCAGCCGGCGTCCACCACCGCGCGGGTGGCCGCCACCGCGCCGCCGAGTGCCTCGGCCAGGGCCTCGCAGAGCTCGAAGCCCTCGGCGCTGCCCAGCCCGCGGCCTCCGGCCACGAGCAGCTCGGCGTCCTCGATGTTCACGTCGGCGCCGCGCTGCTCGCCGCGCTTGACCATCCGGGCCTTCGTGGAGTGCTCCTCGAGCTGGATGTCGACGTCGACCACCTCGGCCGAGCCGTCGCCGGACTCCTGGACGTCGAAGGCGTTCAGGCGGCCGATGATGATGCCGGGCTCGGAGACGTACTCCACGTCCACGATGGCCGAGTCCTGCAGGATCGGCCGGACGGCGACCAGCTTGCCGTCCTGGGCCTTCACCTCGGTGACCTCCATGGTCACGCCGGCGTTGAGCCGGGCGGTGAGCCCGGCGCCGATCTCGAACCCGAGCAGGCCGCCGCCGAACAGCGCGTAGGAGTAGCCCTCGTCGGCGATCACCTTGGCCATCACGTCAACCACCGGGGCGCCGAGGCCCTCCGGAGCGTTGGCGCGGTAGACCTTCGAGGCGCCGTACTTGCCGAGCGAGGAGCAGAGGTCGTCGGTGAGGTCGTCGCCGCCGACGACCGCGACGGCCGCGTCGCCGCCGATCTCCTTGGCCAGCTTGGCGCCCTCGGATACCGCGCCGAGCGAGTTCGTGTTGAACTCGCCCTCGTAGTGAAGTGCGTAGGTCAGGATGCCGCTCATGCCAGGAGCTTCCTCTCGTCGAGCCAAGCGACGATCTTCTCGACCGTCTCGTTGGTGTCCTCGTCCTCGATGATCTCCCCGGCCGCCTTCTCGGGCGGCGGGTTGATGGCCAGGACGGTGGTGCGCGAGCCGTCTGAGCCGACCTTGTCGGCCTCGATGCCCACGTCGCCGATGCTCTTCGTGTCGAGCTGCTTCTTCTTCGCGCCCATGATCGCCTTGAGCGACGGGTAGCGCGGCTCGTTGATGGCGTCTCCCACCGAGATCACGGCGGGCAGGTCGACCTCGACCGTGTCGTAGCCGTACTCGGCCTGGCGCTCGCAGGTGAGCTTGCCCTCGGCCACGTCCATCTTGATGACCTGGGTGAGCGAGGGCATCTTCAGGTGGTCGGCCACGATGGCGCCCATCGTGTAGCACTCGCCGTCGTCCGACTGCTGGCCCAACAGCACCAGGTCGGGGCTCTCGGTCTCGAGCACCTTGGCCAGTGCGTGGCCCGTGGCGCAGCAGTCAGAGCCGGCCAGGGCCTCGTCGGTGAGGTGGATCGAGCGGTCGGCGCCCAGCGAGACGGCCTTGTGGAGCGCGCGGAAGGCGGACTCGGGGCCCATCGTGACCGCCACGACCTCCTCGACCTCGACGACGCCGCCCTCCTTCACCTGCATGGCGGCCTCGATGGCGTGGGTGTCGAAGGGGTTCAGGTTCTTCTCGCCGCTGCGGTCGATCCGCTTGGTGGAGGAGTCGATGCGCTTCTCGACGGCGGCGTCAGGGACCTCTTTGACGAGGACACAGATCTTCAAGGGTTCTCCTTACGGTTGCTGCGAAAGGGGGCGGTCCGCAAGGGGATACGGACGGCGGGGCGCGATTGTACCGCTCCCGTTGACTGACGGGTCAATCGCCCTGTCTCTCTCCCCGGGGGGCGAATCTCGGAGTGTCCTGCCTTTCCACCGGTATGCGGGGGAAAGACCGCACGGTGGAGGAAGCGATTGCCCGCATGGCCACCGGGCAGCACGGCGTGGTCACACGCAGGGAGCTGCTCGACGCGGGTCTCAAGCCGTCGGGAATCGACCGGCGCTTGGTCAAGGGCGCGTTGATCGTGGTGTACCGGGGCGTCTTTCGCGTTGGCCACACCGCGCCGAGCCGGGAGGCGCGCTACATGGCGGCGGTCCTGGCCTGCGGGCCGAGCGCGCTCCTGTGCGACTCCGCGGCGGGCCACTTGTGCGGGTTGGTGAAGGGACACGCGCCACCGCCCGCGGTCGTGGCGCCGACCGAACGCCGGGTGCCAGGCCTGCGCGCACGCCGCTGCCGCGGACTCACCCGGGCGGACGCCACCGTGCGGCTGAGCATCCCGGTGACCACCGTCCCGCGCACGCTCGTGGATCTGGCGGCCGTTCTCCCCCACGATGCCCTCGCCCGGGCCTGCCACGAGGCCGGGGTGTTGCACGGGACCACGCCGAGGCAGGTGGAGGCGGTGCTTGCTCGCCGACCCAACAGCCCCGGCGCCGGGAAGCTGCGCACCATCCTCCGAGGTGAGGAGCCGGTGACGCTGAGCGGGCTCGAGCGCGCCTTCCTCGCCCGCGTGCGTGCGGCCGAACTGCCGCTGCCGGTCACCAACAAGCCCGCGGGGACCAAGCGCGTGGACTGCCGTTGGCCCGAGCACCGACTGACGGTGGAACTCGACAGCTATCGCTTCCACAACTCGCGCTACAGCTGGGAGCAGGGCCACCGGCGGGAGCGCGAGGCGCGAGCCCGCGGCGACGAGTTCCTTCGCTACACCTACGGCGACGTGGTCGAGAGCCCTCGCCAGATGCTGGCCGAGCTGACCCACCTGCTGCCATCGTCCTGACTTTCCCCCTCATACCGGGGCAAACTCAGGACAGCAGCCCCCTGGCGTCCCGTCCGGCCCTCGCGGCGCGTCACACCGCCGGTACCTCGGCCACCGCCTGGAGGTACCGCGCGGTCACGGCGCCGGAGTCGTGCACGAGCGCCCGCACCTCATCCTCCACTCGCCCACGGTCCTCGCCGGGCAGCTCAGCCAGCCGGCGGGCCACCGGCGCCGCAGACTGCGCCACGAAATCCCACAGCGCGTCGTCGCCCCCCATTTGCAGCTCCAACTCCCGCGTCTCGACCTCGAGCCTCGCCGCGTAGGGCTGGAAGTCCTGGCGCAGGCCCTCGTCCCAGCCCCACGCCGCCGGCGACGGGCCGGGGGGGAGCAGATCGTGCTCTCGGGCCACGCGCAGGACCTCGCCGAAGAAGCCGCGGTTGCTCCACGTTGTGAAGCCCACGGTGCCGCCGGGGCGGGTTACGCGGAACAGCTCCCGCACGGCAGCCGGCACATCCCGCGACCAGATCACGCCGAAGCCCGACAGGGAACGGTCGAACCAGGAGTTGCCGAGCAGCAGGTCCAAGCCGTCCTGTTCGAGCCACTCGATCTCCAGCTTCTCGTCCTCGGCGAGATCCCAGGCCCGCTCCAGCGGACCGGCGGCGAAGTCCACCGCTGTCACCTGTGCGCCGCGGCGCGCGGCCGCGAGTGCCACCTCTCCCTGGCCGCAGCCCCAGTCGAGTACCCGCTCGCCCTCCTTCACGCCGCAGGCCTCCACGAGGCTCTCGGCCGCGGCGCGGGTGAAGCGCTCCGATCCCTCCGGCGGCGGAACGTCCCATGCCGCCCAGGCCGGCTCGGTGGGGCGACCCGCGGCCTCGCGTGCCTGCGCCGCCAGCGCGTCCGGCATCTCCTCATCGAACCGCTGGCGAATGCGCGAGAGGCCCAGGAGGCCGAACATGTCCCGTCGCGAGACCCGCTCTCCGGGCCGTTCGTCGGCCACTGGCGCCCGACTACGCCGGGACGGCGCCCCGGATGTAGTCCACGATCTCCTGTACCGAGCTGCCGGGAGTGAACACCTCGGCCACCCCGAGCTCCTTGAGCTCGGGGATGTCGTCCTGGGGGATCGTGCCGCCGAGGACCAGGATGACCTCCTCGGCGCCCTGCTCGTCGAGCAGCTTGGCGATCCGCGGTACGAGGGTCATGTGGGCGCCCGAGAGGATCGACAGCCCCACGGCGTGGGCGTCCTCCTGGAGCACGGTCTCCACGATCTGCTCGGGCGTCTGGTGCAGGCCCGTGTAGATCACCTCCATGCCGGCATCGCGCAGCGCGCGGGCGATGATCTTCGCGCCGCGGTCGTGTCCGTCCAGGCCGGGCTTGGCCACCACCACCCGGATCTTGCGTTTCTGCTCGGCCATCGGGGCGCGGATTCTACGACGACCGAGGCGACCTAGAAGACCGGCGTCTCGGTGTAGGTCCCGAACACCTGCTGCAGCGACTCCACGATCTCGCCCTCCGAGGCGTGCGCGCGCGCGCAGTCAAGCAACGGGTACATCAGGTTCTGCTCGCCCGCGGCGGCCTCGCGCAGCGCCGCCAGCGAGCGCTCCACGCCGTCGCCCTCGCGCCGTGCGCGCACGGCCTGCAGGCGCCCGATCTGCTTGTGCTCCAGTGCGGGGTCGATCCGCAGCGTCTCGATCTGGCCCTCGCCGCCCTCGGTGTAGCCGTTCACGCCCACCACGATGCGCTGGCCGGCGTCCACCTCCTGCTGGTAGGTGAACGACGCGTCGGCGATCTCGCGCTGCGGGTAGTTCTGCTTGATCGCCTCGACCATGCCGCCCAGCTCGTCGATCTTGACGAAGTAGCCGTAGGCGGCCTCCTCCATCCGGTCGGTGAGGGCCTCGATGAAGTAGGAGCCGCCGAGCGGGTCGATCGTGTTCGCCACGCCGGTCTCCTCGGCGATCACCTGCTGGGTGCGCAGCGCCACCCGCGCCGCCTCCTCGGTGGGCAGCGCCAGCGCCTCGTCGAAGGAGTTGGTGTGCAGCGACTGGGTGCCACCGAGCACGGCGGCCAGCGCCTCGATCGCCGTGCGCGTGACGTTGTTCAGCGGCTGCTGCGCGGTGAGCGACACCCCGGCCGTCTGGGCGTGGCAGCGCATGAGCAGCGAGCGCTCGTCGCGCGCTCCGTATGTGTCGCGCAGCTCGCGCGCCCAGATGCGCCGCGCGGCGCGGTACTTGGCGATCTCCTCGAAGAAGTCGATGTGGGCGTTGAAGAAGAAGCTCAGCCGCGGCGCGAACGTGTCCACGTCCAGGCCCCGCTCGATCGCCTGCTCCACGTAGGTGAAGCCGTCCTTGAGCGTGAACGCCAGCTCCTGCTGGGCGGTCGAGCCGGCCTCTCGGATGTGGTAGCCGGAGATCGAGACCGGGTGCCAGCGCGGCATGTCCTTCGCGCAGTACTCGATCATGTCGGTGACCAGGCGCATGGCCGGGTCGACCGGGAAGCACCACTCCTTCTGGGCGATGTACTCCTTGAGGATGTCGGTCTGGATCGTGCCCGCCAGCTGCTCGGGCGGCACGCCCTGGCGCTCGGCGGCCACCACGTAGAAGGCCAGCATCACCGCCGCGGGGGCGTTGATCGTCATCGACGTGGACACGGCGCCCATGTCGATCCCCCCGAACAGCGTCTCCATGTCGTCGGGGGTGTCCAGCGCCACGCCCTCGCGGCCCACCTCCCCCTCCGACCGCGCGTGGTCGGAGTCGTGGCCCATCAGCGACGGCATGTCGAACGCCGTGGACAGGCCCGTCTGGCCGTGGTCGAGCAGGTACCGAAAGCGCTCGTTGGTCTCCTCGGCGGTGCCGAAGCCGGCGAACTGGCGCATCGTCCACAGCCGGCCGCGGTACATCGACGGGTAGACCCCGCGCGTGTAGGGGAACTCGCCCGGCATCCCGATCTCGGCGTCGATGTCGGCCGGCAGGTCCTCCTCGGTGTAAAGGGGCTCCACCGGTTCGCCGGAGATCGTCTCGAACAGCGCCTCGCGCTCGGGCTTCGCCGCGTAGCGCTCGGCGCGCCAGCGTGAACTTTTCGGCATGGATGCCGAATCGTTCGAATCCGTGTCCTGACCGGTCAGCTCCCTGGGTGGGGTGGCCATCGCGGGAAGGGTACGACACGGGCGGCGACGGGACTCAAGTGTTTTCGCGCCAGCGCCGATTGAGTCGGAATGGTCTCTTCAGGGGAGGGGCGGCTGCTCGCCCAGCTGGATCGCGAGCGTCTGATCGACATCGAGACACGGCTCGCCCGCTACCGCCGCGCCGCCTTCGTGGTCCTCGCCCTTGCGCTGCTGAGCAGCGGCCCCTACGTGGGCTGGTGGTGGCTGGCTCCGCTCGGCGGAGCCGCCGTGGGATTCGCCGTGGCCGACCACTTCCTGGCGCGCAGCGAGCATCCGGTCCGCTGGGCCGCCGCCGGCTGGGCCATATCACCGGTGATGATTGGCGTGAGCGTGGCCCTCACTGGCGCTGCCGACAGCCCGGCCGTGTCCTGGTTCGCCCTGCCCGCGGCCACCCTGGCCACGCGCTTCGAGCGCCGCGGGGTGATCGGGGGCGTGACCTACATCTGCGTTCTCATGCTGGGTTCCACCCTGGCCGTGGAGCCGGGCGCCGTTGTGGACAACCCGCCGCTGGTGATCTTCCCCTTCGGCCTGGTGATCGCCGTGGCGATCCTGTCCGGCGCCCTGGCGGGCTCGGACCGCGAGCACCGCCGCGAGGCCGTGCTCGACCAGCTCACCGGCCTGCTCAACCGCACCGCGCTCACCCAGCGCCTGACCGAGCTGGAGCAGGGGGCCGCGCGCAACCCCAATGCCACGCCGGTGGGCTTCCTTCTCTGCGACCTCGACCACTTCAAGGACATCAACGACCGCCACGGACACCGCGCGGGCGACATCGTGCTCAAGGACGTGGCCTACGCCCTGCGCAACTCGCTGCGCGCCCACGACCCGGTGTACCGCGTGGGCGGCGAGGAGTTCGCCGTCCTGCTGGTGGGAGCCACGCAGGACGCCTCGGCCGACGTGGCCGAACGCCTCCGGGCGGCCGCCCTGAGCTGTTCGCGCAAGGAGATCCCGGTCACGATGAGCGTGGGCGTGGCCGCGGTGCCCGCACTGGGCCGCAGCGCCGAGTTCGACTTCGCCGCGCTGTTCGAGGACGCCGACCGCGCGCTCTACGAGGCCAAGCAGCGGGGCCGCAACTGCGTGGTCACCGCCGGTCCCACGGCGCATATTGACCCTGAGTACCGCGAGTCGCTACTCGTCGCCGGTTCCGAAGGGCCCCGGCGCATCTGAGTGCTCTTCGCTGTCCCAGGTGGACGACGCACTAGCGGCGCAGGGCTGACCACCGGCTGCGCCGGTCGCGCAGGCGCCCGGCGGCGTATCCGCCACCCCACCCGGCGAGCACCACTCCGGCGGCGCCTACGGCCAGCTTCAGCCGCCGCCCGAGCTTTTCGAAGCGCATGATCCGCCACCCCTCCGCCCGCGCCACGCGCTCCAGCTCGGCGTCGGGGTTCACGGCCACGGGGTGCCCCACAGCGCGCAGCATCGGCAGGTCGGACTCCGAGTCGGAGTAGGCGTAGCACTCGCTCAGATCGAAGCCCTCGGCGCGCGCGAGCTCGCGGATCGCGTC
>DASROS010000022.1:0-8681 GCA_035646775.1 Thermoleophilaceae bacterium | reverse complement strand
CGCTGAATGGGCACAAATGGGCAGAAACGCAACGGACGAAGGGCTACCGGCCCCCAATCCCGCGAGCCCTCACACCGCAGAAAACCCCGCCGTAGCGGGGCTTCCTGACGATGGGCGCGGGTGGTTTCGAACCACCGACCTCTCGCGTGTGAAGCGAGCGCTCTCCCACTGAGCTACGCGCCCGGAGAGCAGAGGAGTCTAGATCCCGCGAGCGCCTCCCGGCCCACCGCCCGCGCGCTACCATCGCCCGCGGACCGTGCTAGGCGGGGATGTAGCGGAGCCCTGTACCCGCAATCCGCTCTAGCGGGGCTGAATCCCCGTCCGAGGGGCTGACGCTCTCGGGGTCAGTACGCCGAGCTGAGGCGTTGATGGCCGGGTCCCGTGCGGTGAGCGATCGCGAACCAGGTCAGGTCCGGAAGGAAGCAGCCTTAAGCGGACCCGCTCATGCGCCGCGGATCCGCCTGGCCAGAGTCAAAGCACGGCGGGCACGCCCGAGAACTGGCAACGACGACGGGTGCACGGTCCACTGTCGACGGCACAACGTCTCTGGGAGGGACCGGAGTTGATCAAAAGAGTCGGCATCCTCGTCTTTGCCTTAGCTCTTGTGCTCGTGTCCGCGGGCCCGGCCCAGGCGGCCAAGCGAAAGGTCGAGCCGAAGCTCTCGGTCAGCAAGGTCGGCAACCCGCAGCGCACGGCGACCGCGGGCGGCCGGTTCGTGGTCGACGGCACGGTCCGCAACCGGGGCCGGCGCGCCGGCAAGGGGCGGGTGCGGGTCTATCTCAGTACCACCCGCGGCCGGGGGTGGTACACCCGCGGCCGCGCGGGCGCCGTCCAGGTCGGCGCCGCCAGGGTGCGCGTGCCTGCCCGCAAGCGCCGGCGGTTCGGCGCGATGATTTCGGTCCCCGACACCAGTTCGTTCAAGGCGGGCAGGTACTTCGTGGTGGCCTGCGTCAGGCAGCGGGGTTCCAAGGGCGCGTTCAGGTGCCGCTCGGCCCGGAGGCAGGTGGCGATCGCCGTGCCGGTGCAGCCCGGGCCAGGTCCGGACCCGACACCCGATCCCCCCGTCTTCAGCGCCGGCGCCCGAACGCTCGGCGACCCGATCCTGCCCCAGCTGGGCAACGGCGGGTACGACGCCACGAAGTACGACATCGGGCTGGATTTCGACCCGACCGCCAACGCGTTCGACTCGGCCGTCACGACCATGACCGCGAGGGCCACGCAGAACCTGTCCGAGTTCAGCCTCGACTTCCAGGACCTGGCCGTGCAGGAGGTGCTCGTGAACGGCCAGCCCGCCGGCTTCTCCCAGGTGGACGCCACGCCGGACCTCAGCTCGGACCCGTCGCACAGCCAGCCGATGAAGCTGGTCGTGACGCCGCAGACGGGCATCACAAGCGGTAGCCCGTTCACGGTCCAGGTGGACTACAGCGGCGCCGAGCCGCAGGTTTTCACCGACCCCGACAGCTCGATCGAGGGGTGGATCCCTGCCACCCCCACGGCCCCCAACAGCTTCTTCGTGGTCGGCGAGCCGATTGGCTCGCAGGCCTGGTTCCCGAGCAACAACCACCCCTCGAACAAGGCCGCCTTCGACACGGAGATCACCGTTCCGACGGGCGACACGGCGTTCGGCGCCGGCGAGCTCGCCGGGGGCGCCGCGGTGGACAACGGCGACGGCACGAGCACTTGGCGCTGGAGCGAGGACGACCCCACCGCGACATACCTGGTCACCGCCTCCAACGGCGACTTCGACTACGCCGAGGAGGCGGTCACCGAGACCCTGACGGGCAGGACGCTTCCGATCTACAACGCGGTCGATTCGACGGCAAACGTCGCGGAGAAGGCCACGATCGCCGCCAGATTGGGTCGCACCGGGGAGATGATGAACTTCCTCGCCGACCGCTACGGGCCCTACCCGTTCGACTCCAACGGCGCGCTCGTGGACCGCACGCAGGGGATCGGGTACGCCCTCGAGGTGCAGGGCAAGTCTCACTATCCGAGCCTGAATCCCGGGGAGAGCACGATTCTCCACGAGATCTCTCACCAGTGGTTCGGTAACAGCGCCACGCTCGAGCGCTGGAACGACATCTGGTTCAACGAGGGCTGGGCGCAGCTGTCTGAATGGCTGTGGAACTCCACGCCGGGAAGCACCACCCCCGAGCCGCCCCCGGAGCAGCAGTTCGATACCGAATACGCCGACCCGACAAACGATTGGTCGGTTGCTCCGGCGGTGCTCGACAACGATCCCGCCCTGCTCTTTTCCGAGTTTCCCACCTACACGCGCGGGGCGATGACCATCCAGGGCTATCGCGAGATCGTCGGCGATGCCGGCTTCCGCGACCTGGCCCGGCGGCTGCAGGGCGAGTTCGCCTACGGCAACGTGACCACGCGGGAGTTCATCGCCGTGGCGCTGGACGAGTCGGGCCTGACGGGGGCCGATCGGACGCTGCTGAGCGACTACTTCGAGCAGTGGCTGTACGGCACGACCAAGCCCACGATCACGCCCGACGACTTCTGATCTGACATGGCGCGGGGTCCGTGGTGGCCTCGGATCGGCCTGTCCGGGCCGCGGCTAGCATGGGCCACCCGATGCTCTCCCTCTACCGCCGCCACCGCCCCCGCACCTTCGAGCAGGTCGTGGGCCAGGAGAGCGTGGTCCGCACGCTCCGAAACGCGATCGAGCTCGGCAAGGTGCACCACGCCTACCTGTTCGTGGGCTCGCGCGGCACCGGCAAGACCAGCTTGGCCAAGCTGCTGGCCTGCGCCCTGAACTCCGAGGGCGGCCCGCGCACCGACTTCTCGCCCGACGACCCGGCCTGCAAGGCGATCATGACCGGCACATCGCTGGATGTGGTGGAGATGGACGCCGCGTCGAACAACTCGGTGGACGACATCCGCGAGTTGCGCGAGAACGTGGCGCTGACGCCGATGGGCGGCGCCCGGCGCGTGTACATCCTCGACGAGGCGCACATGCTCTCCACCGCTGCGTGGAACGCGTTCCTCAAGACCCTCGAGGAGCCGCCGTCGCACGTGGTCTTCGTCCTGGCCACGACAGAGGCGCACAAGGTGCCGGCCACGATCGTGGACCGCTGTCACCGGTTCGATTTCCAGCGCCCGTCGCTGGAGCAGATCGCCGGCGTTCTGCGGCGCGTGGCCTCCGAGGAGGGGATCTCGATTCCCGACCCGGCGGTGGGCATGATCGCCCGCAAGGCGGGCGGCAGCTTCCGCGACGCGCTCGGCACGCTCGAACAGCTGGTCACCTACGGCGGCAACGAGGTGGCGCTCGAGGACGTGCTGGACAACCTCGGCGTGGCCGACGCCGGGCTGATCCTCGACAGCGCCGAGGCCCTGATCGACAAGGCGCCCAGGGACGCACTGCTCACGGTGCAGAAGCTGGCCGACTCAGGACGCGACTACGAGCAGTTCATGCGCGACCTCGCGGCGCACCTTCGCCACCTGCTGGTGGTCAAGACCGTGGGCGAGGTGCCGGACTCGTTCGCCGTCACCGCCGAGCACACCGACCGCCTGGCCTCCCAGGCCGAGCGGCTCACCCAGGGCGACCTGCTGCGTGCCATCGACCTGCTCGCCGCGGCGATCGCCGCCGTGCGCGAGGGCTCGGAGCCGCGGCTGGGCCTGGAGGTGGCGCTGCTGAAGGCCACCCAGCCGCAGGCCGACCAGTCGCTGCAGGCGCTGATGTTCCGGATCGACCAGCTGGAGGCACGGCTGGGAGCGAGCGCTGCCGCGGGCGGCGCCGGCGGTGCGGCCACGGGAGGGTCGCCGCCGGCCGGTGAGACCGAGGCCACTGCCGCACGCTCCTCCGAGGCGCCGGCCGCCGCCGACGCTCCGCGCGCCTCGGGCGGAGGGGGAGGGTCCTCGCCCGGCGGCGTGATCCCTCAGCCCGTTCGCGCCGCGGTGAGCGCCGTGGCCGGGTCCGCGGCGGCCGTCGCGGCGGTGGCGCGCCCCGAGCCGGAGGAGGAGCCCGAGCAGGCCGAGCCCGAGGAGGCGCCCGAGGCCGACTCATCCGCCATCCCGATCGATCTGGAGCGTGTGCGCTCGCTGTGGTCGTCGGTGGCCGAGGCCGTGCGCGAGCAGAACGCGATGGTGGGCGCGCTGATCTCAGAGGGGGTGCCCGCCGCGCTGGAGGACGACCGCCTGACGATCGCCTTCCCGCCCGACGCCGCCTTCCTCAAGCGCAAGGCCGAGGCCAACCGCGAGCTGCTGCTCGGCGCACTGCGCAGCTTCACGGGCAGAGGGCTCGCCGTGGTCTTCGAGCTGAGCGACCAGGCGGTAGTGGAGCGCGCTCCCCGTACCCTCGGGGAGGAGGAGCTGTTCGAGCGGCTGAAGCGCGACTTCGGCGCCGAGGAGGTCTTCGACGACCCCGCACCCGATCCGAAGGGCTGACCGTGCCCCAGCAGCCGAACATGAACCAGATGATGCGCCAGGTCCAGCAGATGCAGGCCGAGATGGAGAAGGCGCAGGAGAGCCTGAAGCACGAGACGGTGGAGGCCAGCGCGGGCGGCGGCATGGTGACCGTGAAGGTGAGCGGCGAGCTGCAGGTGCTCGAGTTGAAGATCGATCCCGAGGCCGTGGACCCCGAGGACGTGGAGCTGCTCCAGGACATGGTCCAGGCGGCGGTGAACGAGGCCGTGCGCTCGGCCCAGGAGCTCGCGGCCAACAAGCTCGGCGCGGCCACCGGTGGGCTCGGCGGCCCGGGAGGCCTGGGCGGGCTGGGCATTCCCGGCCTGTAGATGCTCGCCGCTCCCGTCAACCGCCTGGTCACGGAGCTGGCCCGCTTCCCCGGCATCGGGCAGCGCACCGCGCAGCGGCTGGCGTTCCACCTGCTGCGCGCCTCCGACGAGGAGGCCCTCGCGCTCGCGGACGCCATCCGCGAGGTGAAGGAGAAGGTGGGCCACTGCGAGGTGTGCTTCAACCTCGCCACCGAGGCCGCGTGCCGCATCTGCCAGGACGAGCGGCGCGACGGCCACATGATCTGTGTGGTGGAGGAGCCCAGCGACGTGATCCCGATCGAGCGCACCAACGAGTTCTCCGGGCGCTACCACGTGCTCGGCGGGGCGCTGTCGCCGATCGACGGGGTGGACCCCGAGCACCTGCATATCGCGGAGCTGGTCGAGCGCGCCGCGAGCAACGGCGTGCGCGAGGTGGTGGTGGCCACCAACGCCACCACCACGGGCGAGGCCACCGCCCTCTACCTGGCCGACGCCCTGCGCGAGCGGGCGCCCGGCGTGGCGGTCACGCGGCTGGCCAGCGGGCTGCCGGTGGGCTCGGACCTGGAGTACGCCGATGAGATCACGCTTGGCCGGGCGCTGCGCGCTCGCAGCGCTCTCTAGCGTCGGGCGGTCCCATGACCGCGCCGCGTCCACGGCGGTGGTAAAGGGAGAGGTGCGGGGCGACTTGACGGTCACTATGTCCGGAAAGGCGCCCCGCACCCGTTGTCGACCCTTACTGCGCCGTTTGTCGCGCTTGGGCAAGGCGCCCGCGCCGCCTCACCGGATCAGCCCGTAGTCCTTCTTGGCCGACAGCACGCGCAGCACAGCCTGGTCCAGCCGCGCGCGTGAGATCTCGCCGCTGCGGGCCGCCCGCAGCACCGCCACATAGGCGGCCTGCTGGTCGCCGGCCGGGCCGGACAGGTAGAGCATGTCCGCACCGGCGCGGATCGCCTGGACCGCGGAGCCGGGCACGGTGCCCAGGGCGGTGATCGGCGGGTCCGCCAGGTCGTCGGTGATCGCCACGCCTTGGAACTTCAGCTTGTCGCGCAGGAGGTCGGTGGCGATGCGGCGCGAGAGCGAGCCGGGGACCACGAAGTCGTCCGCCGCGTACAGCCCGTGGCTGAGCAGCACGGCCGGGGCACCCGCATCGATGGCCGCCCGGAAGGGCACGAGGTCTCGCTTGTCGAGCTCTTCCGGCGACTGGCCCACCTGGGCCGGGCCCTGCTCGGTGGACTGCGAGGCCGACCCCAGACCCGGGAAATGCTTCACCGCGGTGAACACGCGCTCCCGGCGGTAGGCGCGGACCACAGAGTCCGCGTAGGCGGCCACCGGCTGCGGCTCGTCGGAGAACGCCCGTGGCCCCACGGCCGGATCCTCCGCCACACCCACATCCACGACGGGCCCGAGGAGGCCGTTGACGCCGAGGGGGCGCAGCGTGCGGCCCGCGGCGCTCGCCTCGCGGGCGGCCTGCGCGGGCGTCGCGAGATCGGATGCGGCCGACGCCGGGGGCAACCCCGGCAGCGCGTTGAACTCGCCGCCGTCCTGCGCGGCCATCACCCACGGCGGCACGTGGCGCTCGTCGCGCGCGATCACGCCGGCCTCGCCGGCGAGTGACGCCAGCTGGCTCGGATCGGTGTAGTTCTCGCCTCCCACCACCAGCCCGCCGATGTCCAGCCGGCGCAGCTGGCGGAAGATCGGCGAGGTCAGGTCGGTGCCCTGAAAGCCGAGGAGGAACAGCTGGGCCACCTTGCGCTCGGTGGGCAGTCGCCGCGCCAGCTCGGCCACGCCGCGGGGCACGTTCTGGACACCCGCGGCGCGCTCGGGCGCGTCGGCCTCCGGCGGGATCACGCGCGCGAGGAACGACGTGCGCCGCTCCCCGGCTGCCTGCCTGCCGGCCTCGGGCACCGACGGCGGGTCGTCGCCGCCGGTCACCAGAACGACCACCGCCACGGGCACCACCAGGGCGGCAAGGGCGGCCAGCAGCTGCCTCCTCACATACACGTTCCTCAAGCGGCTGCGCACGGGGTGAACGCTAACCTCACCCGGCCGTGACCGCCTCAGCCAACATGCGCGACGGGCAGACCGTGGTGATGAAGTTCGGCGGCACCTCCGTGGCCGACGCCGAGCGCATCAAGCGCGCGGCGGGGCGCATCGTGCAGGCGGCCGAGGACGGCAACCGGATTGTCGCCGTGCTCTCCGCGCGCGGCAAGACCACCGATGAGCTGGTGGCCATGGCCGACGAGGTATCCGACCGGCCCCACCCGCGCGAGATGGACATGCTGCTGTCCACCGGTGAGCGGATCTCGTGCGCGCTGGCGGCCATGGTGATCAACGACCTCGGCCACGAGGCGATCTCGCTCACCGGCTCCCAGGCCGGCATCGTGACCGACACGTCCCACACCAAGGCGCGCATCCTCGACGTGCGTGCCGATCGCATCCGCACCGCGCTCGACGAGGAGAAGATCGTGCTGGTGGCGGGCTTCCAGGGCGTGTCCACCTCCTCGGACGTGACCACGCTCGGCCGCGGCGGCTCGGACACCACCGCTGTCGCGCTGGCCGCCGCGCTCGGGGCCGACGTGTGCGAGATCTACACCGACGTGGCGGGTGTGTTCAGCGCCGACCCGCGGATCGTGCCGGATGCCAAGAAGCTCGCCGTCGTCTCGTTCGAGGAGATGCTGGAGATGGCGGCCTCGGGCGCCGGCGTGCTGCAGCTGCGCTCCGTGGAGTACGCGCGCAACTACGGCATCCCGATCCACTGCCGCTCCAGCTTCGACGACGGACCAGGTACCTTCGTCGTGCCCGAGCACACCACTATGGAACGACCCCTGGTCACAGCAGTCACGCACTCCACCGACGAGGCGCGGATCACCCTCACCGGCCTGCCGGACCGTCCCGGCATCGCGGGGCGCGTGCTCACCGTGCTCGCCGACGCCAACGTGAACGTGGACATGATCATCCAGAACGAGCCGGAGTCCGACGGCCAGCAGGCGGACATGTCCTTCACGGTGCCGCGCAGCGACCTGCTGGCCGCCCGCGACGCTCTCGAGCCGCTCAAGGACGAGCTCGGGATCGGCGACGTGGCCTCCGACGACCGCATGGGCAAGGTCTCGATCGTGGGCGCGGGAATGAAGTCCCACCCGGGCGTGGCGGCGAGGACCTTCAGCGTGCTCGGCGAAGCCGGGGTGAACATCGAGATGATCTCAACCTCTCCCATCAAGATCTCGTGCGTAATCCGCGAGGAGCAGGTCGAGGATGCGGTGCGCGGCCTGCACAGCGCCTTCGACCTCGGCGCCGACGCCATTCGCCGCGAGGACGTGCAGGGCGACCACCGCCCGGTCATCCGGCCCGACGAGGCGGCCTAGTCATGCGCGTGGCCGTGGTGGGAGCCACCGGCGCCGTGGGCTCCACGATGCTCAGCGTGATGCGGGAGCGCCACTTCCCCGCCGACGAGGTGGTGCCGTTCGCCTCCGAGCGCTCGGCCGGCCGCAGGATCGACTTCGGCGACCGCGACCTCACCGTGGCGCCGCTTCGCGACGACACGATCCAGGGCTTCGACCTCGCCCTCTTCTCCGCCGGCTCGGGCGTGAGCGAGGAGTGGGCGCCGCGGTTCGCCGAGGCCGGCGCGGTGGCCGTGGACAACTCCTCGTTCTGGCGCATGGCCGACGACGTGCCGCTGGTGGTCTCCGAGGTGAACCCCGACGCGCTGGAGGACCACAGCGGGATCGTGGCCAACCCCAACTGCTCGACGATGCAGATGGCGGTGGCGCTCAAGCCCATACTCGATGCGGTGGGGCTCGAGCGGCTGGTGGTGTCCACCTACCAGTCGGTGTCGGGCACCGGGCAGCGGGCGGTGGAGGAGCTGCACGACCAGGCCCGCGCCGTGATCGAGGCCGAGGCGCTGCCCGCGCCCGCGGTCTACCCGCACCAGATCGCCTTCAACGCCATCCCGCAGGTGGAGGG
>DASROS010000021.1:0-5358 GCA_035646775.1 Thermoleophilaceae bacterium | reverse complement strand
CCGCGGTGGACGAGCAGCGCCGCCGCGGCCAGGGCGGATGCGCCGAGCACCGCGAAAGCCATGTTGCCCACGCCTGCAAAACGTCCCCCAACTATCGGGGAGTAGCCGAAGATCGTGTTGATTTGGAGGCGGGCACCGGTGAGGAGGTCGATTATCAACAGCAGTGCGGTGGCTGCTGTGAGCGCCAGCAGTCGGTCCAGGGGGCGATGGAGAGCGATTGTTACCGCTGCGACCAAGGCCACATCGAACGCCGCCAACAACGCCACAAAGCGCACACTGCCGAGGGCCTCGCCTGAGAGCATCCCCATCAGGTAGGTCGCCAGTGGAAACGCGACCACCGCCAGCGCTCCCGGTATCAACAATCTGATCGGAGCCCCTCCCCACCGACGGCCGCGCAGGACGGTTACGACCGCGGCCAGGTAGACGAGGGTCTGGAGGACGATGAAGCCGCGCGCGGCCATTCCGGTGACGGCGTCCACGAAGGCGGCCTCGCGGTCGCTCTCGATGGCGGACGCGATCCGTTGCCCGCCGTCGGCGGCGCCGAACCAGGGCCGGCCGATCATTCCTGCGGGAGCGTCTATGCCGAGGTGGTCGAGGATCGTCGGAGCCACGTCCGGCAGCGCCACCACGCCGCTCCTCCGGGTGGAAGCGGACCTGAGCGTGGAGCCCGCGGGATAGCCGGGTCCCTCCGCAACCGCCACACCGAGGCGCGCCTCGGAGGCCGCCGCAGGCGAGGTCGGCGAGGCGATCAGCAGCAGATCGGAGGGCTGATCGAGGTTGCGCCTCGCCACGGCCAGCAGCCGGTCGGAGGCGAGCAGCGCAGAACGCACGTATTTCGCGCGGTTTTCCGGCAGGGCAAGCGACCACTGGTCGGCTCGGATCAGATCACCTTCCGCCACGATCGTGAGCCCGCAGGGCCGTGCCAGGGCGTCCTCGAGAGCTCGTGCGGCCCTCTGGGCATTGGTACGGACGCCGAACGACGCCGCGGCCGGATCCACCTCGAGAGACCCGGGCCCGAACGCCGCCGCCTCCACCGTTCCCGACTCGTCCATGGCGCTAAGGAGGGCCCACTGCGCGAAGGGAACCTCGCCTCCGACGAGGACGGGGCGGGAGTCGCCCACGACCACCACCACCGAGCTGAGCGCTTGCCCGAGCGCCCCCGGCGCCGCTCCATAGCCGGCGCGCGCCGCCCGTTCTCGCATCGTCTGAAGGCCCGCCACATGCGCTCGCACGAAGGGCGGCCGGGCAAGCTCTGTGATCTCGAGGCCGAGCTCGTCGTCCCCCTGAAGCCGGCTCCCGGCCCCCAACGTGGCGAAGCCCGAGGCGTAGGAGGTCCTGGGGCCCGCAACTCGCACCGAGATCGAGCCCACACCGCCCGCCCGCGCGGCCTCTAGCAGAGCGGGCGGCTCGACGTTGTTGACGTCTGCCCAGGTGATGCCGGGGAGAGCGAACAGGACGACGCGCGAGCACTCTGGAGAGGCCGCGGCGGGTGCCGCGCTTGCGATCAGGAGGGCGGCGATGCTCGAGCAGGCCAGCCGCCGGGCGCCCGTCCTAGCGGCCACGGCCGGCGGCGAGATAGATGTCTCTGAGGCGTCCCATCATCTGCTGAGTGGAGAAGCTGCGGCGCAGGCCGCGGCGGGCGGCTTCCGCATAGGAGCGGCCTTTTGAGGGATCATCGAGAGTGTCTTTCAGTGCCTGCGCCAGAGCAGCGGGGTCGGCGGCAGGCACGAGACGACCCGAAACGCCGTCTGTGATCAGCTCCGGCATCCCTCCGACGTCGGTTGCGACCACCGGCACCCCCAGCGTCATCGCCTCCTGTGCGGCGAGCGAGCAGGCCTCCCAGTGAGACGACAGCACGAAGACGTCGGCCGCTCGGACGATGTCCCAGGGCGCCGGTAGCGCCCCGAGCCACCGCATCCTGTCGGCCACGCCTGCGGCGTCCGCCTGTGCTCGCAGCTCTTGTTCCAGGGGACCGTCCCCCACAACTGCGGTCACCGTATCGGGCAGCGACGACAGCCCTTCGATCAACACGTGCAGCGCCTTCTGTGGAGCCAGCCGCGCCACGGTCACGATCAGGCGCGTCGAGCCCACCACCCCGAGCTCGCTCCGCACCTCCGCCCGGCCCCGAAGCCCTGCGGGTGGGTCGCCTACACCAAGGTGAAGCACCTCGATGCGGCCTGCGGCGGAAGAGGAGCGCCGCTCCAAGCGCCGAGCGATGTCTTCGGAGGGCGCCAGCACCCGCTGGTTCAGGCGCACCACGAGACCCTCCATGGGCCCCAGCACCCGGGCCCGGGCCCTCCCGGCGATCGCGGGAACAAGGATGTTGTGGACGCTGGCGATGTTCAGCACCGAGGCTTTGCGCCCGGCGAGGCCAGCGTCGATGCCGGCTCTCAGCCCGTGGGCGTGGACGACGTCGTAGCCTGAGGCCCCGATCAGGCGCGCCAGGGACCGCACTGTGCGGCGGTGACCAAAGAGCCCGTCGGGAATGGTCACCGGATAGAGCGGCTTGGGCAGGGCCACGGGCAGGTCTTCGGGCCCGGCGATATCGATTACGAGCCCGTGGCTCTGATCCAGAGCGCGCACGATGTCTGCGACGTGGCGCGCTATGCCCCCGGTTGAGTAGCCGAGGACCTGCAGCACTCTTGTGGTCACGACGGGTTTCGCCTGAGCACCGAGGCGAGCAGGGTCAGCTCGCGCGCCTTGAGCGCCCGCATGACCCCCGCGTAGACAAGAGCGCCCGATAGCGCGGTGGCGCCGAGGCTCAGGAGGGCTTCGACTCCGGGCCTCACAGGAACCAGGGCGCGCGCCGCCAGCATCACCGGGGCCGCAGCCACCGCCACAAGCGCAGATCTCTTCACCGACGGCGTCAGCCACGTGCTCAGCGGCAGCCGGCGGCGCAGGATCGCAGCCCCCAGCCCCACGGCAACAACAAAGCCCAGGGAGTGGCCGGCCGCCAGCCCCGGGACGGCCCAGTCGCCGGGGAGCACAACGAACATGACGGCTCCCGAGGTAGCGGATATCGCTATGGCAAGCGCATTCACGAGCGCCGGCGTGCGTGCGTCGCCGCGCGCGTAGAACGCTCTGCTTAGTGCGAGAAAGCCCGAGTAGGCCGGCAGCCCGAGGCCGAAAGCTTGAAGCGTCCGGCCCACGAGCTCGGCTCCGGCGGTGGTCATGGCGCCGAAGCGCAGGACGCTCTGAGCGATTGCGTCTCCCGACACCACCAACAACACGGCGACAGGTAGCAACACGAACGCAAGCATCTCCGAGGCGTCGGTCAGGCGCTTGGTGAAGCCGGGATCGTCCCCCTGCGCGGCAAGCTGCGAGAGCAACGGGAACAGCACGTTGAAGATGGCCACGCCGAGGATCGCATGGGGCACGTAGAAGAAGGTGAAGGCCCACTGGTAGGCGGCCACCCCACCCTCCACCCGGTTGGCCAGCAGCAGCACGACGATGAGCCCGGCCTGATAGCCCCCCGCGTAGCCGAGCGCCCAGACGCCGAGGCGGGCGGCCTTTCTGACCGCGGGATGGCGGGGCTCCCAGTGCCACCTAGGCCGCCACCCGAGCGAATAGAGCTGCGGGGCAAGGACCACCGTCATCACCACCACGCCCAGAGTGGTGCCTGCCCCCAGCACGATGGTCTCTGCTCCGCTGATCCCCCGAAGTGAGGGCTCCTGGCCGGCTCGCATCGCCGCGTAGGCGAGATACACGCACGACACCACGATGTTGTTGAGAATGGGGGCCGCAGCCGCCAGGGCAAAGCGCCGGTGGGCGTGCAGTGCCGCGGTCATGATCATTCCCAGCCCATAGAAGACCACCTGGGGAGCGAACAGTCGCAGCAGGTCGGAGCCGAGGGCGATCTCGGCGGCGCGCAACTCCTCCTGCTCGACGCCCACGGTCAGCAGGCGCATGAGAAGCGGCGCCGCCAGCGCCAGCAGCGCGGCCACGACGACGAGGGCGGCGACTGCGATCGAGGTCAGCGCATCGGCGGCCCGCCACGCGGCGCCGGCCTGCCCTTTGGTGAGGTAGTCGACGAACGAGGGGACGAACACCGAAGTGAGCACCCCGGCGGCGAGCAGCTCGAACAGCAGATTCGGTGCGCTGTTGGCCGTCTGATAGGTGTTGGCAAGATAGGTCGTGCCCATGGCCGCGGCCACCACGACCACGCGCACGAAGCCGGTGAGGCGCGAGAGGGTGGACGCGAGGGTTATGGCGGCCGCGCCGCGCGCCAGCGAAGGCCTGTTCGTGAGCGTCACCTCGAAAAGTCATGGGCCGGTGGGACCCGCCCCTCTGCCCGCCCCTCAGCTGGCTCTTTGCCAGATAAGGGGCGGATTCCGCACGCTTCCTGGCACAAAGCCAGTTTGGGGGCGGGGGCTGCATAAGGGCTGTACCCGTTCGGGGGGCTCGGCATCACGGCTCGGGGCCGGGAACCACCGCCGAGGCGCCGGGCTGAGTGCCGTAGTGATTTGCGGGGCGATTCCCGGCCCGCTCGATGACGAGGACCGACGCCACGCGGCCCAGGACCGTGTCGGAATTGTCGACGGTCCACACGACCGCCTGCGTGGCGCCGTTGCGGCGCACGGCCCCCGCCATATCCCATGTGCTCTGGGTCGGCTCCACCACCACCACCCCACCCTCTCGCTCGGCGAGCCTCTGGGCCATCGTGACGGCGAAGTCGGCCGCCGGCCATGCGGGCTCGGGGACTGCGCCGCCGGCGACCACGAAGTCGGTGCCCGAGGGGAAGACGATCGGGAGGTTCTCTGTGACCACCAACCCGGTGTTTTCGAGGCCTGTGAGCAGGTTCCCGAGGCCCGCCTGGTCTCCGGAGTCGCGCGGCGCCGCGGCTTCATTCAGTGCCCGGCCGAGGGCATCGGCGAGGGCCAGCCGGAGGTCGGGTGGCGCCGCGCCGGCGCCGTCCAGCAACGCGGCGAACTCTGCTCGCGAGGCCTCGTCTTCGAGGGAGAGCCCCTCCTGAAAGCGAATGACCCCGGCGATCTGCCCCCCCGCCCTCTCCACCGCGGCCCGCACCTCGCCCGCGGCATCCTCGTCGGCGCCCTCGAACTCCAGCATCATGACTGTGCGGGCCAGCAGGGCCCCGTCCAAGAGCCCAGGTTCGAGAGCCTCGAGAGCGGCCTCCGCGGCCTCGGCTCTCTCTCTCACCTCGGAATTCTCCAGGCGCAGCGTTTGGTTGCGATCTGCCACCCGCCGGGCCGCGCTCCTCACTTCCTGCAGCAGACGGCCCCCGAGAAACCCCGACCCGGTCACGATGCCGATGCTGAGTGCGAGCAGGACCGCGATGATCGAGATCAGATGGTAGCGGAAGTCGATCATCCGGGCAGGCTTCGCAGCAGCGAGAACCAC
>DASROS010000020.1:0-8663 GCA_035646775.1 Thermoleophilaceae bacterium | reverse complement strand
CCTCAGGGTCGCCGAGGAGTTAGCGGCCGCGGGTCCGAAAACGCCCGCCGCCGGGACGCGCGCCGGGAGCTCCCGCTGCTGCTCGCGCCAGCGGCAGTCCGGGCGAACGTGTCGATACCGTCAGGCCATGCGCGTTGAGATCCGCCCCCGGGCACCGCCGACGAGCACGCCGTGCTCGCCGCCCGCTCGCCCTTCGACCACGAGCCCGACATCGACGCGGCGGTTCCTGGCGGAGCCGACCCACCACCTGCTCGTCGCCTACGACCCTGCCGGCTAGCCCGCGCGCCGCCACCAGGGCATCGGGCGGGTCGCTCGTCGAGGCGCTCGCCGCGCGCGCCAAGGAGCGCGGCTGCTACGACATGTGGACGGGCACGGACATCGACCACGTTGCAGCGCGCGCAACTTACGTACGAGCCGGGGCCCAGACGAGCCCACCCCCAGCTGATGGTCGAATGGACTTCGGCGGCGCGGCCCTACAACGCAGCCAATAGCTACTGCTGCTTTCGCGGAAGGGGCAGTCTCCGCCGACGCTCGGCTCGCTCCCCTTTCGACTCAAAGCACAGGCCGGCGTCCCACGACAGGTCCGACCGACCACAGTGCTCCTTCCCAATGCGAGCGATTAGCGCGGCGCTCCGGCTTGCCGGCGCGCGCCCAGTCATCGTCGGCGTGGTTCGTGCTGGTGGTCGTCGCTCAGCCGCGACGGTAGATGTCGCGCCGGTGGCCGATGGCGACCACGAGGACGAGCTTCTCGGCCTCATGGATCTCCTAGTGGTCGCTCCTCCAATTTCGTGTCCGTTTTGCCGGCTGCAAGTCTTCGCCTGGCGGCGTCCCCGCTTGCCCTGCTGGCGGGGTGACCCGCTTCGCGGGCACCCCGCGCAGTGGCGCTGCTACGAAGCAGCCGAGCGAAAAGCGAGCTAGGCAAGGGAAGAGGGAGCGGCGCGTGCTGCGCACGCGAGCGACCGCGTGTACCCCGAAGGGGTGATGACGCCGCCTGGCGAAGCTTTGCAGCCGGCTACCCGACGCTGCCGACCATCTCGAGCTGAATCAGCCGATTCAGCTCGATCGCGTACTCCATCGGCAGCTCCTTCGTGACCGGCTCGATGAAGCCGTTCACGATCATCGCGGCGGCCTCCTCCTCGGTCAGCCCGCGCGACTGCAGGTAGAACATCTGCTCGTCGGAGATCTTGCCGACGACCGCCTCGTGGGCGACCGTGACGTGCGGGTTCTGGATCTGGATGTCGGGCCAGGTGTCCGAGCGCGAGCGGTCGTCCATCATCAGGCCGTCGCACTGCACGTGGGACTTCGAGCCCTGTGAGTTGTGGCCCATGCGGACCAGGCCGCGGTAGCCCATGATCCCGCCGTCCTTGGAGATTGACTTGGCGAGGATGTTCGAGGTGGTGTTCGGCGCCAGGTGCAGCACCTTGGCGCCGGTGTCCTTCCAGACGTCGCCGCTGGCGACGCCGACGTTGAGGTGGTCGGCGCGCGCGCGCTCGCCCATCAGGAATGAGCCGGGGTAGAGCATGACGACCTTGGCGCCCATGGAGCCGCCGACCCACTCGACGGTGCCCTCGGCCTGCACGATCGCGCGCTTGGTGTTGAGGTTGTAGACGTCCTTGGACCAGTTCTGGACGGTGGTGTAGCGCGCCTTGGCGCCCTCCTTGACGAAGATCTCGACGACGGCGGAGTGCATCGAGTTGACGCTGTAGGTCTGGGCCGTGCAGCCCTCGATGTAGTTCACCTCGGAGCCCTCGTCGGCGATGATCAGCGTGTGCTCGAAGGTGCCCTCGTTGGCACCCTCCATGCGGAAGTAGGCCTGCAGCGGCAGGTCGACCTTCACGCCCTTGGGCACGTACAGGAACGAGCCGCCCGACCACACCGCGCCGTGCAGCGCAGAGAACTTGTTGTCCTGCGGCGGCACGCACTTCTTCATGAAGTACTCGCGCACCAGGTCCGGGTACTCGGTGATCGCGGTGTCCATGGAGCAGAACAGGATCCCGAGGTCCGCGTACTCCTGCTTGAGCGCCTCGTAGACGGGCTCCTGGCGCCAGACGCCGACCACGCCGGCGAGGTGCTCGCGCTCGGCCTGCGGGATGCCGAGGTCCTCGTAGGTCTGCTTCATGTCCGCGGGAACGTCGTCCCAGTCGTCGTAGCGGCCCGCCGTGGGCGGGCTGTAGAGGACAAGCTCGTCGAGGTCCAGGCTCGAGAGGTCCACGCCCCAGGTGGGGATCGGCTTGCGCTCGAAGATCTCGTAGGACTTGATCCGCAGCTCGCGCATCCAGTCGGGCTCGCCCTTGACCTTGGAGAGCTCGGCGATGACCTCGCGCGAGATGCCCCTTTTCGCGATCAACTGCCCCTGCTCGTCCTCGACGATCGGGCTCGGCGGTGCGATTCGCGTCGTGTCAGTGGCTGCCATCGTGTCCTAGCGTCGGGTCCGTAAATCCGCTCTGGGCGGTCGGATATCGATTCTAGCGTCTGCGCCCGGCGGGTACAGCCCGGGGCGGCCACCAGACCTGAACTTAGGGTACCCTAACTCGCCATGCGCAGCTCCTCACCGTCTTGGGCCTGCTCGCCGTCGCGGCGCTATCCGGCTGTGGCTTCGGCGGGGGTGGCGGCTCGGGCCAGCTCACGATCTACTCCGGGCGCGAGCAGGACCTCGTCGGCCCCCTCCTCGACCGCTACGCGAACCAGGAGGGCGTGGACATCAAGGTGCGCTACGGCACGGCCTTTGGGTAGTAACGGAACAGGAACGCACGCTAACTAAGGGCGCGTCTATGAACAAGTAGAAGGGTTAGGGCTGGTTATGTAGAACTGGCGGGGAGTGATCGACGAGCACGCGATCGGGGAGCGCTATCGGGCGCTGGCGGGGGAGCTTGATGAGCGTCGTTTGCGGCTGTGGGCGGCAGCGGAGGCTCGCTCGTGTGGGTATGGGGGGATCGCCGCTGTGGCGCGAGCGACCGGCGTATCGGAGGGCACGGTCCGGCGGGGCCTTGGTGATCTGGACTCGGGGGAGCAGCTTGAATCGGGCCGCGTGCGCCGCGCTGGCGGTGGTCGCAGGCCGCTGACTGAGACCGACCCGACGTTGCTCTGCGATCTCGAGGCGCTGGTCGCGGATGAGGCGCGCGGCGACCCGCAGTCGCCGCTGCGGTGGACGGCCAAGAGCGTGCGCACGCTCGCCGGCGCGCTGCGCGGGCAGGGTCATCGGGTCAGTCACGAGACGGTCGCGAAGTTGCTGCGGGTGCTGGGCTACAGCCTGCAGGCCAACCGCAAGACCCTGGAGGGGGCGTCGCATCCCGATCGCGACGCCCAGTTCGGACACATCAACCAGGCGGTCAAGGTCGCGCTCGACGCCGACCAGCCGGCGATCTCGGTCGACACGAAGAAGAAGGAGCTGGTCGGGGACTTCAAGAACGCCGGTCAGCAGTGGCGCCCCAAGGGCGAGCCGGTGCAGGTCCGCACCAAGGACTTCAAAGACAAGGCGCTGGGCAAGGTCAACCCCTACGGCGTCTATGACATCGGCTCAGACGAGGGCTGGGTGTCGGTCGGGATCGACGCCGACACCGCCGAGTTCGCCGTCGCCTCGATCGCCAGCTGGTGGCGCCACCTCGGCCAAACGCGCTACCCGGACGCCACGACGCTGACGATCACCGCCGACTGCGGCGGCTCGAACGGCAACCGGCTGCGGCTCTGGAAAGTTCAGCTGCAGCGGCTCGCCGACGACACCGGCCTACAGATCAGGGTCTGCCACTTCCCGCCCGGCACCTCGAAATGGAACAAGATCGAGCACCGCCTGTTCAGCTACATCGCCCGCAACTGGCGCGGCCAACCACTGATCTCCCGCCAAACGGTCGTCTCGCTGATCGGCGCGACGACCTCAACCGCAGGCCTGAAGGTCTACGCCCAACTCGACGAAAACGAATACGAGCGCGGCATCAAGGTCACAGCCGCCGAACTCGCCACCGTCAACCTCGCCCGCGACGAGTTCCACGGCGAGTGGAACTACCTCATCAAACCCAACACCCGATGATTGACGCTTCCTAACGCTTTAGTGTTGCCCCACGCAGACTTGTGTCGGAACCCCACTTTGCCGCCATCGCGGCGACGGCATCGCGGGTGGACTGCGCCGCGGCGTCGAGCGTCGCTGCGACAAGCCGCTCCCGCGCCGGGGACAGACGCCCGGTCCCGCACGAGGGTGTCAGCAGGCTCAGCTGCGCAACCCGCTCCAGCGGCAGTCCGTCGCGGACCGTCGCCGACACGCAGGCGGCGGCGCGGCCGCTCGCATCTCCTGCCTGTTCGGGACCTACGGGATCGAGCACCCCCCATGCGATCCGGCCTCCGCGGCACAGCAGCGCCTCGAGCACCGGCCGCGACTCCGCCGCGAGGTCATGGACGGCCACGTCGAACGACAGGACGTCGAGCTCGAGCGCACCGACCAGGTCCCAGGGGACCCGTCCGCACACGTGCAGCCCCCACGCGGACGACACGGATCGCAGCGGATCCCAGAGCTCGGTTTCGACCGCGCTGACGCCGGCCTGCGCGAGTCCCGGTTCGTCGACGACCACGAGGGCGTCGATGCCGACCTCCGCCAGGCGACTCACCTGCCCGGCCGCGTTCGCCGCCAGCCACACGCAGACGTCACGGGCGAGCGAGACGACGCTCGCGCCCGCCCCCATGCGACCGGCGCCACGCTCCAGCGCGATCGCCAGCGTGACCGGACCGGTGACCTGCAGCTTGACCATCCCGTGATCGGGCGGCTTCGCCGCGAGCTGCTCGACGAACGCATCCCACGCCGCGGGCCGCTCTCGATCACGGTCGGCCGTCCAGCCGCAGCGGCCCGGGTCGGCTCCGAGCCACTCGCTCACCATGTCGCCGTCCAGCCGCGGCAGCTGCGGGCAGAACGGCACCGCGTACGCACCCAGAGCGTGGCGGGCCGCCTCGGCGGGCCTCGCGAACGGGAGGCTCCCGACGCCGGTGGTGGCCAGCGCCGGAAGCCGGTCGAGGATCGCGCTCATGCCCGCGCGGCGGGCTGGGCTGCGCGGCGGCGCCGGGCCACCTCGACGAGGTTCGCGAGCGCCTCCCGCGTCTCGGGCCAGGCCCGGGTTTTGAGGCCGCAGTCGGGGTTGACCCACAGCCGCTCGCGCCCGATCCGCTGCTCGGCAAGCTCGAGCAACTGCTCGAGCTCGTCCGTCGACGGGACGCGCGGCGAGTGGATGTCGTAGATACCGGGGCCGATCTCGCCCGGGTACTCGAAGTCGCGGAAGACATCGAGCAGCCCCATCCCCGACCGCGATGCCTCGATCGAGATCACATCCGCATCCAGGCGCGCGATGTGCTCGATCATCTCCCCGAACTCGGAGTAGCACATGTGCGTGTGGATCTGGGTCTGCGGTGCGGCGGGAGCGACCGTCAGGCGGAAGCAGTCGATCGCCCAGCGCACGTAGTCGTCCTGGTCGGCCTTGCGCAACGGCAGCCCCTCGCGCAGGGCCGCCTCGTCGACCTGGATGACGGCGGCACCGGCGGCCTCGAGGTCCAGGACCTCATCCTGGATCGCCAGCGCGATCTGGGTGCAGGTCTCGCTGCGCGGCTGGTCGTCGCGGACGAACGACCACTGCAGGACCGTGACCGGGCCCGTGAGCATGCCCTTCATCGGGCGCTGCGTCAGCGCCTGGGCCTCCTGCCACCAGCGCACCGTCATCGGGCCCGGCCGCGACACGTCGCCGAACAGGATCGGCGGCTTCACGCAGCGGCTGCCGTAGGACTGCACCCAGCCCCACTGCGAGAACACGAACCCGTTCAGCTGCTCGCCGAAGTACTCGACCATGTCGTTGCGCTCCGGCTCGCCGTGCACGAGCACGTCGAGGCCCAGCTGCTCCTGCTCGCGCACGACCTGCTCGATCTGCTCGCGCAGGAACGCGTCGTACGCCTCGGCGTCGAGCTCGCCGCACCGCCAGCGCCGCCGCGCGTCGCGGATCTCCGCGGTCTGCGGGAACGACCCGATCGTCGTCGTCGGCAGCTCAGGCAGGGCCAGCCGCTCATGCTGCGCGGCCAGGCGCTCGTCGATGGGCACCGGACGCGCGTAGTCCTCCTCGCGCAGCGCCGCCACCCGGCCGCGCACCGCGGCGTCGTTCGTCAGCCGCGACACGCGCCGCGCCGAGATCCGCCGCCGGGCGTCGGCCAGCAGCTCGTCCCGATCGGCGTGGCTGGCGTCGACCGCGCGGGCCAGCAGCGCGAGCTCCTCCAGCTTCTCCTGCCCGAAGGCCAGCCACTCGCGGACCTCTTGCGGGATCCCCTGCTCGCGCGCCACGCTGTAGGGGACGTGCAGCAGCGAGCAGGACGGTGCGATCGTCACGCGGTCGCTTCCGATCCTCGCGACGATGCGGTCCAGGCGGTCGAGCGCGAGATCCAGGTCGGTCGCCCACACGTTGCGCCCGTCGATCACGCCCGCGGACAGCCGGGCACCGGCGGGGAGCGCGTCGAGCACGGCGTCCAATTGCGACGGCGCCCGGACGAGATCGACGTGCAGCTCGGCCAGCGGCAGCCGCGCGATGCGCTGCAGCGCACGCTCATCGAGGCCCTCGAAGTACGTCGCCAGGCAGACCTCGAGCGGCGCGGCCGGGCACAGCGTCGCGAACGCGTCGGCGAACGCGTCGAGCTCCGCATCGGTGCGATCGAGCACCAGGCAGGGCTCGTCGATCTGGACCTCCCGGGCGCCCGCGGCGGCGAGCGCGGCGAGCAGCTCCGCGTAGACGGCGGTGAGCGCCGGCAGCAGCGACAGCGGCTCGGCGACGCCCTTGGAGAGCAGCAGCAGCGATACCGGGCCGAGCACGACCGGGCGCGCGTCGACGCTGAGCTCGCCGGCCTCCCGCAGCTGCGCCACCCACTTGTCCGCGCGCAGCGCGAAGGACTGGCCGGGCGTCAGCTCCGGGACGAGGTAGTGGTAGTTGGTGTCGAACCACTTGGTCATCTCGAGCGGCGTCACGCCGTCGCCCCCGCGGCACGCCAGGAAGTGCGCCGACAGCCCGCTCGCCTCCGCTCCTCCGTGGCGCTCGGCGATGAGCGTCACCATCTCCGCCACGTCCAGGACGTGGTCGTAGAGCGAGAAGTCCCCGACCGGCAGGACGTCGATGCCGGCCTGGGTTCCGGCCCACAGGTTCGCGGCGCGGATCTCACGCGCGGTCGCCTCCAGCGCGGCGGTGCTCGACCGTCCGGCCCAGTAGTCCTCGAGCGCGGCCTTCAGCTCGCGCTTCGCCCCGATCCGGGGGAAACCCAACACGGCGGTTCGTGCCACGGGTACGTCTCCTTTGCCGTCGACCCGTTCGCGGGGTCGTGTTGTCGGATCCGTCGGATTTGTCCCGGCAGGAATCAACATCTCCTACCGCTGCGCGTCAGCTCCGGACTTCGACCGGATTCCCTGACCCCGGCTGGGGCGACTCGATTCGCGCGAAACGATACCGCGGGAGCGCGGCAACAGACCGCGCTCACTGGCAGGCCTCGCACTCCTCGCCGTTGCGCATCGCCTCGATCGAGCAGGCCTGGATCTCCGCCGCGGTCGGCGGGAGCGCCGGCGCGGCCGCGGGCTCGACACGGGCGGCGCTGGACTTCTCGATACTCGACGCGCCGAGCGTGCGCAGGTAGTAGGTCGTCTTCAGGCCCGCCCGCCATGCCCGGCGGTACATGTGGCTCATCGCCGTCATGTCGGGCTTGAGGCGCGCTGGATCTCGCCGGCGTGCTCGCGGTGCGTTTGCTCGCGCCGCGCATACCGCGCCAGACAGCCCGTCTCGGTGATGCCGATCTCGTCGGCGACCCTCCTGGCGACGATGGCCGAGACGTCGGCCGGGTGCGCGAGGAACGCGCCGAGGAACCGCACCGTCGCGAGCTGGACCGCGAATCCGAGCCGGTTGTGATCGCCGCGCCGCTCGGCGATCAGCTCGCGGTCGCGCTCATCGAAGAAAAAAGAACCGCTCGAGCTGGCGCGCCGACGGCGCCTCTCCGTAGCGGCCGTAGCTGGCGATCTGCGCGGCGCTGAGAAAGTCGACCGGCACGACCGTCAGCGACCCGAGGGCCCGGAGCTCAGCGCCGGCGGCGGATGAGCTGCACCCACGCAAACGAGCAGGCGTCCTCGAGCGTCTGCTCGGGCCCGCGGATCCGCGAGCGCAGCAGGCCCAGCAGCCGCGGCTGCAGCGCGCGAAGAGCGACACTAAAATTGCGAGGCGAGCCTTGAGCGCAGGCCGGTGTGTGCGTCCGGTTCGGGAACCTGGCGCGACAGAGGATGGGTGGGGCTGTCATCGCTGACCGGCTCGCCGGGCGATACTGGTGCGGTGATCGATCGCAATGTGTTGGGTGCAGAGCTTGAGCCCTGCGGCAGCGACCCCGTTACCGGCTTCTACCGGGACGGGTGCTGCCACACAGGCCCCGAGGACCGGGGCAGCCACACGATCTGCGCAGTGGCGACAGCGGAGTTTCTCGAGCACCAGCGCCGCATCGGCAACGACCTCAGCACGCCGATGCCTGAATACCACTTCCCCGGGCTCGCGCCCGGCGACCGTTGGTGCGTGACCGCGGTGAACTGGCTACGCGCCCACGAGGACGGCGCGGCCGCCTACGTGGTGCTGGCCTCCACCCACGAACGGGCGCTCGAGATCGTCCCCCTCGCCGCGCTCCAGCAG
>DASROS010000019.1:0-4024 GCA_035646775.1 Thermoleophilaceae bacterium | reverse complement strand
ATCGCCGTTGCCCGGCATGCACCGATAGAGCTGGCGACGATGCCCCGGCTTGCCGTACTTACCGTCGAAACGCACCCCAGACCCGACGTGCTCAGGCCGCGGGCACACCGCCTGCGCCGCGCTCCAAGTCTTCCCCATCGTTGCCATCGAGACCAGCCACGACGCTAGACACCACCCCGGTCAGAACACCCAACGAGAAGCGACGGGGGGGGGCCCCCTAGACTGCCCGCCGCGTGCGCATCTTCAGCGGCATCCAACCCACCGGCCGTAAGCACCTCGGCAACTACATCGGGGCCATCCGCCAGTACGTGGAGGGCCAGGACCGTGGCGCCCCGGCGATCTACTGCATCGTGGACCTGCACGCGATCAGCGTGCGCTACGACCCCACGGCGCTGTCGCGCTACACCTACGACACGGCGGCCATGCTGCTGGCGTCGGGTCTGGATCCCGGACGCTGCATCCTCTTTCGCCAGTCCGACGTTCACGAGCACACCGAGCTGTGCTGGCTGCTGGCCTCGGTCACCGCGCACGGCGACCTCAACCGCATGCACCAGTTCAAGGAGAAGTCGGCCACCCAGCGGGAGCTGGTGTCGGCGGCGCTGTTTAACTACCCGGTGCTGCAGGCAGCCGACGTGCTGGCCTACAAGGCCCACGAGGTGCCGGTGGGCGACGACCAGCGCCAGCACGTGGAGCTGATGCGCGACATCGCCGACCGCTTCAACGCCGCCTACGGCAATGTGCTGGTCCTGCCCGAGCACCGCATCCCCGCCACCGGCGCCCGGGTGATGGACCTCCAGGACCCCACGCGGAAGATGTCCACCACCGGCAGCGGAGAGCGCGGCCTGGTCTTTGTGGACGACGACGAGAAGGCGATCCTCAAGAAGGTCAAGAGCGCGGTGACCGACTCGGGCTCCGAGGTGCGGCGCGGGCCCGACAAGGCGGGCGTGTCGAACCTGATCGAGGTGCTGGCGGTGATCCGGGGGGTGGATCCCGAGGAGATCGAGCGCGAGTTCGAGGGCCGTGGCTACGGGGACTTCAAGACGGCGGTGGCCGAGGCGGTGGCCGAGTACCTGCGCCCGGTCCGCGAGCGCTACGCCGAGCTTCGCGGCGACGAGGCCGATCTGGAGCGCGTGCTCCAGATCGGGGCGGACCGTGCGCGAGCGATCGCCTCGGAGACCCTGGCCGAGGTCAGGGCCGCGATGGGCATCGGGCCCCCCGCCTCGGGATGAGCGAGCTGCCTGGTGACGGGATCACCCGCCGCGGGCTGCTCGAGGCCGGCAGCGCGTCGGCCGCGAGCCTGGCCGCGCTCGGCGCCCTCGGCCCGCGCGCGCTGGCCGCGCCCGCCGCGGCCCGGAACGTGATCGTGATCGTGCTCGACAACGTGCGCGCCGACCACGTGGGCGCCTACGGCGGGCGGCGGGTGCGCACTCCGGCGATCGACGGGCTGGCGCGAGAGAGCCTGCGCTTCTCGCGCTTCCGGCCGGAGGTGTTCCCCACGATCCCGGCCCGCCGCTCGATCATGACCGGCCGCCGGGTGTACCCCTTCCGCGGCTGGCGGCCCCAGCCCGGACTGCCCCAGGAGCCCGGCTGGCAGTCGATCGACCGGCGCGTCCCGGTGTTCACCGACGTGCTCGGCAACGCCGGCTGGCACACGGGCTATGTGACCGACAACCCGCACATCCTCTCCGGGGCCTACGACGGCTTCCGCGCCCGCTTCGACCAGCCCGTGACCGTGAAGGGCCAGGTGCCCTACCGCGGCAAGCCGCCCGGCCGGCCCGTCACCCGGCGCACGGTGAACCGCCACCTGCTGCCCAACCTGCGCGGTACTACGACCCAGCGCCGTGTCCGCGAGTACCTCACCGCAAACAAGGGCCGCGGCGACGAGACCGACTACCTCTCGCCGCGGGTGTTCACCGAGGCGGCGCGGTGGGTGGAGCAGGCGGTGGCCCGGCGGAAGCCCTTCGCGCTGGTGGTGGACAGCTTCGACCCCCACGAGCCGTGGGACCCGGCGCCCCGCTACCTCCGCCGCTTCGGCCCGGGCCGCATCGGCGCCGTGAAGCCGATCCAGCCGTTCGCGCCGCCCGGCGGCGCCCTGAAGCAGTTCAACCTCTCGCGCGCCGCCATGCGCCGCGTGCGCAACCTGTACGCGGCCGAACTGGCGATGGTGGACACCTGGCTCGGGCTGTTCCTCGGCCGCCTGGAGCAGCTGGACCTGATGCAGGACACGCTGATCGTGCTGCTGTCAGACCACGGCGTTCTGCTGGGCGAGCGTGGGGAGGTGGGCAAGACCGAGGACCAGATGCACCGTGAGATCACGCGCGTGCCGCTGCTCATCCGCGACCCCGCGGGCCGGGGCGCCGGCCGGACGAGCGACTACTTCGCCTCCACCCACGACATTGCGCCCACCGTGCTGTCGATGCTCGGCCGGCCGGTGCCGCGCCCGATGGACGGGGTGGACCTGTCGGTGCTGCTGCGAGGCAAGCCGCCGCCGCGGCGCCGGATCTTCACGGCCAGCTACGGCAGCTGGGTGAGCGCCGGAGACGGACGCTGGCTGCTGATCTCCGACAACCGGGGCCGCGAGAAGCGCCTGTATGACACGCGCCGCGACCCGGGCGAGCGGCGTAACGTGGCAGCGCGGCACCCGGACGTGGTGCGGCGGCTGTGGCGGCAGGTGATCGCCGACGCGGGCGGTAGGCGCCTCCCGCGCTTCTAGCCGGCTCCGCGCCGTCGGCCGCCCGCTCTAGTCTGCCCTCGATGTCCGTCGCCGAGCTGGACCTGGACCTGGAGGTCTTCCAGGGTCCCTTCGACCTCATGCTCACGCTCGTGCTGCGCGAGGAGGTCGACCTGCTCGAGGTCGAGCTGGCCGACGTGGTGGTGGCCTACGTGGACCACCTGCAGCGCAAGGGCGAGCTCGACCTGGAGGCGGCCACCGAGTTCCTGGTGCTGATCGCCGCGCTGCTGGAGCTCAAGTCCCGCCTGATGCTGCCCGGCGAGGAGGGCGACGCGCTGGACCTCGAGCCGGGCGAGGCAGCCGAGGAGCTGCTGGCGCGGATGCTCGAGTACCGCCGCTACAGCGGCGTCGCCGCGTTCCTCCGCGAGCGACTGGAGGCCGAGCAGGGCTTCCGCTACCGCTCCGCACCGTTGCCGCCGCACCTGCGGCGCGTGTCGGTGGACCTGGCCGAGCCCTCCTATGACGCCGACCAGCTCGCCGAGGCGGTGGGCGGGCTGCTGCGGATGCCGCCCAAGCTCGATCTCGGCCACCTGGCCCGCCCGCGCGTGTCGCTGGAGTCGCGCCTGGAGCACATGCGCTCGTTGCTCTCGAGCCGCGGCAGCTTCACCTTCGACGAGGCCGTGCGCGGCGCCGACCGGCTCACCGAGGCCGTCACCCTGTTCGCGCTGCTGGAGCTGCACAAGGCCGGCGAGGCGCGCTGGAGCCAGTCCGAAGCGTTCGGACCGATCACGGTGAGCGTGGGAGTCGAGTGAACGAGCTCGCGCGCGTTGTGGAAGCGCTGCTGTTCCTCTCGCCCGAGCCCGTGTCGCTGGAGCGGCTGGCCGACGCCGCCGAGTCCTCCGAGGGTGAGGTGCTGGAGGCGCTCAAGCGCCTGCGCGAGCACTACGCGGAGGGCTTTCGCGGCGTAGTGCTGCGCGAGGTGGCCGGGGGCTTCTCGCTGGCCACCGACCCGGTGGCCGAGCGCGCCGCCCGCAGGCTGCTATCCAGACCCCGCACGCCTCCGCTCACGCAGGCACAGGCCGAGTGCCTGGGCATCGTGGCCTACCTGCAGCCCGCCTCGCGGCCGGAGATCGCGCGAATCCGCGGCGTGTCCTCGGAGTCGGCGGTGGGCACCCTGCTCGAGCGGGGGCTGATCGAGGAGTCGGGGCGCTCGCGCTTCGGGGCCGTGCTCTACCGGACCACCGAGCTGTTCCAGAAGCTGTTCGGCCTGGAGGCGTTGGACACGCTCCCCGACGTGGCTCGCTTCGACCCCACGCCCGAGGACGAGCGCGAGTTGCGCGACCGGCTGCTGAA
>DASROS010000018.1:0-8565 GCA_035646775.1 Thermoleophilaceae bacterium | reverse complement strand
GAGTCGCGCGAGCAGGTGGCTGCCTTCCACGCGGCGGCGCTGGAGGCGGGCGCGTCGGACAACGGCGGCCCCGGCGTGCGCGAGATCTACCACCCGAACTACTACGGCGCCTTCGTGCTCGACCCGGACGGCAACAATGTCGAAGCCGTCTGCCACGTCCCGGCCTGAGGCCCACCGCCCGCCGGCGCTACGCTCCCGCTCCCATGCCCGAGCGGTTCACGGTCCTCCTCATGGCGGCCGGGCGCGGCACGCGCATGCGCTCGTCGCTGCCCAAGGTGCTGCACCCGGTGTGCGGGCGCCCCATGGTCGAGTGGGTGATCGAGGCCGCGCGCGCTGCGGGCGCCGGCCAGGTGGTGTGCATCACGCGGCCCGGCGATGGCGTGGCGGAAGGCCTGCCGGACACGGTCACCGTGGCGGAGCAGCGCGAGGGGGAGGGCACCGGCGCGGCGATCCTGGCCGCGCGCGGGCAGGCGTCTGACAGCGGCACAACCGTCGTCCTGTCGGGCGATCACCCGCTCGTCTCGGAGGAGCTGATCGGGCGCCTGGTCGAGACCCACGAGAGCGCGGGCGCCGCCGCCACGCTGCTCACGACAGAGGAGCTCGACCCCGCCGGCTACGGGCGCATCGTGCGGGCCGCGGACGGCTCGGTGGACCGGATCGTGGAGACCAAGCACGCCGACGGGGTGAGCGACGAGGAGCTCGCCATCCGCGAGATCAACATCGGCGCCTACGCGTTCGAGGCCGCCGACCTGTGGCCGGCGCTGGAACAGGTGGGCGAGCAGCGCGGCGAGCTCTACCTCACCGGCGTGTTCCCGGCCCTGCGCGAGAAGGGCCGGCCGGTGGCCGCCCACATGACCACAGACGTGCTCAGCGCCATGGGCGTGAACAGCCGCGCCGACCTGATGGCCGTGGAGGAGGTGGCCCAGCGCCAGATCCTCGCGCGCCACGCCCACGCGGGCGTGACCTTCCTCAACCCGGCCTCCACGCGCGTGGAGGCCGGCGTGGAGATCGGCGAGGACACCACGGTGGAAGCGGGAGTGACGCTGCGCGGAGCCACGAACGTGGGCGCCGGCTGCGTGCTCGGTCCCGCCACCACCATCACGGACTCCACGCTCGGCGACGGCGTGACCGCGCTGCACGCGTTCCTCGTCGAGGCCGAGGTGCACGACCACGCCACCGTCGGCCCCTTCGCCTACCTGCGCCCCGGCGCGCGCATCGGCGCCGGCGCCAAGATCGGCACCTTCGTCGAGGTCAAGAACTCCAGCATCGGCGCCAACACGAAGGTGCCCCACCTGTCCTACATCGGCGACGCCGACGTGGGTGAGGACTCCAACATCGGGGCCGGCAACATCACGGCGAACTACGACGGTCAGAACAAGCACCGCACCACGATCGGCCGCGGGGTGAAGACCAGCGTGGACACTTCGTTCGTCGCCCCGGTGAGCGTCGGAGACGAGGCGTACACTGGCGCGGGTTCGGTGATCACCGAGGATGTGCCTCAGGGCGCCCTGGGTATCGCCCGCTCGAAGCAGCGAAACGTCGAGGGATACGCGCAGCGCAAGAAGGACGAAACGCCCGGATGAGCCCGCTCGAGACCCAGGACGCGCCGGTGGCCGGCAGCCACATCACGGCCGAGTACGACAAGCGGCTGATGATCGCCGCCGGCCGCGCCAGCCAAGACCTGGGCGCGAAAATCGCCGAGCGCTTGGGCGTCGGCCTCACCGACGCCGGACTGAAGACCTTCTCCGACGGCGAGGTCTACTGCCGCTACGCCGACTCGATCCGCGGCGCCGACCTGTTCATCGTGCAGTCCACCTGCGGCTCCGAGCGCGAGGGCCTCACGCCCAACGACTCCCTGGTGGAGATGATGATCATGGCCCACGCCGCCAAGCACGCTTCGGCGCACCGGATCATCGCCGTCAACCCCTGGTACGGCTACTCGCGCCAGGACAAGAAGTCGGCGCCGCGCGAGCCGATCTCCGCCCGGCTGGTGGCCGACCTGCTCGAGACCGCGGGCATCGACCGTCTGGTCACGATGGACCTGCACGCCGGCCAGATCCAGGGCTTCTTCTCGAAGCCCGTGGATCACATGACCGCCATGCCGATCCTCACCCAGTACGTGCAGGACCAGCTGGGAGGCCAGGAACTGGTGATCATCGCCCCCGACGCCGGCCGCGTGAAGCTGGTGCGCAAGTTCGCTCAGAAGGTGGGTGCGCCCTATGCCCTGCTCGAGAAGGAGCGGCCCGCGCAGCAGGTGGCCGAGATCGGCTACGTGATCGGCGACGTGAAGGGCAAGGTGGCCGTGATCGTGGACGACATCATCGCCACGGGTGGCACGCTCGCCGCCTCTGCGCAGACGGTGCTCGACGAGGGCGCCTCCAGCGTGCACGCGGTGGCCACCCATGGCCTGTTCTCGGGCAACGCGTTCGAGGTGCTCTCCAAGTCGCCGCTGGCGAGCATCGTGGTCACCGACACGGTGCCGCCGCGCGAGGGCGCCCCGGACCTGATCCACGTGCTCACCACGGCGGACATCCTCACCGACTCGGTGCGCCGGATCTTCACCGACGATTCGGTCTCGGAGATCTTCCAGGGCGAGAACCAGCTGTTTTAACCCGCCGTCCGCGCTTCTCGCCCCTGGACTCGAAGTAGGCCCACTCCTCGCGGCCCAGCTCGGTGGCCGGCTCGTCGCCGAACCACCACTCGCGGCCGATCGCGCACCAGTTGCGCGTGGCGTTGAGCTGGCCGAGCACCGCCAGCACGCCAGATTCCATCCGCCGGCCCATCAGCTCGTTGGCGGGCACGTTCTCCCGCCGCATCAGGTCGAAGAAGTCCGACCGGGGGTCCGACACCGCGGCGATCGCGTCCATCACGCGCTGGGAGTCCACCGTGACCTCGCGGTCCTCCATGTACCAGCCGCCCACGGTAAGAACGTGCTGCATCAGTCGCTCGGCGTCCACCTTCTTGGGGTTGCGCAGGAAGCCGAGGTCGTGCAGCGCGAGGCGCAGGCGCTCGGGGTCGTCGTCGAAGGCGGCTCGCAGTGCCGCGATCTCCAGCTCGATCTGCTCGGAGTCCAGCTGCTTGGTCATCCCGAAGTCCAGGAAGGCCACCTTGCCGTCGTTCATGAGGATGTAGTTGCCGGGGTGGGCGTCGGCGTTGAAGTGCTGCAGGTGGTAGATCGAGCCGAAGCAGAAGCGGAACACGATCTCGCCGAAGCGGTCGCGGTCGGTCTGGGGTAGGTCCTTCACCTCGTCGAAGCCGATGCCGTCGACCCATTCGGTGACCAGCACGCGGCCGGTGGACAGGCGCGAAACCACGTCCGGCACGTACACGAACGGGTGGCCGCGGTACGCGCGTGAGAACGTGCGCTGGTTCTGGCCCTCGTACTCGTAGTCGAGCTCCTCGAGCACGCGCTCCTTGAGCTCCTCGGCGGCCGCCTTGGCGTCCAGGCCGGGCGCCAGCGCCTTGGCCATCCGCATGATCATCCCGGCGTTCTGCATGTCGGCGCGCAGCGCCTCGGCCACGCCCGGGTACTGGATCTTCACGGCCACCGCGCGCCCGTCGGGCAGCGTGGCGCGGTGCACCTGACCGATCGAGGCCGCGGCCGCGGCCTCCTCGGAGAAGTCGTCGAACAGCTCCTCCGCCGGCGCCTCCCACTCCTCCTCGAGCACTGCGCTCACCTTCTTCCAAGGCATCGGCGGCGCCTCGCTGCGCAGCTTGGAGAGCTTGTCCTGGTAGAGCTCCCGGTACTCGGGCGGCAGGAACTCGGTGTCGATGAACGAGGCCAGCTGGCCGATCTTCATCGCGGCCCCCTTCATCGTCCCGAGCGTGTCCACCATCCGCTCGGCGGCCTCGACGTGGCGGCGGTCGATCTCCTCTGCGCCGCGCTCGTCGGAGCGGGTGAGGTTGGCGGCCCTCGTGCCGGCGTAGCGGGCGCCCTGCGACCCGATCACCGAGCCCACCTGCGCGGTGCGGCGGATCCTGCCCTTGGGGATCGAGCGGTCGTCCTTGGCCATCCCCGCAGAGTAGATCGAGAAGAAGCCAACGCCGGAGCGACCCACGGGGGTCTGGGGGCGTGAGCCCCCAGCCTGCTACTAAGATGGCCGGCCGCATGGCTGACGGCAAGCGTCCATCACTGGCAGTAGAGGGGCGCGAAGAGCGCGGCTCCGCCGAAGCGCGGCGGCTGCGCCGCGCCGGCCAGGTCCCCGGCGTGCTCTACGGGGGCAGTCACACCGAGCCGGTGGCCTTCAAGGTGGGCTCGCACGAGTTGCGGCGCCTGCTGGTCGGCGGCGCCGCCCTGTTCGACGTGAAGATCGGCGGAGACAAGTCCGTGCCGGTGATCCTCAAGGAGCGCCAGGACCACCCGGTCCGCGGCGAGCCGCTGCACGTGGACTTCCTCGAGGTGCGCCTGGACGAGAAGATCCACGCCATGGTGAGCATCGAGCTCGAGGGTGTCGAGGAGGCCCCGGGGGTCTCAGAGGGCGGCGTGCTCGAGCACGTGGCCCGTGAACTGGAAGTCGAAGCGCTGCCGACCGACATCCCCGACGGCATCGTGGTCGACGTCTCCCACATGGAGATCCTCGGCACGCTCACGCTCGCCGAGGTGCCCGCCATCGAGGGGGTCGACTTCCTCGCCGAGAACCCCGAGGAGTTCACGATCGCCACGATCGTCCCCCCGACCAAGGTCGAGGAGCCCGAGGTCGAGGAGGAGACCGAGCTCGTGGGCGAGGACGGCGAGCCGCTCGCAGAGGGCGAGGAGCCGCCTTCCGAGGGTGCCGAGGGCGAGGCAGCCGAGGGGGCAGGCGGCGAGTCCGGCGGCGAGGACGCCTCGGACTCCGGCGACGAGAGCTAGCTCTCCCTGCAATGGCGCTCCTGCGCCGCAAGGGCGGGCGCGACGGACCGGCCTCGGGCAGGGTCGACTGGCTGGTGGTGGGGCTGGGAAACCCCGGCGAGTCCTACGCCCGCACCCGCCACAACGTGGGCTTCGAGGTGGCCGCGCTGGCCGCCGAGCGGTGGGGGCTGCCCAAGGCCAGGAAGCGCTATGCCGGCCTCTACACCGACGGCCGCACCGGGCCCGGCGGCCCGCGCGTGGGCGTGCTGCTGCCCCAGACCTACATGAACGACGCGGGCCGCTCGGCGGGCCCGGCGCGGGGCGCGCTGCACGTGGACCTGGATCGCGTGGTGGCGGTGCACGACGAGATCGACCTGCCCTTTGGCCGCGTCGAGGCGCGGCTGGGGGGAGGGCTGGCCGGCCACAACGGGCTCAAGTCGCTGAGGGCGGAGCTGGGGAGCCCCGACTTCCACCGCATCCGGGTGGGAGTGGGCCGCCCGGACTCAACGGACCCCGAGATCGTGTCCGCACACGTGCTGGGCCGGTTCTCGGAGTCCACGGACGAGGTGCGTGAGCTGGTGGAGCGCGCGGCGGACGAGCTCGACCGGCTCGTGACCCACTAGGGCGCCTCAGGGGGCTGGTTGAAGGGGGCCGTACCCGCCCGGCCCTAGAATCGAACCAGAGCCGCGCGGCGCCGCCGGGCGGCCGAGAAGGCATCGTGCGCAGCCGGCCGAGCCGGCTGCTTCGCAGAGCGTGCCCGTGTCGCTTCGCCAACTACTCAGATACGCCCACGACGACCCCGCGGTCGAGGCCCTTGGCGCCGCGGCGCGCGAGGCGCCCCAGCGCGCGTTCGTGTCGGCGAGCCTGCGCCCTTATCTGTTGGCTTCGCTGCTCGACGCCGAGCCGGACCGGCCGGCGCTGGTGGTGGCCGGCGACGACCGCGCGGCGCGCGACCTCGCCGCCGACCTCAAGCAGTTCCTTCATCCGCGGCCGGTGTTCCTCTACCCGGCCCGCGGCGTTCGTTATGAGTCGCACCTCGCGCCACCGCCCCACCTCGTGGGCCTGCGCATCGCCGCGCTGGACGCCCTCCAAGCAGGGGCGGAGACCGGGGAAGGCGCCGCCGTGATGGTGGCGGGGGCAGTGGCGCTGGCCGAGAAGGTGCCCGACCCCGAGCTGCGCCCCCACGGCTTCAAGATCGAGAAGGGTGGTCTGCTCGACCTGGACGAGACCACCGCCCAGCTCGTGGCCTGCGGCTACGAGAACGTCGACCAGGTGGAGGACCGCGGTCAGTTCGCGCTGCGCGGCGACATCCTCGACGTCTACCCGGCCACCGAAGAGCGCGCTGTGCGCTGCGAGCTGTTCGACGTGGAGGTGGAGCGGCTCACGTTCTTCTCCACGTTCACGCAGCGCTCGCTCGAGGAGGTCGAGCGCGTGGACATCGAGCCGGCGGCCGAGCTGGGGCCGGAGCAGCGTGAGCTCGCGGAGATGGCCGCGACCGAGGACGCCTCCGAGCGGCCCGACATCGCGGAGCTTCTGCCCGTCGACCGCTTCGGCGAGCTGCTGGACCTGCTGCCCGCCGACGCGCTCGTGGCCGTGGCCGCGGAGGAGGAGCTCGCGCCCTCGCTGCGCGACTACTGGGAGGACGTCACCACCTCCTTCCATGACGCCGACGCTCACCACCTCTACGTGGCTCCGGAGCGCCTGGAGGAGACGCTGTCCGAGCGCGCCGCCCTGTCGCTGTCGAGCATCTCGGGCGACCAGCCCCACAGCTTCCGCGCCCAGGCTGCGGGAACCGCGGCGCGCTCGCTGCGCGAGGCCGAGCCCGAGCTGGAGAAGCTCGTGCGCTCGGGCTACCGCACCGTGGTGGCGTGGGCGCGCAGAGGGGAGGCCGAGCGCGCCGCCTACAACCTCGACCGTGTGCGCGCGGCGTTCCTCGACGGCAAGCCGGCGCCGTCCGAGCCGGGAGTCTCCTTCGCCGCGGCCAACCTGCGCGAGGGCTTCCTGTCGCCCAGCCTGAAGCTGGCGATCCTGCCGGAGCACCGCCTGCTTCGCCGCCGCCGCGCCGAGCGGCCGGCGGGACCGCGCACCGGGTCGGGCGCGTTGGCCTCGTTCACCGAACTGCGCGCGGGCTTGCCGGTTGTGCACGAGGACCATGGCATCGCGCGCTTCACCGGCTTCGAGACCAAGACCGTGGGCGGCGTGACCCGCGATTACCTGGAGCTGGAGTACCGCGACGGCGACCGCGTGTTCGTGCCCTCGGACCAGCTGCACAAGATCAGCCGCTACGTGGGCGCCGACGCCGACGACCCGCAGCTGTCCAAGCTCGGCGGCAAGCAGTGGGAGCAGATGAAGCTGAGGGCGCGCCGCGCCGCCGAGGCGCTGGCCGGCGAGTTGATCAACCTGTACGCCGAGCGCAAGCGCCGCGCCGGGCACGCCTTCCCGCACGATTCCGAGTGGCAGGTGGACTTCGAGGCGGCGTTCCCGTTCCGCGAGACCCCCGACCAGCTCGAGGCGATCGAGGCGGTGCGCGCCGACATGGAGGAGGCCCGCCCCATGGATCGCCTGATCTGCGGCGACGTGGGCTACGGCAAGACTGAGGTGGCGCTGCGCGCGGCGTTCAAGGCGGCGGCCGACGGCAAGCAGGTGATGTTCCTGGTGCCGACCACCGTGCTCGCCCAGCAGCATTTCGGCACCTTCACCGAGCGGCTGCGCGACTACCCGTTCCAGATCGAGATGGCCTCGCGCTTTCGCTCGGCCAAGCAGACGCGAGAGGTGCTGGACGGCTTCACCGAGGGCAAGGTGGACATCCTCATCGGCACCCACCGCCTGCTCTCCCGCGACGTGCGCCCCAAGGACCTGGGCCTGCTGATCGTGGATGAGGAACAGCGCTTTGGCGTGAAGCAGAAGGAGCTGCTGCGCCAGCTGCGCCTGCGCGTGGACGTGATGTCGCTGTCGGCCACGCCGATCCCGCGCACGCTGCAGATGTCGCTGGCCGGTCTGCGCGACATCTCGGTGATCGAGACTCCGCCCGAGGGTCGCCGCCCGGTAAAGACCTACGTGGGCGAGTACGACGAGGAGCTGGTGCGCGGCGCGATCGAGCGTGAGCTGTCCCGCGGGGGCCAGACCTTCTTCCTGCACAACCGGGTGGACACGATCGATGAGACCGCCGAGCGGGTGCGCGCGATGTGCCCGACGGCGCGCGTGAGGGTGGCCCACGGCCAGATGGACGAGAAGGCGCTGGAGAGCGTCATGCTCGGCTTCCTGCGCGGCGAGGCCGACGTGCTCGTGTGCACCACGATCGTGGAGTCGGGCCTTGACATTCCCAGCGCGAACACGCTGATCGTGGAGCGCGCCGACGACCTCGGCCTGGCCCAGCTCTACCAGATCCGCGGGCGCGTGGGCCGGTCGCGCGAGCGCGCCTACGCCTACCTGCTCTACCCCTCCGCGGCAGTGCTGTCCGGCGAAGCCGCGGCGCGGCTGTCCACGCTGTCCGACTACACCGAGCTGGGGTCGGGCTTTCTGATCGCGATGCGCGACCTGGAGATCCGTGGTGCGGGCAACCTGCTGGGTGACGACCAGTCCGGCCACGTGGCGGCGGTGGGCTTCGAGCTGTACGTGTCGATGCTCGACGACGCGGTGGCCTCCCTGGCGGGCGACTCGGCCGACGAGGCGGCCGAGCCCGTGCGGGTGGACCTGCCGATCGACGCGTACGTGCCGGGCGACTACGTGCCCTACGA